>QCPD01000010.1 GCA_003209755.1 Prochlorococcus sp. AG-436-C14
TAAAACCAGCATTAGCAAGAGGAGAACTTCAATGTATTGGAGCAACAACTTTAGATGAGTATCGCAAACATATTGAAAGAGATGCTGCATTAGAACGAAGATTCCAACCTGTAATGATTGGAGAACCTTCAATCAAAGATACAATTGAAATCCTTAAAGGATTAAGAGAGAGATACGAGCAACATCACAGATTAAAAATTACTGATGAAGCTCTAGATGCCGCTGCCAATCTTGGCGATAGGTACATATCTGATCGTTTTTTACCTGATAAAGCTATTGACCTAATAGACGAAGCAGGGAGTCGGGTCAGATTACTCAATTCCAAATTACCTCCTGAAGCAAAAGAAGTTGATAAAGAACTAAGGAAAATACAAAAAAGCAAAGAAGAAGCTGTAAGAGATCAAAATTTCACCCAAGCAGGAGAACTTAGAGAAAAAGAAGTTGAACTAAGAGATAAAATTAGAAATCTTTTACAGAATATAAGACAAAAAACTTCATCAAATGACAATCCTGACCCTAATAATAATATCCCAGAAAAAAATAATGAAACGAAAGACCAAGTTATTTCTGAGTCTGATGACTTAAAAGTCTCTCAACCTATAGTTAATGAAGAAGATATTGCTCATATTGTCGCCTCATGGACTGGCGTTCCTGTTCAAAAATTAACTGAAAGTGAATCAGTCAAACTTCTAAATATGGAGGAGACTTTGCATCAAAGACTCATAGGTCAAGACGAAGCTGTTAAAGCTGTTTCAAAAGCAATAAGGAGAGCAAGAGTTGGGCTTAAGAATCCAAACAGACCAATAGCTAGTTTTATTTTTTCTGGTCCAACTGGAGTCGGGAAAACTGAACTTACTAAAGCATTAGCGGCTTATTTCTTTGGCAGTGAAGAAGCAATGATTCGTTTAGACATGTCTGAGTTCATGGAAAGACATACTGTCAGTAAATTAATAGGATCTCCTCCTGGCTATGTAGGTTTCAATGAAGGTGGACAACTAACAGAAGCCGTGAGAAGAAGACCTTATACAGTTGTTTTGTTTGATGAAATAGAAAAAGCTCATCCAGATGTATTTAATCTTCTCCTTCAATTACTAGAGGAAGGCAGATTAACCGATTCAAAAGGAAGAACTGTTGATTTCAAAAATACTTTAATAATAATGACCTCTAATATTGGCTCTAAAGTAATAGAGAAAGGTGGTGGAGGATTGGGATTTGAATTCTCAGGTGAAAATTTAGAAGATACTCAATACAATCGAATCAAGTCGTTAGTTAATGAGGAGTTAAAGCAATATTTCCGTCCTGAATTTCTTAATAGATTAGACGAAATAATTGTATTCAGACAACTCTCTAGAAACGAAGTGAAAGACATCGCCGAAATAATGTTGAAAGAGGTATTCTTGAGGATAAAAGAAAAAGGAATATCATTGACTGTGTCTAACGATTTCAAAGAAAGGTTAGTTGAAGAAGGATACAATCCTTCTTATGGTGCAAGACCTTTAAGAAGAGCGGTAATGAGATTATTAGAAGATAGCCTTGCTGAAGAAGTTTTATCTGGAAGGATAAAAGCAGGAGATAAGGCGGAGGTGGATATTGATGAAAGTAAAAAAGTAATTGTTAAACATCTTGGGAAAGATAGTTCCAAGCCAGAATTAGCTAGCGCCGCTGTTTAACCTTTAGATAGAACAGTTACATGTCTATAAATAATCACAGCATTTCACCTTCAAAGGTCGTTAGAGGTGAAGGGGCATGGATTAAATCATTAGATTTAATAACTAAATTTTGCAAAAGGCCATTGATAATAGGAAGAAGTATCTCTACAAAAAAAAATAAGAGCTTCATTAGAAAAAGATCTTCTTTTAAAAGGTATTCAATCAATCTCACTGGAGTTAAATCATGATTGTTGTGAAATAGATATCCAAAATGCATACTTAGTCTCTAAAAAAAACAACTGCGATGGGATTATTGCTGCAGGAGGTGGAAAAGTACTTGACGCAGGAAAACTAATCGCGGATTTACTTTCTATCAATTGTATTACTGTGCCACTAAGTGCTTCCACATGTGCAGGATGGACCGCTTTATCTAATATTTATACTCCCGATGGCAAATTCGTAAAAGATGTAACTTTAAAAAGCTGTCCAAATTTATTGATTTTTGATCACACAATTGTTAGAGCCGCGCCACCAAAAACACTTGCTAGCGGCATGGCAGATGCTGTCGCGAAATGGTATGAGTCGTCCTTAACAAGCAGTACAAGCCAAGATGGTTTTGTGCAGCAAACAGTTCAGATGGCTAGGGTTTTACGCGATCAATTATTTTTAAACGGCTATAAGGCTTACATAGATCCACTAAGCAATTCTTGGGAAACTGTTGCAGAAGGATGTGCTTTGACTGCTGGAATAATCGGAGGACTTGGAGGGGCTAGATGCAGAACAGCAGCAGCGCATCCCATACACAATGGATTAACACAACTTGAATATACAAACAAACCACTTCATGGTGAACTAGTTGGATTTGGCTTGTTAATACAATTGCATCTAGAAGAAAAAAATTCAAAAAATCAATTACCAAAACAAGCCAAGTCACAACTTATAGATTTTTTCTCTCAACTCAATCTTCCTATTTCAATTGAGTCTATTTGCCTTAAGAATGCGACCTCGGATGAACTATATAAAGCATGTAAGTTTGCCTGTAATGATGACTCTGATATACATCAATTACCTTTCCCAATAAAAGCAAAAGACATTTTCGAAGCAATTCAAAATTTACAATCCTTTCCCACAAGTTCCAAAATAAAAACAAATAAAACCTAAGAGCATTGAATCAAGAAGTAAATAAAAATAGGGTTAAAACAATTGCCACAAAGGCATATATAAAAGTAATAAAAGAGAAAATTATTGACAAGCAAGCAAGTAAACTTTTTGAAGATCTTAAATGGATAAAACTAGAGGATATTTCGCCAAATAAATCTGATTTATTTCCAGCAGTGTTAACAGGTAAAGGGGAAAAAATTCTCCTCCTTCATGGTTTTGATAGCTGCTTTCTTGAATATAGACGTCTTACACCTTATTTAAAAAAGAATAATAAGTTAATCATTCCAGATCTATATGGATTTGGGTTTTGTCCTAGATCTAATGGGAACAAGTATGGATTTAAATATATAATGAAACATTTGAATTCTGTATTGAACTATTTCTCAAAGAATCAACCAATAGGACTAATAGGTGCCTCAATGGGCGGAGCTTTGGCTCTAGAGCTCGCGAGACAAAACCCCAAAAAAGTCAATAAGTTATTACTTTTATCACCCGCAGGTTTGGCAGGAAAAAACCCTAAGATTCCATGGCCCTTAAATCATTTTGGAGCTTTTTTCCTTAGTCAACCATTTGTCCGTAGGGGATTATGTAGACAGGCATTCGCGGATCCAAAAAATAGCGTTGGCCCTGCAGAAGAACAAATTGCCTCCATACATTTAAGAGTTCCTGGTTGGCAATCATCCTTGGCAGATTTTGCGGCAGATGGAGGTGTGTCAGGTTGCGGACTCCCACAACCAACACAACCACTCAAAATTATTTTAGGAAAATATGACAGAATTATTCCTAAGAAAGAAAAGGAAGAAACCAATAAAAATTATAAGTCCAACATAGAAATAGCAACTAATTCAGGACATCTTCCGCATTTAGAAGAACCAAAATTAGTTGCTGAGGCTTGGGAAAAATTTAAGAAAGCTAGTGATATCTAAGGGGATTAATGGGAAAGGGATCCTTTCTAAATTATTAGAACAAGGTGTAAGGATCTTACTCATAAAAGAATGTAAAAAGATAAGCAATATAAAAATAGATATTATCTCAAGCACTACTCAAATCATTAAAGGTGAAATACAAAAAATTAATATCATTGCTGAAGATATAAATTATAAAGGACTATTAATCGATAAAGTTAAATTAGAAGCTAGTCATCTTAAAATTAATTTTAAGATGAAAACTAAAGAATTATATTTTAAAAATGATCCTATAATAAAATTCAAAATTTCTTTATCTCAAAACTCACTCAGAACAACTTTATTATCTAATAATTGGAATTATATTGGAACTATGACAACCAAGGAGATATTAAGTCAGAGTAAATTAAAAAATTTAAAAATAGAAAATGATCAATTCTTAATTAAATCTCCCGAAGATAAAAACGCTATTAATGAAGAAGAACAGATTGAAATCAAAACAGATAAAGGTAAGATTTATTTAAAAAATTTAAACTATAATAAGACTTTTCAGATTCCGATTGAAGAAAAAGTTTATATAGAAAATGTTAACATAGAAAATAATTTAGTTAATATTTTTGGAAATTCATCTATTAGTTTTTAATTTTTTCAGGAAATAATTAATGGTGACAATAAGATTACTATGTAAAATACAATTGCTGGAGTAAATAAATAGCTATCTATTCTATCAAGAATACCTCCATGACCAGGCAAGAAATTACCAGAATCTTTTAATCCTGCATTCCTCTTCAACATCGATTCTGTAAGATCTCCAACCAGAGAGAATAATGCTACTAAAACACCAATAAATATTCCAATAAATATTCCAAATTCCCATCTAAGTAGATATCCAAAAAAGGCTCCAATTAATATTGTAAATAATAACCCACCAATAACGCCCTCAATAGTTTTAGAAGGAGAAATTGGGGATAATGAGTGATTACCAAACTTCTTACCTACAAAATAAGAACCTATATCAAATCCAACGATCATAAAACATGTAGAAAAGGTAATTAACATGCCAAAAGTAATAGATGAAGACCAATCAGTTGGAATCAAGTTGAAATTATTTGTTAAATCAGTCTCTAGAAGATTTCTTAACTTAATCCAATGACTTGGCAAGAAACCTAAATAAAACAATCCGAATATGGATGCAGCAACATCAGCAATGGAACCAGTTACAGGTTGAAGCAATAACCAACCACAAATAGCAGCACCAGACAATGGTAAAATAGCATCTGATATTTCAATAGAGATATATCCTTGAGAAGATAATTGAGTAAAGAAAAGTAATATTTGGCATGCTAACAATGTTGTTTTAGTAGCTGGTCTTATTCCGGTAAATTCTGCCATCCGAAAGAACTCTAGAAGAGCTAAATGAACAATTAAACTTATTGAAATAGAAAACCACCAATCACCAAGATAGACTATCAAAAATCCAAAAGCTCCAACTAAAAGTCCACTTAATAATCTCTTTTTCGAAACAGTTAAAAACATTAAATCAGGTCAAAAAATATAGCTTTCTTTTATAAAACATACTTAAAAGTGGTTATTAATATTAAATTTCATTATAGCTGATGAGTAGATATTATTAATGAGAAATAACTCTAACAAAATCAGAAATTTGTTCTGGCCAGAAGCATTTTTGATCTATCAACCAATTAACACGAGCTTCGTCCAAAATCTCACCAGGAATCAATAAAGGTATTCCAGGTGGATAAGGGCAAACCATCTCAACAGAAATTCTTCCTATTGCATCGTGCAGATTTACCTTATCAAAGTTCGATCCCCAAGAAGAAGAACATGGCTTGTATGGCTTAGAAACGATACTGAAAGGTGGTTTTTTAAAAAAGCAAGGTTCTTGCTGGCCAAGAGATCTAACGATATCATCCCAAATTCTTACAAATTTTTTTCCCAATCTCTTGTGAGATGAAAGTCCAAGACAAAAAGTTAGTGTCCCAGGCTCAGCCAACTCACCAATTATTCCTTTTCTCATAAACCTTTTATCAATTTCAATACCACTTAAACCGATTTTTGATGTGTGAAGAATAATTCTTAGTGGATCATTGTTTTTAAGAAGAGGAACTTCTTTGTTAATCAAAAATTCTCTTAATAACTCAGCTTCATCTATACGGGATTCTAATTTCTTAAGTCCTTTAGATTCAATGAGATCCTTTATTGAACTTTCACAAGAAGCTAACAACAATGAACTTGGGCTTGAAGTTTGAAGCAACTCAATACTTCTCTCGATTGTAAATGGATCGACCTTGTCTCCTTGCGACCATAGAACTGCGGATTGAACTAATCCTGGTGCAGATTTATGTAGAGAGTGAACAACAAGATCTGCACCAAAATAAATAGCTGACTTAGGTAAATCTGGTCTTATTTGACTAATAAAGTAGGCACCATGAGCCTCATCAACCAAAACAGGCAAGGAATGAGAATGAATCTCCTTAATCAGAGATTCCATATCTGCAGAATATCCTTGATATGTAGGGTTAACTAAAACAACCGCAGCTATGTCCTCTTCAAATTCTCTTGCTTTTTTAAAAACACTTTGAAGCCATTTTCTATCAAAAACAGATGCATGGCCTCGATCAGTAAAATAAGGGACATTAAAAAGTATTGGGATTAAGCCTCCAAACAGGCATGCTTGAATGCAACTTTTATGTATATTCCTTGGCATTAGAACAGCTTGACCAGGACGAGCAAGAGCAAGCAATGAACTTTGAAGTAAACCGGTCGCACCATTGACTCCATACCAACATCTATCAACACCCACTTCATAAGCAGAAGACTTTTGACTTTCAGCTATTGCTCCTTCACTAATCAACGGACCACCAATCTCGAAAAGCTCAGGTAAATCCCAAATACCTGGTCTTAACTTCATTAGGTTTTTTATGTTTTCGGGGAGAGCCTTTCCTCTTCCATGAGCAGGCAAAAAAAGATTTTCGCTTCTATTAGCAGAAAGCAATTTCAAAAGCCCCATAGAATAAAACAATTACCTAAAATTAATGTACTTAAATTAGTCAGTAAGCAAATCAAAAGAACTTCTTAGAGAGGTAGCTAAAAGAACTTATGATGAATCTATGAAATACGATTTCAAAAGAGATTTAATCTGGTTGATTTCAAGGCCGTGGATATTGGTGCCTAGATTTATTCAGATAGTTGGTGCAATATCACTTCTATTAGCAAGACTTATTTTTCAAGGTTCAAGCAATGATGACAAAACTCAAAAGAATCTAGCTAAATTTCTACTTAAAACACTTGTTGGCCTAGGTCCCTGTTTTATAAAAGTAGGACAAGCACTTTCAACCAGGCCAGATCTGATAAGAAAAGATTGGCTGGAAGAATTAACAAACTTACAAGATAACTTACCCTCATTTTCTCATGAAAAAGCACTTGAAATTATTGAAAGTGAGCTAGGGAGGCCAGCGATTGAACTATTTGAAGATTTTCCATCTAAACCAATAGCCTCAGCTAGTCTTGGCCAAGTTTATAAAGCAAGGCTAACTAGCAATTATTGGGTAGCTGTAAAAGTTCAGAGGCCTCTTTTAATATTTAATATTAGAAGAGATATCGTAATTATAAAAATACTTGGCGTTCTTAGTGCACCTATACTTCCATTAAATCTTGGATTCGGATTGGGGGAAATAATAGATGAGTTTGGAAGAAGCTTATTTGATGAAGTTGATTACAAAAAAGAAGCAAATAATGCCGAAAGATTTTCTACACTTTTCCACAGTAATAAGTCAGTAACTATACCACATGTAGAAAGACATTTATCATCAGTAAAGGTATTAACCACAAGCTGGATTGATGGCACAAAATTAAAAGATAGAAATGAATTAGTTGTAAATAATTTAAATCCATCAAAAATCATAAGAACTGGAGTCATAAGTGGAATTCAGCAATTATTAGAGTTCGGATACTTTCATGCAGACCCTCATCCAGGAAATATGTTTGCTCTCAAAGGCCATAATGGTGATTTAGGAAATATAGCTTACGTTGATTTCGGAATGATGGACTCAATTTCAGAGGAAGATAGATTAACTCTTACTGGTGCCATTGTTCATTTGATCAATAATGATTTTCATGCAGTAGCAAAAGATTTTCAAAAACTAGGTTTTTTGAATAAAGAACAAGATCTTAAGCCTCTAATACCTGTACTAAAGGAGGTACTTGGAAGTGCAATTGGTAAAGATGTTGCATCGTTTAATTTTAAAGAAATTACTAATAAATTCTCCGAATTAATGTTTGATTACCCTTTTAGAGTTCCTGCAAGATTTGCTTTAATTATTAGAGCAGTAATTAGTCAAGAAGGACTTGCTCTAAGATTAGATCCTGATTTTAAAATTATAGACTTAGCCTACCCTTATGTAGCTAAAAGATTACTTACTTCAGATACAAATGAGATGATAAATATATTATTAGACGTTATATTTGATCAAAATGGTCACATAAGAGTTGAAAGAATCGAAAATTTATTTGATGTCCTGGTCCAAGACACAAGCACACCCGCAAAAGAGTTGATTCCCGTAGCAGGTGCAGGTCTTAAGCTTCTAACTAGTTCCAAGGGAGCACTAATCAGAAAGAACTTATTAATGAGTATTATTAAAGACGAAAGGATAGATACAAAAGATATGAAACAATTAATCAAATTAGTCCGAAAAACATTCAATCCCCTAAGAATGGCATCAGGCCTAACAAAACAAAACAATACACAAATTGCATAGATGATTTATTTAAAATACAATACCAAAAAATTTAAACCATGAGTAATAATAATATTCATAATATAATCACATTTATTTCTGTTAGTTTAAATGAAACGAATATAGATGAATTTATTTCAGATTATCAACAAATAAAGCCAATTTTAGACCCTATTTTTTGGCTTTCTTGTGGTGCATTTATTTGTTTAATGTCTGGATTGATATTTGCAGACATAATGAAGTCAAAACTAAACAATTGGAGAACAAAAAACATATCGCCAATACCTCTAGAGAACCCCAGAACGGTATCAAGTTGGTTTTCATTCTTCACAGGCCTAACTATTATTTTCGTAAGCGCCTTAAGCATCATAAATTTTTCTATTATTAAATCTCTAATATTTTCTTTACTAATTTCAATCCTTTTTGGCATAAGCATGTGGAAAGCCATTAAAGATTTATTAATTCAAGTAGAAGCCGGGACAGTTAAAGAAATAGATGAATTTTTCTAATGAAAATATTTATAACTAGGCTTTTCAAATCAAGCTAAATCAAAAAATGAATATTTAGTTTATAAATATGTCAATCAATAGATTACAAAAGATAATATCTGAATCTGGTCTTTTATCAAGACGAAAAGCTGATTTACTAATAAAACAGGGGAGAGTAACATTGAATGGAAGACAAGCAATTCTTGGAGAGAAAGCAGATCCCAACTCTGATCATATTTTAGTTGATGGAAGAGATTTGCCTAAAAGGTTAAATCCTAAAGTTTTACTATTAAATAAACCTTATGGAGTCATATCCAGCTGCAAAGATGATTATGGTAGAAAAACAGTTTTAAGTTTAATCCCATCTCATTTACGTCCAGGAATACATCCTGTGGGGAGATTAGATTTTGATAGCAGAGGAGCAATTCTATTAACCAATAATGGAGACTTAACTCTAAGACTTACACATCCTAAGTACTTCCATACAAAAACATATCTAGTTTGGGTAAGTGGTCAGCCGAGTCAATCAATATTAGATAATTGGAGAAGAGGAATTTTACTTGATGGCAAAATGACAATGCCAGCGAGAATAGAGGTTTTGGACAAAGTTAATCGCAAGACTCTTCTTAAAGTTGTTCTAAAAGAAGGTCGCAATCGACAAATTCGTAGAATCGCTACTCTAGTTGGACATCCAGTTCAAGATTTGCAAAGAATATCAATCTCAAACATAAACTTAAATGGACTACAAGAAGGGAAATGGCGAGAACTAAAGAAAAACGAATGGATATCAATTATTAACTAAGAATATTTGCATATTATGGCTTTAAATTTTCCTTTTAAAAAACCTTCAATTAGCATATCAGAGTCGCCAGATAAAACTGGATCTGATAGTGAATTTTCTGAGGCAATTAATTTATTTAAAACGCAAAGAAAGATAATTGGGATTTCATTAGAGACATTATCAAATGAAACCAAGATATCAAAAAATGTACTGATAGCTATTGAAAATGGATGGGAAAAATATTTACCAGAAGCAACTTATTTAATCTCAATGATTAAAAGTCTTGAAATTAATCTAAACTTAGAAAGAGGAAGTTTAAAAGGTCTTTTAGTAAAGAAAAGTAGTATAAATACTATATCTAACTTTAAATTTAATTTTATAAATATAGACTTTCTTAATAGCTGGATTGGAAGCTTATTATATTTTATTTTTATGCTTTTATCTATATTAGCTCTTAATAGTCAACAAAAATATCTTATAAAAATAAATAGTGTCTCCACTAAACCAATTCTTATAGAAAAAGCTGTTTTAAAAAATGGAAATATAGTTAATATTCAAAAAGAAAAATAGTTTTATCTTTTATATGCTTTAGCCAAGTCACCATACTTTTTCAAAGCTTCTTTGATATTCATATCATTTCTAGGCAATCTCCATGACCAATTAGTCTCTATTGTGCCAGGTTTATTTAATCTAGAGCTATCATCAAGATTTAATAAATCTTGCATAGGTGCTACAAATAATTTGGCTTTAGTTTCCATACCAATTCGAATTAAATCCCAAGAAGTAAAATTTTCATAATCAAGAATCCTTTCTCTTATTTGTTCTTTTCTGTCTTGCTCCATTGCTTTCCACCAACCAAGAGAAGTTGAATTATCGTGAGTCCCTGTATAAACAATCCAATTTTCATTTTTAATATTCTCTGGCAAATAAGGATTATCTAAATTTCCATCAAAAGCAAATTGAAGTATCTTCATTCCTGCTAATTCATAGTCATCGCGTAACTTTTCAACTTTTGAAGTTATTAGACCTAAATCTTCAGCAACTAAAGGAAGCGAACCACTGCAATCTTTTTTGATTAAACCTAATATATCTCTCCCAGGAGAAGGCAACCAAAATCCATTCTCAGCTGTTTTATCTTGACCAGGAATTGCCCAAAAAGCTTCAAGAGCACGAAAATGATCAAGACGTAAAAAATCAACCTGTTCTAGATGTCTTGAAATTCTATTTCTCCACCATCTATATTTACTTGCTTTATGCCTACTCCAACGATAAACAGGGTTACCCCAAAGCTGCCCGGTTTCAGAAAAATAATCAGGAGGAACGCCACTTTGAAGGAACGTATCAGAATTAGTTAAGACAGAAAATAATGATCGATTACTCCATACATCAGCACTATCTTTTGATACATAAAAAGGAACATCTCCAAATAAAAGAATTCCTAGATTTTTAGCAAGTTTTCTAATTAATTTCCACTGCCTGTCTAAATGCCACTGGAGAAGATTATGTCCTAATAATTCTCTTTGGTTGTTTCCTTTCCAATTTGCTAATTCTTTCTTATCCCGAACTGCATATTTATCTGGCCATTCCCACCATGGCAGGTCATTGTTTTGAATCTTTAGTTCCATAAAAATGGAATGATCATCTAACCAAGATTGTCTTGAGCACCAAATTTCAAATTCTTCATGAATAGTTCCATTCTGTTTTTCCCAATAATCCACCAAAGAAGAACGTAATGATTTGACTCTTAAATCTGCTAATTGAAAATCAACTCTATTATCAAAATAATCGCTTTCAGAAGGAAATTTTTCTAGATCATCAGCTAAAAAGCCGTCCCTCACTAAATCATTTTGATCAAGGAACCATGGGTTAAAAGCAAAACTTGATGGAGAACTATATGGAGATCCAAATAAATCAGTAGGAGCAAGGGGTAAAAATTGCCAAACTCCTATCCCAGATGAAGCAAGTTCATTGATCCATGCCCGAGCAGGGTTACCAAAACTACCGCAGACAGGACTATCAGGTAATGAGGTTGGATGAAGAAGGATTCCTGAATTTCTTTCCAATTTTACTTTTTGTTATCTCTAAAAAATAGGAAAGAAATACTAATAATGCTATTTTTTTTTTTTAATTCAAAATCAATTTCATCTTGAGATAGGAAATCTTTTTCTTCAATATCAAAAAAACAAATAAATTTAAGGAGCAATTTATGTTGATTTATTTGAAAACTTTAAATTTAATGAATCAAGGAAGACTAGAAGAAATCAATATTATAATTTCATATTAACCAACTTAATAATAAACTAAATATATTTCTTTCCACCAAAAATGTTTTTTTTAAAAGCTTAAGACAATTCATCCATTCAAGGGTTTACATCAGATTTCATATGTTTATTCTCAACAACTCCTACTCGTAAAGATCCAAATACCTAAATCAAGCTATATTTAAAGGTGAATTTTCAGTAAAATCACCTTTAAAAATCTTTAAGCATTTACCTGAAATCTAATTTTTAATGTTTTCAAAAGGAAATGCTTTAGAAGAGATTTCTTTTACTCAACCACCCCAAACAGAAGACAGGGCAATGGTTCCCTTCTTCAAAGTAGAGAATGAAATCTGATAAGAAAAAATTAAAAAAATATTTTCGATGATCATGTCTCAACATAACGGTAGATTAGTAAATATAATTTCTTGCTTGCGGTGGAACCGTGACCAGTTTTATCACTGCAGCACATCCTGAGTCTACTAGTCTCAAGCATGACACTAATAGACTCAGATTAATTAGTGGAACTTCCAATACAGCTTTAGCCAAAGAAATTGCAACCTACATGGGGATAACTAATGTCCCTCTAGTTTCAAAAAGGTTTGCTGATGGAGAGCTCTATGTTCAAATCCAGCAGTCAATAAGAGGATGTGATGTTTTTCTAATACAACCAACCTGTGCTCCTGTTAATGACAGCTTAATGGAGCTTATGATCATGGTGGATGCGTGCAAAAGAGCATCTGCAAGACAAATTACAGCTGTAATTCCATACTTTGGTTACGCCAGAGCAGACAGAAAGACAGCAGGGAGAGAGTCAATAACAGCGAAACTAACTGCAAATATTCTCGTCAAATCAGGGGTAGATAGAGTTCTAGCAATGGATTTACATTCGGCACAAATCCAAGGTTATTTCGATATTCCCTGCGATCACATATATGGTTCACCGGTTTTAGTTGATTATCTATCAACTATGAAACTTGATGAAATTGTTGTCGTCTCTCCTGATGTAGGCGGTGTAGCCAGAGCAAGAGCTTTTGCAAAACAAATGAAAGACTCACCTCTAGCAATTATTGACAAACGTCGTTCAGGGCATAATGTTGCCGAAAGCCTAACAGTGATTGGGGAAGTCTCTGGAAAAACTGCAATATTGATTGATGACATGATTGACACTGGAGGAACTATTTGCGCAGGAGCTGAATTACTTAGGAAAGAAGGTGCAAAAAAAATTATTGCATGTGCATCCCATGCTGTTTTCTCTCCACCTGCTTACGAGAGGCTTTCAAAAGAAGGGCTTTTTGAACAAGTTATTGTCACCAATAGTATTCCTGTACCAAATAATTTAGATTTCTCACAATTAAAGGTCTTATCAGTTGCAAATATGCTTGGAGAAGCTATTTGGAGAATTCATGAAGAAAGTTCAGTTAGCTCAATGTTCAGATAATTATCTAAATTTACTTCAAAATTAGTTCCACTACCTCTCTTGTATTTGAAGATATATTTGCTTTATTTATTTTTAATATTGATTGATACATTCCTTCCTTATTTTTAGCTACATAAGTTTTCCATTTACTAAAAACCTTTACCATTCTTGAAGCGGTTATTGGATTAATTTTATCTACCTCTATTAATTTATCAGCCATATATAAATAACCTTGTCCATCAAGAGAATGAAATAACTCAATATTTTTACTAAAACCTCCTAGAACAGCTCGTATTGCATTTGGTGCCATCCGATCAAATTTAGGATGTGAAAACAATTGTTCAATAACATCAATCCCTTGCCGATTAGGTCTTGAGGCTTCATAAGCGAACCAGGAATCTAAAACTACTGGATTTTCTTTCCAAAGGTTATAAAACAAATTTGAAGCCTCTTCTGTCTCAGAGCTATCAAGAGGCTTTAATGCCGCTAAAGCTGATCTTGCCACTGTCATTGAAAAATGACTAATTGAATCAACACAATTCTTTTGAACTTTTCTATCACCGGCAAGACTTAAATAAGACCAAGCAGTGCCTAATAGTTTTCTTTCTCCTCTACCCATTGGCCATTCTTGATTAATATTAATTAGAAGATCTTGGGCTATTTCCCTAAGCTCCTGAAGAATTTCATTTCCAATTAGAATTTGAAAGCTTAGTGACTCTTTATAAATACTTATCGGGTCCACTTTCTCAAATAAAGATTCCAATTCTGCTAAACCAGGTATTGCTAAAAGAATTGCCAAGAAAAAAGGATCATTAATCTTTAAAGATTTTATGGATTGTTTAATAGCGCTAATAAACTTCTCTTCCAATAAATAATTCGCCTTATTGCAAAGCCTATTTTTAATTATTTCTCTCATCAAAAATTGCCCAGAATCCCATCTAGAAAAATAATCATTATCGTTTAAGAAAAGAAACAGATAATCATCTATAGACAGATCAGACTCCCAAGCAACAGGCGAAGAAAAACGTCTGAAAATTGATAAAACTGGAGCTTCTTTCTCGCCTGGAAGAGTATTGATTTTTAAATTCTTTTTCTTTTTGTCTAAAACAAATAAATTATCCTCAGCTATTGGTTTAACTTCCTTTCTCTTGCTATAACATGAGTAAAGAATTGGTATAATCATTTCAATATTTTCATTCTTTTTATTAGAATCAATTTTCTGCTCAAAAGAAACATTCAAAACAGAATTTTTTGAATCCCAAGATTGATTAATATAAACTTTTGGTGTGCCTGATTTATAATACCAATTTTGAAATTTTGTTATATCAAAAGGGCAATTTTTTTCTTTTAAATAGGCCCCCTTTATTAAGGAATATAAGAAATCCTCCGTTGTAGCAGCACTACCGTCAAAAGTATTAATATAAAGATTAATACCTCTAAAAAACTTTTCTTTTCCTAGCAATAACTCAAGCATTCTTATCAACTCAGCACCCTTTTCATAAATTGTTGTCGTATAAAAATTATCTATAGCTACATATTCTTTAGGCTTCACAGCATGTGCAGTAGGACCTTTATCTTCAATAAATTGAAAATTTCTAAGGAATGAAACATCTTCTATTCTTTTAAGTCCTGAGCTATGAAGATCTGAAGTGAAAGATTGATCTCTAAAAACTGTCAACCCTTCTTTCAATGAAAGCTGAAACCAATCTCGACATGTAATTCTATTCCCAGTCCAATTGTGAAAATATTCATGAGCTATTACACTCTCTATTCTCTCTAATTCATCATCAGTTGCAGTCTTTGAGTCAGCCAATACCAATTTTGAATTAAAAATGTTTAGTCCCTTATTTTCCATTGCACCCATATTAAAATGTCTTACGGCAACGATTTTATATTCATCTAAATCATATTCAAGACCATAATTATCCTCATCCCATCTCATTGCTTTTTTTAAAGAATCTATAGCATGTTTTGTATATTTTTCATCTCCAGATTCTACATATATTTTGATATCAATCGATCTTCCAATATTTGTAATATATTTATCCTCTACAGAAGTTAGTTTACCCGCGACCAAAGCAAATAGATAGCAAGGTTTAGGGAAAGGGTCTTCCCAAATAATCTCATGTCTACAATTATTATTGCCTAAATTTCCTGAATACTTCTTATTCCCATTTGATAATAATATAGGATATGAAGTTCTATCTGCCTCAACTCTTACTGTATACTTACTTAAGACATCTGGCCTATCAGGATAATAACAAATACTTCTAAAACCTTCAGCCTCACATTGTGTAGTTAACATACCTTCGCTTAAATACAATCCTTCAAGTGATGTATTTCCATAAGGGTCTATTTGAGATCTTATTTGTAATTCAAATTCTGACATTGGAGGATTATATATAATCAATTCTTTATCTGAAATCAAATAATCCCCAGACTGCAACTCTTTGCCATTAATCGATATAGATAATAATTTAATTTGATTACCCTGAAGAATAAGATTTGAAGATTCTTTTAGCTTTGGCTTAATTATCATTGAAGATTGAACAACAACATAATCCGTACCAATATCAAAATCTAAATATATATATGGTATTAGATAAGGATATTCAACATAGTCTGATAATTTAATAGATTTCTGAGTTAACATATTTGACAATTTCTTAATTAAAAATTAAATCTAATTCTTTTGGTTTAATTGTTCAACAGTTTTTAAGAATTTTTTCTTATCTTCTTCTGGAACCATATCAGGACAATTTTTTATAGCACCATCAAGAATCTGTAAAATAGCTCCATTATAAATATTTTTTTCTGGTATTTTTTCATTTCCTAATTCTTTAATAAGTCCTCCATGTCTACTTGAGATAAGCAATGCATAATTTTTGGCTGCCAAGGAAATAGCCTTGGGAAATTCAACTTCAATCTGTCTTGCCATGCATAGATAGCTAATTCCTATTTGTCTATATAAAAAAATATCTTCATCACTAGCAGGGACAAAATTAACTTCTTTTTTTTCAGAACTAATTTTAGTTGGATCAGATTCTGACTTTATAGAAGAACTACAACTTGATAAAAGTATTGAAGCAAAAAAAATAGATATAGCCAAGATTATTTTTCTTGGAGATTTTTTCATTTTTCTCAAGTGATTCTAGTACGTAAAAAAACATCTTATGAAGCAAAAAACTTATTGAAAATTCTTCACTTGCATATTAAAAACATAATATACATTGAGATCCGTCAAAATTGATTTTATACTCTACTCAGTTGGGATTCTTAATCCTTATTTCATGGTGATTTTCAACTATTTTCAACTTATCATTAAACCAACTATAAATAGTTCTGGATCTAAATTTATCTTGGTCTATTAAGCGCGTATGTTCTAATACGTGCCAATTTTCGTAATTGGACTCAAAGATCAATTCGTGTTCATCAACTTGCCTAATGTTTGATATACCAGAACAATCAGATAAATAAGAACAATCACGTATTAGTTGATGGCCTTGTAGTCGAGCGGTTATTTCTCCCTCACTTTTATAGGTTGGTCTTTTAATAAAAAAATCTTTTTCATCTTCGCACCACCAATTAAACCGATAGCTTTCAAATTCTGAATCACTTTGAATCAACTTGCTAACATTTAAATACATTTCCAAATTGATAGCCTTTTCTTCATCAAAAAAATATTGTCTTTTAGAATGCCATAAGCCAATATTTCGTCCAAACCATCGCTTTAAATTACTATCAAAGTCAATCCGAAGTCTATCAATACCTACTGAAGAATTTCTAGTTCTTTCAATACCAGATGAATGAGAAATAGCCATTTCCTGGCTCTGAGAATTTAAAAACTATTCACTTAATTATTAGCTAATACCTAAAACGAGTCTCATTACCTTAAGGTATGCGTAATTATTTAAATTGCTCGACACTGTGGATAGTGCCGAAGCTAAAGATAGACGGCAGTTAAAACTGTTGCTTGTGGCAGCTCGCCACCATCTCTCAAGGGGAGATATTCGTTCGTTAATTGATTACTTGGAAAAAGGAGATTTTGGATTCAAGGTCACTCTAGAACTCTCAGATCCTTCTGAGAATCCTGAATTACTAGAACTTTATAGATTAGTAGCGCTTCCTGCGCTAATAAAGTTAGAACCTTCACCTAAGCAAATCTTTGCGGGAGGCTCGATTTTTGAACAAATTAAAACCTGGATTCCAAGATGGCAACATGAAGGTCTAATTAACACAGTCGGAATAAGTCTTAGAGCTAAAACAATTGAGTCAGATCAAACACAAAAAGAACTTCTTCTAGAGGACGATCTTCTAGTACTTAGACAGGAAAACGAAACTCTTACAAAAAAAATACATTCGCAAGAAAGCCTCCTAAGGATGGTTGCTCATGAATTGAGAACACCCTTGACTGCCGCTGGTTTAGCTCTTCAAAGTCAGAAACTCGGTCAAATCACTATGAGTAAATTTCAAGAGGTCTTAAAAAGAAGGCTAGAAGAAATTGAATTACTTTCAAAGGACTTATTAGAAGTTGGAAGTACCCGATGGGAAACTTTGTTTAATCCTCAAAAAGTTGATCTTGCAAATATTTCTGCTGAAGCAATTCTCGAGCTTGAAAAACTATGGCTTAATCGCAAAATCAAAATAAATACAGATATTCCATCTGATTTACCCTCTGTTTTCGCAGATCAAAGAAGAATGATGCAGGTTTTGTTGAACCTCATAGAAAATGCTTTGAAATTTTCCGAAGACGAAGGTGAAATTTTTATAACAATGCTTCACAGAACAAATCAATGGGTTGAAGTGATTGTTCGAGATAATGGACCGGGCATCCCCTCAGAAGAGCAACAAAGAATATTTGTAGATCGAGTAAGACTGCCGCAAACTTCTCAAGAGACAATCGGCTTTGGCATTGGTCTTTCAGTTTGCAGAAGAATAGTTGAAGTTCATGGTGGCAAGATCTGGGTGGTATCTAAACCTGCTGAAGGTGCATGCTTCTATTTCACCGTTCCTGTATGGCGAGGACAAAATAAGGATCAAGAAGCCTTGACGAGTGGCAAGGCGGGCCCGTAACTTTCAATTGTGATGACAATTACTTATTTAGTGATTTATCACTGATAGTGGCCCCATCGTCTAGAGGCCTAGGACACCTCCCTTTCACGGAGGCGACAGGGGTTCGAATCCCCTTGGGGCTATAAACAAAATTTATTTAGAACCCTCTATCGGGCAAGAACCTATTGAGGATCTTTAGTAATTCAAATTTTGTGAACTATCTTATATTTATAAATCATTTGCGAATGGAACATAAAGCAAAATAAATGTGTAAAAATAATATTCGAGTAATAAAAACAAAAAACACACACAATCCCTAAAAGCCTTTAGATAGCTGGATCTAAGTTTAGAAATCATATTGTGACGGTCTCAAAAGATGAACTAATAAATTAGTAATATCAAGATAAAACAGCTAAAAGTTACCTCTTCTTGGTAATCTCACGTTCTAATTTAAGTTTTTATGGCTTACTCAGAGACAAAGGTAGTTCTTGGTGGTCTTGCACATATTCCTATCATTATTGGTTTTTTCTACCTAATACGCAGACAATATTCTTTTGGTGCAATCTTGCGAACTGGTAAGAATGCTCTGAGCGAAACAGTTAAAGCTAAAGCTGCTGCTCCTGCAAAAGCTGCTGCTCCTGCAAAAGCTGCTGCTCCTGCAAAAGCTGCTCCTGCAAAGAAACCTCATGCAGATGTACCGGTTAATACATATAAACCTAAAGCACCTTTTACAGGAACAGTAACTGAAAATTATTCTGCACTAAAAGAAGGAGCCATTGGCAAAGTTCAACATATAACTTTTGATATATCTGGAGGAGACCCAGACTTCAAATATATTGAAGGTCAAAGTTGTGGAATACTTGCCGCAGGCGAAGATGCAAAAGGGAAGCCACATAGGCCAAGACTTTATTCAATTGCAAGCACAAGATATGGTGATAACTTTGCAGGAAATACACTTTCATTATGTGTTCGCCAACTTCAGTACGAAAAAGATGGTGAAACAATAAACGGTGTTTGCTCTACCTATTTGTGCAACCTATCTCCTGGAGATAAAGTTAAAATCAGCGGTCCAGTAGGGAAAGAGATGTTACTTCCAGATGAAGAAGATGCAAACATAATAATGCTTGCCACAGGTACTGGTATAGCTCCAATGAGAGCGTATTTAAGAAGAATGTTTGAACCAACTGAAATTGAAAAACATAAATGGAACTTTAAAGGTAAAGCTTGGTTATTCATGGGTGCACCTAAGACCGCTAACTTGCTCTATGATGATGATTTTGAACACTACAAAGCAAAATTTCCCGAAAATCTTAGATACACAAAAGCAATAAGCAGAGAACAACAGAATGACAAAGGAGGAAGAATGTACATTCAAGACAGGGTTCTTGAACATGCGGAAGAAATATTCAACATGATTGAGAATCCTAAAACTCATATTTACTTATGTGGATTAAAGGGAATGGAGCCAGGTATAGATGAAGCAATGACAACTGCAGCTGCTGCAAAAGGTTTAGACTGGTCTGAACTAAGACCTAAACTCAGAAAAGCAGGCAGATGGCATGCTGAGACTTACTAGAGAAATAAGAAAGTCTGGAAAGCGATAATTATTAATTACTTTAGAAATATTTTTTCTATATTTAGTCAATTAATATCAATTTTGTTTTTGGACATCCGACCAACAAAATGTCGGAATGATTAGAAGCAATTTGGATAATATTTCTCATCTAATTGGCAAGGAATGTATCAATGAGCATGCCAGTAACAAATCCATTGAGAATCGGTCTTCGCCAGGAGAGAGTAGTTACTCCTCAATGTCTGGTTATTTTTGGTGCCTCAGGAGATCTGACTCACAGGAAACTTGTTCCTGCTTTATTTGAGCTCTTTAAACAAAGAAGATTACCAAGTGAGTTTGCCGTTTTAGGCTGTGCAAGAAGACCATGGACTGATGAAATATTTAAAGAAAAAATGGAAGAAGCTCTTTCTTCGCAAATAAAAGAAAGTCCTAAAGAATGGGAACTATTCTCTCAAAATCTTTTCTATGAACCTGTAGACCTTCAACAACCTGAGCACCTTGTAAAGCTTGGGGAAAGACTTGAAATAATCGATAAGTTGAGAGCTACTCATGGCCATCGAACTTTTTACCTCTCAGTATCTCCAAAATTTTATGGAAGTGGATGTAGAGCTTTAGCTTCAGCAGGATTGTTGAAAGACCCCAAACGTAGCAGGGTTGTAATTGAAAAACCTTTTGGAAGAGACTTCAATAGCGCTCAGTCACTCAATTCTCTTGTTCAGGGTTGTGCTCAAGAAAGTCAAATATTTCGAATAGATCATTATTTAGGGAAAGAAACCGTTCAAAATATTCTTGTTCTCAGATTTGCAAACACGATTTTTGAACCTATTTGGAACAGAAATTACATATCGAGTGTTCAAATTACCAGTTCTGAAACAGTTGGAGTTGAAGATCGAGCAGGATATTACGAATCTTCAGGAGCTCTAAGAGATATGGTTCAAAACCATCTAACTCAAATGCTTGCATTAACGGCAATGGAACCACCTGGGCATTTTGATCCAGAAGCCATAAGAAATGAAAAAGCCAAAGTTCTGCAGGCAGTCAAGCTTGCCAATGAAGACAAGCCTTGGGAATGTTGTGTACGAGGACAGTACTCAAAGGGAGGGAGCGATGCAGATCCCCTCCTTGGATATAGAGAAGAACCAGGTGTTAATCCAAATAGCACAACCGAAACATATGTAGCCATGAAACTTTTCATAGATAATTGGAGATGGCAGGGAGTCCCTTTTTATGTGAGGACAGGAAAAAGATTAGCTAAAAGACTTAGTGAGGTTGTTCTCACATTTAGAGAAGCTCCTGTTCACCTTTTTGATGCAGCAGGAGGATGCCCAACATCAAACCAATTAATTCTTAGAATCCAACCAAACGAGGGTGCTGAATTTAGTTTTGAGGTGAAATCACCAGGGTCTGGAATGAGAAGTAGACCTGTAAATATGGAGTTTTCATATGACGAGTCCTTTGGGGAACCATCAGATGAGGGTTATGTAAGACTCCTAGCTGATGCAATGCTTGGAGATCCAACACTGTTCACTCGAAGCGATGAAGTTGAGGCTGCTTGGCGTTTATATACTCCTCTTTTAGAGAAGATTGAGGATTCCCCTTGGGAATTACCTGTTTATCCATATGAATCAAGGACATGGGGGCCTACTGAATCAGACTTACTTATTGGGAAAGATAAGCTTCTATGGAGAAGACCTTGAAAAAATTGAATCTAAATTTTTTATTTGAACCAAATTAAATGTCTCCTCAATTAACCCTACAAACACCTCTTCAGCTACCTCCAGCTGAAATTCCTACTTATCTGGAGCAACTCTGGTCTCACGAAGAACGAGGAGATAAAGGAGCTAACACTTTTTGTTTAATTGTCTGGCAACCTGCTTGGATCGAACAAAAACTAGTCAAAACTGGAAAAATATCTGGCCCAGTAGTAGGGAGTCAAAGGAATGATCTTATAGAAGCTGCAAGAGAAATTATTTTGAAAGGAGATCTTCCTAACAGCACTTCACCACTAGATTTCAGAGTTCATTCTACAATTCAATCTAAAGATTTAATTAAAAATGTAGAAGACCTAAGGGGGCAACACATTGACACCTCAATAAGTAATTTGCAACCTAGAAGATTGATAACCATTGCACCAACAATTGAAAAAGAAAATAATTTAGAAACATTAGTAGCCGCATATTGTCCTCTTCCTGAAGAAGGAGGAGGCAAAACAGCTTGTGGCGACGTAATTGTTTTAAGAGGTAATAAAACCGCAATCAATAATGGTCTTGAGATTGTTGAGACTCTTGTCCCTGACGAACTTCCATCTTGGTTGTGGTGGAATGGAAGAATTGATGAGGCACCTGAATTCCTTAATGCTCTAGCGCTGCCAAATCGAAGATTAATTATTGATACTGCGCTAGGTGAACCAATAGTCTGCTTAACTTTATTGCTTCAAAGGATTGAATCTGGACAAGCTGTTAACGACCTTAATTGGCTTCGTCTTAGGGGATGGAGAGAGACCTTAGCTATGGTGTTTGACCCGCTTCAAAGAAGAAATGCACTTGATAATTTACAAAAAATTGATATTGATATTGATGGGTCTCAAACAGTTCAAGGTCTTTTACTTGCCGCATGGATTGCCGACCGCCTCAACTGGGAACTTGAAGATTTCAGCTGCTCGAAAAAAGAGCAGCTGAAAGTTAATTTTCTTCGCCCAGACAAAACCCTTGTTGAAGTCGGTATAACTTCTCTACCAATTGGGAAGCCAAGCATAAATCCAGGTCAAATAGTTGGTCTGAGATTAATTTCAAAAGCCAATAACAAACAAAAAAACGATCTTTGTGTGATTCTCGCATCAGAATCTGGGGAATGTATGAGATTAGAAGCTGGAGGTATGGCAAGAATGGAACTTATTGAACAAGTAGTTCCTATTCAAAAAAACTCTTTAGAAAATGATGTTGCTCGTTTACTCTCCAGCAGCAGAGGCAATACGAGTCCTTTACTTGCTAGTGCGGCACCAATAGCAAAAAAAATGCTTGATTTAGTTAATCACACCAAATAAATATAGTCAGTAGATGGCATGCGTAATCTCAGCTATATCAAGTAATAGTGGTAAAACTCTTTTAAGTCTTCTTTTAATTTCTTGGTTAAAAAGTATTAATAAAACAGTACAAACTTTTAAAGTTGGACCTGATTATTTAGACCCTCAACAACTCACAGCGGTATCAAAAAAAGCTTGTCGCAATCTTGATTTAATTCTCTCTGGTGAAAGTTGGGTAAAAGAAAATTTCAATCACTTCGGAGGATTAACTGATTATTCTTTTGTTGAAGGGGTAATGGGATTATTCGATGGAATTGGCAGTAGTTCAAAAGGTAGTACAGCTCAATTGGCTAAGGTTTTAAATCTGCCAATAGTACTTATTGTTGATGCAAAAGGCCAGGCTGCCTCATTAGCAGCTTTAATAAAAGGATTTAAAGAACACGATAAGGAATTAAAAATTGCAGGAGTGGTTCTCAATAATGTTCAAACCCCTAGACATGAAAAAATATTATTAGAGGTTCTTAATCAAATCAATATCAAGTCATTGGGTTATCTTCCACCATCCAAGGACTTATATCTACCAGAAAGACATTTAGGTTTAGCCCCATCTCATGAAATTCTTGACTTAGAAATTAAAGTTAAAAAGTGGGCATCAATAGCTAAAGATTATCTAGACCTTGAAAGTTTTAGAAAGCTTTTATTACCTCCAAAATGTAACAAAAAATTAATTAAGTTCTTACCAAAGAAAGAATCAATATTTATCAACCCAATAGCCATAGCTGAAGATGAAGCTTTCCATTTTAGGTATCAAGAAACAAAAGAATTATTAGAAGAAAATGGAATGCCAACTATTACTTGGAAACCTCTTGAAAACGAACAGATCCCAAAAGAAGCTAAAGGATTAATAATTCCTGGTGGTTTTCCTGAGCAACATGCGAAAAAATTAAGTAATTCAACGATAAGTCTAAACTCAATAAAAATCTTTTCAAAAAAGTATCCTATATACGCTGAATGTGGAGGAATGATGCTTTTAGGTAAAAGTATATTTGATATTGAAGGGAGGGAGTATTCAATGGCTGGAATACTCCCTTTTAAGTCTAAGAAGGGTAATTTAAAAATTGGATATAGAGAAGCAATAAGTAAAAATAAATCGCCTATTACTATTCCTGGCAATAAACTAATTGGACATGAATTTCATCGCTGGGAAATAATAAATGAAAGCTATAATAAAAAAATAAATCGCCTATGGGATATCAAAGGATGGGATTTGGAGAATAAAAATGAAGGTTTTTGTAATGGTTTAATTCATGCAAGCTGGATACATCTACATTGGGCAAGTTCTCCTCATATTTTAGAAAATTGGAAAAGAAGTGTCATGAATAATACTTAAATAAATCTATTTTTAAAAATAACTTTATTTAAATTACTCGATTAATAATTTCTCTAAAAGAGCTTGATTCGTCTTGCATGTTTTATCACCAACAATCCATACTCCTTTGCTCGCTCTGCTTACAGCAACGTATACAAGTCGTCTTCTAAATTCAAGATCTTTAGGCCAAAAGACATCAGAAGTTATGAACACTTCCCCAAAAGTACTTCCTTGACTCCTATGAATTGTAAGAACAGAAGCAGGTCCTAAAGAAGCGAATGAATCTCTAATAAAAAAGAATAGTTTCCAAATCGAAGCACTATTTTTTTTTTCTCTCACCCTTGCTTGATTGCTCAATTGATTCAAAGAAAGATCCAATTCATCACGGGATTTAGAACCTATTTGAGGCATTAACCTCAAAGAAAATTCTTTTTGATCACATCTGACTTTAGCTATCTGGGTTTCAATAACAGGTAAAGGAGTTTCAAAATCTTGATGAATTCCCAAAGAGGACAAGTCAAAACTATTTGGGATAACATCTTCTACCACCATCTCTCTATTAGAACTAATCAAAATATCTGGTTCTTCTCCAACCTCATCCTCATTTAATGATGCATTTACCATGACAGCTTTACGGCTAATTAAAACCTCCCCAGGTAAAACCTGATATTGATCTGCCATCTCACCATGAATAGCTCTTCTTGCATGAGGAACTAAATTATCAACAATTCGATTGGTATAACACAAAATCCTTGCTCTATCGTGATCATCCTTTAAGGAAGATAACTTTAATGATGATTTAGCTTTTTCAAGCCAGCTATTTCTATCTAATATTCCAACTTTACCTTTCCTAGAATTAATAATTGGCAATATTGGAGGCTGCTTACAAGGAAATTGCCCGTCTCTAATTATGTTTGCCAATTTCAGAACAGGTCCTTGATGACGAACGACTTCTCTAAGTTCAGTATTCACTGCTCGTTTCATTAAAAAAACTGAGCTAGAACTTTCTCCCACTGGTGGGAGTTGAGCAGGATCACCAACAAAAACCAAACGAGTCGAGTTACATCTCGCGCATTCAAGAGTTATCTCCAATAATTTAGAATCAATCATTGATGCTTCATCAATTAAAACAAGTCCTAAATTCTCCAAAGAGTTCTCGGTTTGATCTGTTTTTTCGCATATTTCGACATCCGCCTGTCTTTTTAACTTAAGTCGAAGCAAACGGTGAATAGTAGATGGAAACCATGTGGGTTGAATAGATTCACTTTTCAAACCCTCCCTTAAAACACCTACAGCTTTATGAGTTGGTGCAACCACAGTCCAACACAAGCCTAACTCATCTACTTTTTTTAAAAATTTCATCGATAAATATGTTTTACCGCTACCAGCGAATCCCTTCATTACAAAGGGTTGAAAGGAATATGGGGTATTAAGCCATTTAC
Organism: Prochlorococcus sp. AG-436-C14; assembly: GCA_003209755.1. Lineage (GTDB taxonomy): Bacteria > Cyanobacteriota > Cyanobacteriia > PCC-6307 > Cyanobiaceae > Prochlorococcus_B. The sequence continues at coordinate 25,875 of QCPD01000010.1, forward strand.
AAAATAAATCAAGAGAATTTTCTTGATCTTTAGTTAAAACGACACAATTTTCTTTTGCCTTTGCTTCTTTCACACAGAAAAGAATCCAATCATTTGCAAAATATGCAAAGGTGAACCAATGAAGGAAATACCTGGCAAAGCCACAAGTGGTCCAAGAAGACTTCCTACCAATACTTCGATCTTTGTGTGCCCCAAAGATTCTTTTAAAATGGTCTCTGAAGAGAAATTGTTGGAATTATCTTTTGTTATTTGATTTACTTTTGCAGCAATTAAGCCAGCCGATCTTCTTATCCCCGAAGCGTCGTACATCACAATAAAAGCAATTGTTGAAGCCAAAGCAAATACTGGATCATTAAAACCTAGCTGAAGTCCAACTCCTGCAGCGGTTCCTGTTACCAAAGCCGAATGACTTGAGGGCATACCCCCTGTTTCTATAAGTACTGACGGCCTCCACCTTTGATTAAAAATCAATTCAAATAGTAATTTAGAAATTTGAGCAAGGCCACATGCTGCTAATCCCCAGGCCAATACTGCATTATCAAGAATATAAATAAATTGAAACTCGCCTCCTGGATTAATATTCATCTATCTCTATTTGTAATGTAATCAGCCAATGCAAGAAGAGGTTTTGATTTTTCTGGCCAAGGATCTAAAGCATTTTTTGCTTTAGCGACTAAAAGATCTGCTCTCCTTCTTGATTCATCAAGACCAAGTAATTTGGGATAAGTAGTCTTATCAGCGATTAAGTCCTTTCCTGCTGTTTTGCCCAATACTTCACTACTTGCTGTTACATCAAGAATGTCATCAATTATTTGAAAAGCCAAGCCAATCCCTCTCGCATAGACACCTAAAGCATCTAGAAGCTTCTGATTAGCTCCGCCAATCAATGCTCCACAAGTGACACATGCCTTTAGCAGAGCTCCTGTTTTGTGAAGGTGAATGTACTCTAAAGTTTCCAAATCAACTTCTTTCCCTTCACAATCAAGATCAACCACTTGTCCTCCCACTAGCCCAGGAGCCCCTGCTACTAAAGAAAGCTCGCCTACTATTTTCAATAATCTCTCTGATGGTATTCCCTCTGTCCGAATTGATACCATCTCAAAAGCTCTTGTTAATAGAGCATCTCCAGCAAGTATCGCTACCGCATCTCCGTAGACTTTGTGATTGGTAGGACGCCCGCGTCGAAGATCGTCATTATCCATTGAAGGCAGATCGTCATGGATAAGGGACATGGTATGAATCATTTCAAGAGCAACTGCTGTAGGCAATGCTTTTTCAACTTCGCCTCCAGCGAGTTCGCAGGCAGCAAGACAAAGTATTGGTCTTAATCTCTTCCCTCCCGCCAAAAGGGAATAACGCATAGACTCTCTTAATTTTTCTGGCTTTTCAGGGCCAAGAGACGCATCCAGCGCGTCCTCAACGCGAGCTCTAGATTTTTCTAGATACTCAGCGAAGTTAAAAGAAGCGATTGCTTCCTGCATGCAAAAAATCGATTTCTACCAATTCTCTCAGGACATTGTGATTCATGGAAGTAAATGACTAATAGTTAAAGGTAATCCACAATGTTTCTGCCACCTATCAACCGTATTTGCTAATAGCATTGTTACTGTCATAGGCCCTACTCCGCCAGGTACTGGAGAATAAGCTGCTACTTTATCTTCAATTTCAAATATCTTTACATCTCCACAAAGTTTAGTCTTTGTAAGCTCTTTCATATTTTCTTGATCAGGCGGAAGTCTGTGAATGCCCACATCAATAACCACGCAATTCTCGCTGACATGATTTTTTCCAATCAGATAAGGTTTGCCAGCTGCAACAACAATTAAATCAGCCTCCTTAGTCAAAGAAGGTAAATCTTTAGTTCTTGAATGAGCAACCGTGACCGTCGCATTTGCAGCTTCAAGCATTAAAGCCATTGGCTTTCCAACTAAAATGCTACGTCCAACAACTACTGCTCTTTTACCTTCGATTTTTATTTGATTTCGCTCAAGCAGAGACATAACACCTGCAGGAGTACATGATCTTGGGCCTTTTTCTCCTTTTAACAACTTTCCTAGATTCAAAGGATGTAGTCCATCAGCATCCTTATCAGGATCTATGCTTCTAAGCAAGGTAGCCTCATCAAGGTGCGCAGGTAATGGAAGTTGCAATAAGATTCCATCAACATTCTTTTTTTGATTCAAGCTTTTAATTGTTTCTTGAAGTTCCTCCAATGAAATATCTTCTTTTAAGTGCTTTGCAAAACTTCTAACACCTATTCGATCGCAAGCTTTTTCCTTGTAATTGACATAAACTCCGCTTGCAGGATCATTGCCAACTCTAAGGACAGCAAGACCAGGAGGACGTTCCGCAACTTCCAACCCAGATTCGATACCCTGTTTAAGTATGAGTTCAATCTCCTGAGCAAGCTTTTTTCCATCTAAAATTTTTGGCATAAATAAAATGAATACAATTTCAATTAATCAACGCATTAAACCTAGCGTTAGGTGAGAAAGTCTTTGTCAAAATTACCCAATCCAAAAAAAATTTGGAGGATATGGTTAGGGAGTCAATCTCCCAGGCGTTCAATACTTCGCTGGTCAGCTACTGACAAGTTAGGTCTTCTAATGGTCTGCCTATTAGTAGCAATATTTTCAAGTTATGAGTTACTTGCTGTCCCCGATCTCAAACCAGGAGATATTGCTCAATTCAATGAAATAGCCCCTAGAGGAGCAGTGGTAATAGACACTAAAGCTTTAAAAGAGAAGAAACAAGGCTTAAAAGACAATTTTGTGCAAGTAATAGATATGAATCAATCAAATAATTTAGAAAAGAGTGTTTTTCAGAAAATCAAGAAACTTCGTACTTTAAAAGATAGTAATTTTGAGGTGGGTATAGATGAAATCAATCCGACAACTTCACAGAAAATTTGGCTGGATAATGCTTCAGATAGTGAATGGGAGGAATGGAAAGAAGAGATAAAAAATGCTTCAAAAAAAATGCTTTCTCAAGGAATTATTAATACACTTGCACTTGATCAACTTAATGATGCTTCTTCACTTCAATTAATTAATCTAGGCAAAAAAGATTCTCCTAAAAGATCGTTAGGTGCAAAAATATTATCAAATAGTTTTTATCAAAAAAGTAATTTAAAAGTTGATACATTAAAAACCAAGATATTACTTGATAATTTAATTAATAAAGATGGTATAAGCACAATAGAAGTTAAAAAAGGTAGTATCATATCAAAGAAAGGTGAGCCAATAACATCACAACAATTTGATATTCTTGAACATTTTAATAAAGTAAGTCGAAGTCCCAGACCCTTGAAATGGTTAATTACTTTCTCAGAATCAATGGGAAGTTGTGGATTACTTCTTCTGATTATGAGAAGAGAAAAGCCTAGACTTAAGGCTAAACAAGGATTACTATCTTTAACTTTATTATTAGTAGTTCAATTAACAAAATATTGGCTTGGACCGCAAGCAAGTCCTATGCAATTAATATTACCTCCTACTCTACTTCTTTCCCAAGGAATAGGTACAACAACATCATTAGCTTGGATGGCGGCTGCTAGCTTAACGTGGCCAACATCTCTAAATGAATTAAGTGAAGTCAGACTAATAATTGCTTGTTTAGCTGGTGCATTTGTTGCATTTTTAGGTAGAAGGATGAGAAGCCGAGCACAAGTTCTTCAAATAGCTGTATTTATACCTTTAGGTGCATTATTAGGGCAATGGTTTATTTTTAATCAAGTAATAAAATCTAAAAATTTAGAATTTAGCAACTTATCTTTTGACACTAATTATCTTTTTAATGAGACTCTTATTATAAGTGCAATACTAATGGTAACAATATTAATTATTCCAATATTAGAAAATACATTTGGCTTACTTACGAGAGCAAGATTAATGGAACTTGCTGATCAAGAACGTCCATTACTTCGCCGTTTATCTAGAGAAGCACCAGGCACATTTGAACATACTTTAACAATTTTGAGTCTCGCAGAAGAAGGAGCAAGAGTCATTGGAGCTGATGTTGACTTGATAAGGACTGGAGCTCTATACCATGATGTTGGAAAATTGCATGCTCCTAATTGGTTTATTGAAAATCAGAAAGATGGAATAAACCCACATGAAGAAATAAAAAACCCATATAAAAGTGCAGATATTCTTCAAGCCCATGTAGATGAAGGCTTGAAGCTTGCGAGAAGATATCGACTCCCATCGCCTATTGCTGATTTCATTCCAGAACACCAAGGTACTTTAAAAATGGGATATTTTCTTCATAAAGCAAGAGAAAGTGATCCTTCTGCCTCCGAAAAACGTTTCAGATATAAGGGGCCTATTCCTCATTCAAAAGAAACTGGGATCCTTATGCTTGCAGATGGGTGCGAAGCAGCATTAAGAGCTCTAGAAGCTTCTTCTTCAGACAACGACGCTTGCAAAACAGTTAGAAAAATAATTCAATCTCGTCAGATTGATGGCCAATTAAAGGAAAGTAGTCTTACAAGAGCAGAAATAGAAATAATACTTAGGGCTTTTGTATCTGTCTGGAGGAGAATGCGTCATAGACGACTCAAATATCCTGGTTTTAATTCAAGGTAAAAAACTACAGATTTATTAAAAATAAAATATGAATTAAAGCCTTATTCGTCTATGACCTCTTCTACACCAATAGAGTAAAGCTAACAAATTAAGCAAAGCAATTATTAAAGATAATCCACTTATACCAAAAAAATCATTTACTCTAATCAACCTTATTATTCCATAAGGCAAAGTACCTGAAAGAGTCATAGATAAAGCAACTATTGATAAAATCACACCCCATCCTCTTTGAGCAAATAGACCTGCCGAAGCAACAATTCCAGTTACAGCAGCTGGCCAAGCAAGGCTAATAGCGATGGTAATATTGACAGTCTGAAGAGGAGGCCCTGATCCAACGACAAAAGCAATAAAAGGAATTGCAAGTGTATTTGAAACTAAACCAAACCAAGTAAGCGTCCAGTAACCGCGAATTCCTGAACCCATTTTTAAAAAAATATTCCCTTAAATAAAATCATAAAAATGATGTTAATAATATATTTTACGCGAGAGAGGTTTGCAAACAATTAGATGGATAACAAACAGTTCTCCAAGTTCCATTACCTGCAAGCACTTGCACCCCAATACCTTTATCTTTAATTTTGCAACTCAAGCCTTGACCATTGCACCATATTTTAGCTGCTTTAATAGCTGCATCAATACTTTCATATGGAGCGTCTAAAACATGATGAGGAGACCCATCTAATCCTGTAAGTCTATAAAGATTTCTTTTTAAAGCCATTTATGTGCGCATATCGAATCGTCACAACACATATTAATCTTTGATTAAAGATTAGTGGGCTTTATCTAAAAAAAATTTACGGAAACCTTTTAAATGATGGTTAATAAAAGCTAATCGCATAGTTCCTAAACCCCTTTTTTATCTATCTGAGCCAAATCATGTTGTGGATGAATGGATTTCCTTCCATGAGCAGCCACTAATCTATTAAGAGCATTTATGTATGCTTGCGCAGCTGCAACAACAACATCAGTATCAGCAGAATGGCCAGAAAAAAGGTTTCCATCTCTTCTTATTCGAATCGTAACTTCTCCTAAAGCATCTATTCCTTCTGTAACTGACTTTACGGAGAATTCAATCAAATCATTGGGTTCTTCAATTAGAGAATCCAAAGCTTGTACAACTGCATCAACAGGTCCTGTCCCAAGAGAAACGGCAGTCTTTTCCTCTCCCTCTTCTCCAACAACAGTTACCGTTGCAGTAGGCATTAAAGATGTTCCACAACTTACTTGAACCAATCTCAATTGGAACAAAGCTTCTGGTAGTTGAACTTGTTCACTAACAATGGCCTCTAGATCACGATCTGTTATCTCTCTTTTCCTATCGGCTAAGTCTTTAAATCTAGCGAAAGCATCATTGAGATCTTCTCTATTTAAATCATAGCCAAGATCCTCTAATCTAGCTCGAACTGCGCTCCTACCACTCAATTTACCTAAAGAAATCTTGTTATCAGATAAGCCAACTGTTTTTGCATCGATAATTTCATATGTAAGCCTATTTTTCAAAACCCCATCTTGATGTATTCCAGATTCATGAGCAAAAGCGTTTGCTCCAACAATTGCCTTATTAGGTTGAACGACCATACCAGTTAAATTGGAAACCAATCGAGAGGACTTAGTTATTTCCTCTGTTCTAACCGCTGTTAAAGGTGTAGGAGATTCAGGAGGCCTACCAAAAAACGGGTTGAAATACGTTCTTCTTACGTGAAGAGCCATAATTAATTCTTCTAAAGCAGCATTACCTGCTCTCTCTCCTATTCCGTTGATAGTGCATTCAAGCTGTCTTGCTCCATTCTTAACTGCTTCAAGGAAGTTTGCGACAGCAAGTCCTAAATCATTGTGACCATGCACTGATAGAACTGCTTCATTGATATTTGGAACATTTTTATTGATATTTAATATTAAATCTCCAAATTCAGAGGGGGTTGTGTAACCAACTGTATCTGGAATATTTATAGTATTAGCGCCTGAAGATATGGCTAATTCGATTACTTCATACAGAAAATCTAAATCACTTCTTGCAGCATCTTCACAAGAAAATTCAACATCATCAACAAAACTTTTAGCATATCCAACCATATCTGGAACGATATCAAGAACTTCTTTTCTAGATTTCCTTAATTTATGTTCAAGATGAATGTCACTGGTTGCTATGAAAGTATGAATCCTTTTTCTTGGGGCAGGAGAAATTGCCTCAGCACAAGCTTTTATATCAAGTTTTGAGGCTCTTGATAGTCCACAAATAATAGGTCCTTCTTCTCTTCCTACATGCTCAGCAATTTTCTGAACTGCAGCGAAATCCCCAGAGCTAGCAAAAGGAAATCCTGCCTCAATAACATCAACTCCTAATCTTGCTAGTTGTTGAGCAATAGCTAACTTTTCTTCTAAATTAAGGCTCGCACCAGGGGATTGCTCTCCATCCCTTAAAGTCGTATCGAAAATTAAAACTCGGCCCGGGTCTTTGGCCATAGCATGAAAAATATAAAGTTATTAGACCTTTTAAGATCTATATGAATTGATTTAATTGTAGTATATTTATCTCAATTTTCTACAAATACTATTGATTTTATAATTATTTAGTTGATCTTTTATATTTCTTATTTATAGAATAATAAATTATGTAAATTTAATATCAAAATGAAATTTAACTGATAAATAAAAAAATAATTATTTTGAAGTATCTAATTTTACTATTTTTGATTATAACTTAAACTTTAACTTTTCTTGTGCTGCTGAAGAGTATAAGTATCCAAGGATCAAATCCAAAAACTGAGAGTTTCAATGACTAAAGGCAATCTCGCCATAGTCCTGCATGCCCATCTACCTTACGTGCGATCCGAAGAACCTGGCTCCTTAGAGGAAGACTGGTTCTTTCAAGCTCTAGTGGAATGTTATTTGCCACTTTTAGAAACACTTGAAAATGCAGCCAGAGCAAAAGATCAAGCGCCTAAAGTCACAATGGGACTATCCCCTACTTTGCTTTCACTTTTGGAAGATCAAGTTTTAAAAAATCGATTTGAAAAATGGGTAACTATTAGACTAGAAGTTCTCAACACCTTAGAGAAAGGCTGCCTAAAAGCAGTTCTCCACTTAAAAAACCACTTAAAACACCAGCTAGAAAGTTGGAAGAATTGCAAAGGTGATCTAATAACAAGATTTAAGCAATTACAAACATCAGGTGTAATTGATATTCTCACTTGTGCAGCCACTCATGGATATCTTCCACTTTTAAGAGAAAATCCTGAAGTTGTCAGGGCTCAATTAAGAACTGCGGTAACAGAACATAAGCGTCTTTTCATGAGTTCTCCTTTGGGTATTTGGTTACCTGAATGTGCCTATTACGAAGGCTTGGATGAATTAATGGCTGAATCAGGATTAAGATATGCAGTTCTTGATGGTCATGGTTTGTTGAATGCAGAACCAAGGCCAAGATATGGTCTATATGCTCCTATCTGCACAAGAAGAGGAGTAGCTTTTTTTGGTAGAGATAGTGAATCAACTCTTCCAGTCTGGTCAGCAAGGGATGGATATCCAGGCAATCCAAGCTACAGAGAATTCCATAGGGATCTAGGCTGGGATTTATCGTTAGAGAGTCTCAAAAAGATAGGAATTAATGAAAAAAGACCTTTAGGAATTAAATTATTTAAAATTTCATCTAAAGATATATCTTTAGAAAATAAACAAGAATATGACCCACAAGAGGCAAAAGAAAGTGTTGAAAAAGACGCAGAAAATTATTTAAAGGACAGAAAAAAACAACTTATAAAACTTAAAAAATCAATGCAAATAGAGCCATTATTGATAGCTCCTTTTGATGCAGAACTTTTCGGTCATTGGTGGTTTGAAGGTCCACAATTTCTATCGAATTTATTTATAAAATCAAAAGAAGAAGATATTAAATTAATTACTTTAAAAGAGGCTCTTCAAGTAACACCCAAAATTCAATTATGCAATCCTTCTCCATCAAGCTGGGGGCAAGGTGGTTTTCACAATTATTGGTTAAACAAGTCAAATGCATGGATTGTTAATGAATGGAGTAAAGCAGGAAGAGAAATGGTAAGTGTTTGTTCAGAGGGGTTAATAAAAGAGTCAAATATCAAAATCCTTAAGCAAGCGGGAAGAGAACTTTTACTATGTCAATCTTCAGATTGGAGTTTCATCCTAAAGGCAGGAACCACTACCGAGCTTGCAAGAGAAAGAATAAATTTACATCTAAAAAGATTTTGGATGTTAATAAATACGATAAAAGATAATAAAACTATAACTAATACCAATCTAGAAGAAATAGAAAAAGAGGATTGTATATTTCCTTTAATTTCTCCTATAGATTGGGAAAAGAAAACCTAAAATTTTTCTTGTTTTTTTAATAGAAAACCAATCATTCCTAATCTGACTTTAGATGGTGCGATATAAAATAATCTGAGCATAACAAAAAATAGTCTTGGCAAAGGAAGAGTATTAGTTAAATATCCATACCAATCTTTTTTGGGTAATTTAAAAAAAGTATCAAAAAAGGATCTTAATAGGGATTCATCAAAGCTCATTAGTCGTTGAAGCCCAAACTGATAAAGACGATGTCTTTGAACCAATTCAGATGTCCATAGGGTTTTCCATCCTCTTCTGGCTATCTGAGATGTAGGCATAAGAGGATCTTTCTTGATTGCTTTTGCTATCTCCCTTGCCAATGAGGGCGCTCGCCTTAAAAGCGATCCCACAAGATATCCCGAAGCGGGATGAACCATGCTGGCAGAGCCTCCAAAGGCTAAAAGAGGTTGATCTCTGTATGGCAATGGCAAGTTCATTGGAAAAAGACAATGTTCTTCATGGATAATTTCCTCAATTTGAATACCTTTATTGGATAGTCGTAAATTTAATCTTGCTTTTAATGATTCAAAGGAAACTGGAGGTGCACACGCTAAGGATGTTTCCTCTACAAAATAACTTCCGTCTCCCAGGTCCATAGCATAAAGAAAAGAAGGTGGCTCTTCCAATTCGTTGGAATTTAAATGGTCTGGTCTAAAATCCATCAATACAAAACGATTCTTCTCCACAGGGGCAGAACTAAATTTACCAACCACCCCATAGGCCGCCTGCTTAGCTATTTGATCATGCTTAGGTCTCTTAATAAAAGGGGTTTTGTGACCACTTGCATCAATAACAAGCCTTGCAGAATATTTTTTTCCTGAATTGCAAATAACAACGGTCTCCCACTCACTAAAATCAATATTTTTGACAGTTTCTACTTGCCAAGAAAGTCCTTCACATCTCTCAAGAAGAGCCTCCTGAAAATTAATTGAATTAAAAAGGCCGTAATCAAGAGAATGTTTTGTACAACTATTACCCTTTTTACTTAATCCATCTCCAAAAAAACTTACAGTATCCTTCCATCTATATTTCAATAATTCTTGCATGTTTAAAAACTCAAGTTCAGATGCCCAGATCCCATAAGTATTTGGCCAAGGCTCTAAAGGAGACTTAGAAGCTATTGCCTGAACATCAAGACCTTGTTGAACTAACTCAGCAGTGATGCATAGAGCAGCTGGTCCTGCTCCCATAACTAATACATCAGCGGAATTATTCAATTTCAATTTTTTGACGTTGGATCAGTGTTTATTGATTCATTAGGTGTGGGTGATTCTTTTTCTTCATCATCATTAATTTGTTCTGGAGGAACTAAAACAACTTCCGACAACTTATCACCATTATCAAGCTTCTGAATTCTTACACCAGTTGCCGCTCTAGATTGTTGAGAGATTTTATCCGCACTAGTTCTAACGATTACGCCTCTTTCACTAACCAATAATAATTCTTCTCCTTTACCTAGAACTCTTAAACCTACAAGTTCATCTCCATCTTTTCTGAATTTTATTGCTCTTAACCCCATTCCTGCTCTTTTTTGCAGGCGAAACTGTGTCACGGGAACTCTTTTCCCTAGTCCACTTCCAGAGGCAACAAGTACCCAAGGGCCCTCTGATTCTGTCGATTCATCCTGTAATTCTTCTTCCTCACTTTTATCAACATGGTCAGCCAACTCAGTAGATAAAACATCCATACTTACAAGAGAATCTCCAGACTTAAGGTTCATTGACTTAACCCCTCTTGCTGATCTGCCTAAAGGTCGTAATTCAGAATCATTTAATCTAAAATGAATTGTCATTCCATTTTTGGAACCAATCAAAACACTATCTCCAGACTCAGCTAAACGAACCCAAGTCAAAGCATCTCCATCCTCTAACCCTATTGCAATTAATCCATTTGCTCTAATCTTGCTGAAAGCTGAAAGAGGTGTTCTTTTTATATATCCCCCTCTGGTAAGCATTAATAAATAATTTTCATCATTAAAAGAACTCACAGAAAGCAATGAAGTAATGGCTTCTTCCCTTGGGATTGGAAGCAATTGAACAATAGGAGTACCTTTTGCAGTCCTACTACATTGAGGAACTCTGTAAGCAGGTAGAGCATATGCAACACCTCTATCACTAAAAAGGAGGAGACTGTCATGGTCATTGCAACTAATAAATTTTTTGACCTCTTCCTCTCCTTGGCTTCGCGTTCCTGCTTTACCTCTAGTTCCTCGACTTGTTGCTTCAAATTCATTAACAGGCATTCTCTTTAAATATCCTGTCTCGGTCAACAAAACGACTGATCTTTCATTAGCAATCAAATCAATATCCTCAAGGCCTCCACCAAGATCAAGAATTTTTGTTCTTCTTGGGGTATTATATTTTTCTTTTATTTCATTTAATTCTATTTTTGTTATTTCAAATACCCTTTCTTTTTTATTTAAAATATCTTTTAAATCTATTATTTTTCTAACTAAATCCTCATGTTCAAGTCTTATCTTATCTGCTTCTAAAGCTGTAAGCCTTCTTAACTGCATCTGCAAAATAGCATCAGACTGAATATCTGTTAAACCATGCAGTTCTTGTAATTTGCTTTTAGCAGTTGCCGAATCAGATGCTGATCTGATAAGACTAATTATTTCATCCAGCTGATCTAAAGCTAATAATAATCCTAATAATATGTGGTCTCTACTCTCTGCCTTCTTTAATAGATATTTAGTTCTTTTTTCAATAGTTTCTACTCTAAAATCTAAAAATACTTGCAACATTTTTCTAAGTGACAATATAACCGGCTCACCATTAACTAATGCAAGCATATTTGCACTAAAATTAGTCTGTAAAGGAGTAAGTTTAAATAAATTATTTAAAACGACTTGAGGATATGAATCTCTTCTTAATTCAACAACAATTCTCATTCCATCTCTATCACTTTCATCTCTAATATCTGCAATGCCTTCAAGTTTTTTATCGTTAACCATATCAGCGATTCTCTCTATTAATCCTGCTTTGTTTGTTTGATAAGGAAGTTCAGTAATTATTACTGCATCTCTATCTGGTCTTCCTGGATTTTCAATAGTTTCTATTTCAGCTACTCCTCGCATTGTGATTGAACCTCTACCCGAAAGATATGTTTCCTTAATTCCACTTCTGCCAAGTATCTGCCCGCCAGTAGGAAAATCTGGTCCTTTAATTATATTCATCAACTCTATTTCTTCTAACTCAGGATTAGAAATTAAAGCCATCAATCCATCAATCAATTCAACCAAATTATGTGGAGGTATGTTGGTTGCCATACCTACAGCTATTCCAGACGAACCATTTAGTAACAATTGTGGAATTCTTGCAGGCAATACTGTTGGTTCTTGTACAGATCCATCAAAGTTATCGGCGAAATCAACTGTTTCAGATTCAATATCTTCGAGCAAGCTATCAGTGGTTAAAGATTGCAACCTGGATTCCGTATATCTCATTGCAGCAGGAGGATCATTATCAACAGATCCAAAATTCCCATGCCCATCAATTAGAGGCATCTGCATAGAAAAATCTTGTGCCATTCTGACCAAAGCGTCATAAACGGCAGTATCACCATGGGGATGGAATTTACCTAAAACTTCTCCAACCACACGTGCGCATTTTCTGTAAGGCCTATCACTAGTAAGTCCAAGTTCATACATCGCATAGAGAATCCTTCTATGAACTGGCTTAAGTCCATCTCTCGAATCAGGTAAAGCTCTCCCAACAATCACACTCATCGCGTATTCCAAGTAGGAACGCGACATTTCGTTTCTTAAATCAGTCTGAATGATCCGATCGTCGGATTCCCCGGGACCAGTACTATTGGGTCCCAATGGATCAGCCATATATAAGGGTTTTACCAATTATAAGAACATCTGAGCATTAATAAACCTTTTAAAGTGAATAACCATATATCTGAAAGTAAATCACGTTTAACAAAATCATCAATTACAAAAACATGCTCTAAATATCCCTCAAAGCATTCTTAAATCATCTAATTAATAAGGTGAAATTAGATGAAATAAGCAAAATCTTGATTATCTATTCCCAACATTTGCTCAATTTGGCACTTCAGTTGGTAGTTTGACGAGAACTTAATAAAATTTAGGTGTGAATATTCAACTAGGACGCACCAAAACTGTTCGAAGAGCCTACGGGATTGATGAAATTGCATTAGTTCCAGGAGGAAGAACAGTTGACCCTGAAATCACAAAAACCAACTGGCAAATCGGTGGAATTGAAAGAGATATACCCATAATCGCAAGTGCGATGGATGGTGTTGTAGATGTAAAAATGGCAGTGGCTCTTTCAAAATTAGGGGCTCTTGGTGTTTTAAATCTAGAAGGAGTACAAACTAGATATGAAGATCCAGAAGAAGTCCTAACCAAAATCCAATCCATTGGGAAAGAGGGATTTGTTCCTCTAATGCAAGAAATCTATAAGAAACCCATAAAAGAAGAATTAATTTTAAAAAGAATTCAAGAAATCAAAAAAAGTGGGGGTATTGCTGCTGTAAGCGGGACACCATTAGCTGCAATCAAGTATAGAGATTTGGTCAAAGGCTCAGGTGCAGACTTATTTTTTCTTCAGGCAACAGTAGTTTCGACAGAACATTTGGGTAAAGAGGGGAGTCAAAATCTTGACCTTTATGATCTTTGCGAAAACATTGGCATACCCGTTGCTGTAGGTAATTGCGTTACTTATGAAGTTTCTTTAAAACTAATGAGAGCAGGGGCTGCAGCAGTAATGGTTGGTATCGGGCCTGGCGCTGCATGCACATCAAGAGGAGTATTGGGGGTTGGGATCCCTCAAGCAACTGCTATTTCTGATTGCGCTGCTGCAAGGGATGATTTTCAAAAAGAAAGTGGGAAGTATGTTCCAATTATTGCTGATGGTGGAATTATCACTGGTGGCGATATTTGCAAATGCATAGCTTGTGGTGCTGACTCAGTTATGATTGGTTCTCCAATTGCAAGATCTCAGGAGGCTCCTGGCAAAGGTTTTCATTGGGGTATGGCAACTCCAAGTCCTGTTCTTCCAAGAGGTACTAGGATTAAGGTTGGAACGACGGGTAGTTTAAAAAGTATTCTATGTGGGCCAGCAATTCTAGATGATGGAACCCACAATTTTTTAGGAGCAATAAAAACCTCAATGGGGACACTAGGGGCTACAAATATCAAGGAAATGCAAAAAGTTGATGTGGTTATTGCCCCTTCTTTGTTAACAGAAGGAAAGGTTTACCAAAAAGCACAACAGCTTGGAATGGGAAAATAAAGCTATCGAAAAATTTCAGAATTGAATACAGTGGCTAGAATTGAGCAGTGAGAGCCTTTGCTCTCACACTCCTCACACACAAAAATGCCCGACTTGTTCGGGTTTTTCTTATTAAAAGCACACAAATTAATATTCAAACTTCGTTTAAAAATGGCAGCAAAACTTTTTATAAGCAAAATACAATTGTTATGATTTAGTTCTTAAGACTTCTAAGGTATGTCCACAGCTTCTGCAGTAACTGATTCCTCTTTCGAACAAGAAGTCCTCCAGAGCGATGTGCCTGTTTTGGTTGATTTTTGGGCACCTTGGTGTGGACCATGCAGAATGGTTGCTCCCATTGTTGAAGAGATCTCAAAAGATTTTGATGGCAAAATAAAAGTTTTCAAATTGAACACTGATGAGAACCCTAATGTTGCTAGTCAGTATGGAATAAGAAGCATACCAACTTTGATGATCTTTAAGGGAGGTCAGAAAGTCGATACTGTTGTTGGAGCAGTCCCTAAAGCCACCCTCTCTGGAACCATCTCCAAACATCTCTAATCTCAAATTCTAGAATTTAGATTTTTTGAGCCCAATTCAAATGATTCAAAGGTAAATCTTTTGGCAAAAATTGGATTAATAGATTATGGAATGGGTAATCTTTTTTCAGTTCAACAAGCATTTAAAAGGGTTAATCAGCCTTTAGAAATTATTTCTGATATCAAAACACTCCAATCTTGTGATGCTTTAATTCTTCCAGGAGTTGGTGCTTTTGATCCCGCAATGATGAATTTAAGAGAAACCGATCTAGTACCTTCAATAATTGAGTGGATAAATAATGGTAAACCACTTATAGGAATTTGTTTAGGATTACAGCTTTTATTCGAGACTAGTGACGAGGGGACTTCAAAAGGGTTAGGAGTTTTCAAAGGTCATATTCGCAGATTACCTCAAGAAAAAAATGAAAGGATTCCACATATTGGTTGGTCTCCAATATATAAAACAAACGAGTGTCCTATTCTAGAAAATTATCCTGTTACTAATTGGATGTATTTCGTCCATTCATACTCAGCATGTCCTTTAGAACCAACAAACACTGTAGCTACAACAAAATTTGGTAACAGTGATTTCTCATCTATGGTCTGGCATAAAAATACTGGTGCCTGTCAGTTTCATCCCGAAAAATCAGGAGTTGCAGGTCAAAAACTTATTTTTAATTGGATAAGTTGGTTGAAAAAAACTAGATTTTAGCTTGAAAGGGAAACTGAAACTAATGTCTGGCAAAAGGATAGAAAGTCCTTTAAGCCAAAAGACGAGACCAACCTCCTCAAAAGTAAGAGAGGCACTAATAAATATTCTTGGGAACGAACTCAAAGGAGCAAGTTGGCTAGATCTTTGCAGTGGAAGTGGAGCAATGGCTTGTGAGGCTCTTCAAAAAGGAGTGAAAAGGGTTCTTGCAATTGAGAAAGAGAGGGAAACAGCAAAAACATGCAAAAAAAACCTTATGGATGTATCAAGTACTATGGATCACTCAATACACATTAAAGTCATCTGCAATGAATTGATCTCATTTCTCAAAAAGGGTCCAAAAAGTCAAAAAATTGAGTTTATTAATGATTGTCAAATTCCTGAACAAAAATTTGATTTTGTTTTTCTTGACCCACCATATGAATCTGAATTATATGAAATTTCTCAAGAACTTTTATTGTCTAAACATTGGATTAAAAAATCTTCTACTCTGATATGCGAATGCTCGTCAAAATCAATGCCAAGAATACATAATGGGTGGAGATTAAACAAAGAGAAATTTTATGGCAACACCTCTCTTCTTTTTCTTATTCCCAATCAGGCATTGAACTGCTTCGACGATACTGATTCCATGCACTAACAAAAAGGCCTAATAATGTTATGGGAACTAGTCCAAGAACAATCCCACATAGCAGAGGCTCAATCATTGGCTCGCATTTTTAATGATTACTAGTAACAATTCTTTCATGTCAAAGAGGTTTTAGTGAATACTCCGTCATCAAAAGCATTAATTAATGAAGAGCAAAAGATTAGCTCTCGGCGAATATTCTTATTAACTACTGTCATTGTTTTCTTCCTAATTCTTTTCTGGAGAATGGGGGACTTCAAGCAAGATCCTTTCATAACTGAAACTTTATCTATTCAAGGTGAAGCATTATCAGGAAGCAAATTATTCAAAATCAATTGTGTAGGTTGTCATGGGATTTCAGCTCAAGGGTTTGTAGGGCCCGACCTCCATGAAGCAACTCAAGAGATGAGTGATAAAAAAATTATTAATCAAGTAATTCGAGGGTTGACTCCACCGATGCCAAGTTTTGAAATTGAACCTCAATCAATGGCTGATCTATTGGCATATATGCATTCACTCAACTAAATAGTGGCTATAAAAAATACTATAAAAGTAGTACTTGTTGAACCAGCAGGACCAATCAATATTGGTAGTGTTGCAAGACTCTGCGAAAACTTTAATGTTCATGAATTAAGACTAGTTTCTCCTAGATGCGATTACTTAGCTAAAGAAGCGATAAATATGGCTGTAAGAGGTTTGAAAATATTAGAAAAAGCAAAAGTATATGATGATCTAAATACAGCACTTTCAGACTGTTCAAGAATTATTGCCACTTGCGGAAGAAAAGAACATGGAGAAATTCCACTTAATTCAAATAAAGATGCTTTGAATTGGGCTCTTAAATCTGAAAGAGAAGAGGTAATAGCTTTGGTTTTCGGAAGAGAAGACCGTGGTTTGTCTAACGAAGAGCTTCTCAAAGCAAACAAAGTGATTAGTCTTAATACAAATGAGAATTATCCATCATTAAATCTTTCACATGCAGTAGCAATTGTTCTTCATCAATTCAATCAACTTAATGAGCTTGATTTATTAAAACCCCATACAAAAATAAATTACCCTGCGAATTTAATTAAATTAGAAGATTGTATAAATGATGCAGGTAGTCTTTTACTTGAGATTGGTTTCTTAATGAAACATACATATAAAGCCAAAATGACGAAAATAAAACAATTGCTTTTAAGAGGTGAGATAAAAGATGATGAAGTTGCTCTAATTAGAGGAATAATTAGCCAAGCAAGATGGAAAATTAAAAATAAAAATGATTAATTAAAATAACAAGGTACAATAAATAGCAAAAGTCTATATTCTTTCATTTTAAAGTGAAAACTTACCTCAAATTAATAACAAATATATTTTTAACGAGCATAGGCTTATCAGTTTTACTTGGTAGTTTTCTAAGATTGGTTGGTCCAATTAATCAAAGCCATAAAATCAATAATAAAATTAATATATCAGGGAAATCAAGGAGATCAATTGAAAAAGAATTAAAAACTAGAAAATCCAGCTTATTATCATTTTATAATGATAAATTAGAAAAATTTGAAAGAATAGAAAAATTAATTAATAAATGGGAAGAACTTATAATTAAAAATCCAGATCTAGATGTTAGTGCTTTTTTCTTATCATTAGACAATAAAGAATATGCCGAAATAAAATCTGATATAAAGCTTTCTGCTGCAAGCAGTATCAAGGTACATATTTTAATTATATTACTTGCAATGATAGAGAGAGGCGAAATATTATGGAATGAAAAGTTAATACTTTCAAGAGATACAATTGGTAGCGGTTCAGGTTGGATGGCATACCAAGAGATTGGTGAGAGTTTCCCTGTTTATGAAGTAGCCTCGGAAATGATTAGAGTTAGTGACAATACAGCAACTAATTTACTAATAAAACGATTGGGGGGAGTAAATATAGTTAATCAAAAATTCAAAGAAATTGGATTAAAAAACACACAAATAAATAACTATCTTCCTGATCTAGACGGAACAAATCTTACTTCAACAAAGGATCTATCTTTAGCAATGGCTCTTGTCGATAATGGTTATCTACTTAATGTTAGTTCTAGGGACATTTTCAGAGACATAATGCTCAAATCAAAAACAAATACATTAATACCCACGGGCATTTTACGAGGTCTTGGCACAGAAGCTAAAGACGCTGACTACCATCTTTCACTGAAAGGGTATTTAGTTCACAACAAAACTGGTGATATTGGAATCGCATATTCGGATACTGCTTTAATTCAAACCCCCCAAAATTCAAGGGCATTTGCAAGTTTTATAGTCAAAGGTCCGTTTAACGATCCAAGATCACCTGAATTGATAAGAAATTTATCTGCAGAATTAGTCCCTTTTCTATTGCCAAATCAAAAATCAACTAATCAAAATTAGATTTTTTACTGAATTAAGTAAAATTTGCTTTTAATTATCATTTTCTTTTTGAACTTAATCAATCCAAAGTGGCCTGCTTATGAAACAATCTTGTTACCAGTACCAAGAAAGTGAGTTCAACTAGAAAACGCAGAGTTTTTCCATTCACTTCAGTGATTGGACAAGAGGAAATGAAGCTAGCGCTTCTTTTAAACGTTATTGACCCGAGAATTGGCGGTGTAATGATAATGGGTGATAGAGGCACAGGAAAGTCCACGACCATAAGAGCACTTGCAGATTTATTACCTGCTATTGAAGTCGTTGAAGGAGATCCTTACAACAGCTCTCTTGATGATCCGGACCTTCAAAGCAATGATGTAAGAGAGAGAATTGACAGTGGTAATGAAATAAAAAAAGGCGAGAAACAAGTACCTATGATTGATCTACCTTTAGGTGCTACTGAGGACAGACTTTGCGGAACTATTGATATTGAAAAGGCTCTTAGCGAAGGTGTTAGAGCTTTTGAACCAGGGCTACTGGCTAAAGCAAATAGAGGGTTGCTTTATGTTGATGAAGTCAACTTGCTAGATGATCACCTTGTTGACGTACTTCTAGACTCAGCAGCCTCAGGCTGGAATACAGTGGAACGTGAAGGAATTTCTGTTCGACATCCTGCAAGGTTTGTACTTATTGGTTCAGGGAACCCAGAGGAAGGAGAATTAAGGCCACAGTTACTTGATCGTTTTGGAATGAGTGTGGAAGTAAGAACTGTAAGGGAAGCAAAACTTCGCGTTCAAGTTGTTGATCAACGTACAGCCTTTGACAATGATCCTGAATCTTTTAGTGATTCGGTTCAGGGGAATCAAGACTCGCTTCAAAAAAAAGTGGTTGACGCTCAAAATTTACTTAACGAAGTTTCTATTGATGAAGATCTCAGACTAAGGATTTCAGCAGTTTGTGGTGAACTTGATGTTGATGGACTTAGAGGAGATATTGTTACAAACAGAGCAGCTAGGGCCCTTGCAGCCTTTGAAGGAAGAAAAGAGGTGACCGAAGAAGATATTGCTCGTGTCGTTTCTACCGCTTTAAGGCACAGACTTAGAAAAGATCCTCTTGAACAAGTTGATTCTGGAGATAGAGTAATAAAAGCTTTTTGCAAAGTATTTGAAAGAAATGAAAGCAATGATGTATCGGAATTTGAACTAGCTACAACTAACTAAGTGAGAATAATAGGAATAGATCCAGGGCTAGCAAGAGTAGGTTATGGAATTATTGATGAAATAGAAGGGAAGAAAATAATGCTTGATTGTGGAATTATAGAAACGCAATCAACAGAAAAAGAGGAAAAAAGACTTGTCGAAATTTCAAATGATTTAAGCTCAATAATAAATAAATGGGATCCAAGCTCTGCTGCAGTAGAAAAGTTTTTTTTCTACCGCTCTAGTACGACAATTAGCGTCGTTCAAGCTCGTGGAGTAATAATGATGACTTTAGGAAAGCACAATCTTCCGATTCAAGAATTCCCACCAATGCAAATTAAACTTGCTGTGACTGGTTATGGACATTCAGATAAAGATGAGGTTTTAAAATCTGTTATGGATGAACTCAGTATCAGCTCACCGCCAAAGCCTGACGATGCTGCAGATGCATTAGCAATAGCACTTACTGGGATCTATCTTAAATAATTGAATCTATAGTTTAAATATATTAATTCATTAAAGATATGTCTATTGATATTAAATCAAATAAAGAAATTAAAAGAAAGGAATATAATTTAATACGTAATTCAAATTCATTATTAATACATGAGAAAATAAAGTTGAATGTCAAGTCAACATTAAAAATACTTCTAAATAAATACCACGTAGAAGGAAAATTTATAGGTATTTATTGGCCATTGAAAGGCGAGGTAGATATAAGATTTATTAAAGAAATTAACAATCAAAAAGTTGCTCTACCTTCGAGTTCTAAAAGTAAAGGTTTAAGCTATCATCATTGGTCAAATAATCAATTAGGAATAGATTCAAACAGTATTCCTGCACCATCACAAGAAAAAGCTATTAGCCCTAATAATATTTCTATCCTATTTGTGCCCGCAATAGCAATCGATCAAGAGGGATACAGATTAGGTTACGGGGGAGGATACTTTGATCGTCTTCGACAAAGAGATTTGTGGTTTTCAATACCATCATTTGTAGTCATCAGTAATAATTGCATATCTAAAGACCCACTACCTAGAGACAGATGGGACATTCCTTTTAATGGTTGGATTAGCGAACAAGGTCTACATCAAATTGAAGCAACTAAATAATTAGTTAGGCTTTAAGATGTATCAATTGCTTGAAATTAAGAGGTGACTGAAATCAAAGAAAAATCTTTCATCAATACATACGGAAGTGATTCATTAGATAATCTTATAGAGCGTCTACAATCAACTTCAGACCCCAAAAGGCGCTATGAATATATTTTATGGCTCGCCAAAAGCCTGCCATTGCTAACTGAAGATCTTCACCTAGAAGCTACTAAAGTAAAAGGATGTATTTCAGAAGTATATGTTCTTGGAATTCTTTTGAATGGAAAAATCCAATGGAAAGGATATTCAGATGCACTCATAACAAAAGGATTGCTAGCTTTTCTAATTAAAGGTTTGGATGATCTAACACCTTTTGAAGTACTCTCTATAAATGAAAAATTTATTGAGATGACTGGACTAAGCAAAAGCTTGACGCCATCGAGAGCAAATGGGTTTCTCAACATATTCCTAAAAATGAAAGCTCAAGCAAAAAAACTCTCATTACCTAGTTCCGATAATGAAAAAATAGGTTAAAAAAAACTATCGCCCCATAAGAACATGAAAAAAGTTGGTATTGGTTTACTTGGCCTAGGAACTGTTGGACAGGGGGTTGCGAATATTATAAGTAGCCCTAACGACAGACATCCATTGGTTGGAGAACTAGAACTTATCGGAGTCGCAGTAAGGGATCTCCAAAAGAAAAGAGATATCTCCATCCCAGAATCAATACTTACCACAAACCCAATTGAAATAGTAAATAATCCAAATATTCAAATAGTTGTTGAAGTGATGGGAGGTATAGAACCAGCAAAATCATTAATTATCCAAGCTATAAGAGCTGGTAAATCTGTTGTAACTGCCAACAAAGCAGTAATTGCAAGACATGGAGAAGAGATTTCAAATGAAGCAAAAGCCGCTGGCGTTTATGTCCTTATCGAAGCAGCCGTAGGAGGAGGGATCCCAATAATTGAGCCTCTAAAGCAATCTTTAGGAGGAAATCAAATAACTAAAGTAAGCGGAATAATAAATGGAACAACTAATTACATACTCTCAAGAATGGATAAAGAAGGAGCTAATTATGCTGATGTTTTAAAAGATGCTCAAGTGCTTGGATATGCAGAAAGTGATCCAGCAGCTGATGTCGAAGGAGCCGACGCAGCTGACAAAATTGCAATTTTAAGTGGCCTTGCTTTTGGTGGAGCAATTGATCGAGCAAACATACCAACAACTGGAATAAATCTCCTAGAGGGAATCGATGTTAATTATGCAAGAAAGTTAGGATACGGAATCAAGCTTTTAGCAATATCTGAAAAGGGCGAAACTCAATCAAAAAAAGAAAATAGTCAACCACTATCTGTCTGGGTTGAGCCAACATTAGTGCCTGAAGATAATCCATTAGCAGGAGTAAATGGAGTAAACAATGCAATCCTTGTTGAAGGTAATCCCATTGGCCAAGTAATGTTTTTTGGACCAGGTGCCGGGTCCGGTCCAACTGCATCAGCTGTTGTTGCAGACATACTTAACATTGCAGGTATTCACTCTATGAGTGAAGACAAAATCTTTAACTTAGATCCACTACTATCAGCAAAAGGTTGGAGAACTTGTCACATAGCAGAAAAGAAAAAAATAACTAAGAGGAATTACATACGACTTATTGCCGAAGATAGTCCAGGAGTAATTGGAGAAATAGGGACTGTTTTTGGAAAGAAAAAAATATCTATTGAATCAATTGTGCAGTTTGATGCCACAGATAAAGAGGCTGAGATAGTAGTTATTACACACAAAATCAATCAAGGGCAACTTGAAGAGGCTCTTTTAGATATAGAAAACTTGTCAAAAGTTAAGAGAATTGCCGCAACAATGGGTTGCCTTTAGCTAACGAAAACTAGTCAAATCTGAATTAAGTTGCTAATTATATAAATATAACAAAGGAAATTTTATCTTAAATTTCTTTTCGGAAACAAACCATGAAAACATCCAAAAACGTAATTGAGAAAGCAAGAAAAGAAACAGAAAAAAATATTAATCAAGGAGATTGTGTTTATCTAAAAAATCAAGAAGAGCTGTTTCAAGTATTAGGAATAGATAATGCTTATGAAAAATGTTGGGTTAGAGAATGGCCACTTAATCCCAATGGATCACCAGTTTTCGAAATATCAATTAAACAAGTATTCAGTAATCAATAAAACTTTTTGCTCAAGAATAGATCATTATAGAATTTCACACTAAATGTTAAAACTGATTTATATAAAAAATATTCTAAAATTCTCGAGTTTTCTCTTAATACTCCTCCAGTTATCTTGCGTTCAAAATAAAAAAAGAGACAATATTATTGTTGCAAGCGCAGGTAAAATAGAATCCCTTGATCCTGCTCAAGCGAATACACTGAGAACACTGCAAATATTAAGCGCTCTTGGAGATACTTTATATAAAATAAATAAGGAGGGAAATCTTTCCCCTAGTTTAGCTAAAGATTTACCAAAAGTAAGTAAGAATGGTTTGCTAATTGATATTCCACTTAAAGAAAATATTTCTTTTCACGATGGAAGTATTTTTAATGCAGAAGCGATGGCATTTAGTCTTAATCGGTTTATGAAAATAGGAACTTTGAATTATCTATTAAATGACAAAATAGAAGATATTGAAGTCAAAGATGAGTTTCTGATAAGAATAAAATTAAAAAAGCCATCCAGTTCTTTAAAAAGTCTTTTAACCTCAGTCAATTTAACCCCTGTATCTCCTAGATCATATTCAAAATACATAGATAGTTTCAATAATAAAAGTTTTATAGGAACGGGACCTTATTTCCTAGAGAGTTTCAATTCAAGTCAACAAATAATAAAGCCATTCAACAACTATTGGGGAGAGAAACCACTAAATAAAGGCATTGACTTTATAAATTACATTAATTCTAGTACTCTTTTTGGAGCTATAAAAACGAAAGAAGTTGATGTCCTTATCTCAAATTCGATCGATGATATACAGCGGTTAACATTAAATAATATGGTTGATAAAGATCAACTTAAATCAGGAGAAGGTGATCCAATAGAAATAGGATATATTACATTTAAAAGCAACAAATTACCTTTAAAAAATAAAACAGTTAGGGAAGCCCTTACCTACACAATTGATAGAGAACTAATTAGTCAGCAAGTAAGTTTTGGGAATAGAGAGCCCTTAAGATCAATAGTCCCTCCTCAATTACACAAAAAAGAATTTTCGCCTTGGCCTAAATATAATCCTAATATTGCAAGATCTTTATTGAAAAAAGAAGGTTACTGCGAAACAAATATTCTTTCTATTCCATTAACATTTAGATCTAATGTACCTGCTGATAAATTACTTGCCCTTACATGGAAAGATCAAATCAAAAGAGATTTATCCGATTGTATAGAAATAACTTTAAATGGTATTGAATCAACCACAGTTTACAAACAACTTTCCGAAGGGGCTTTTGAGGCGGTTATATTAGATTGGACTGGAGCATATCCTGACCCGGAAGCATACTTAACGCCCTTATTAAGTTGTAATAAAATAGATAATAATACCTGCCTTGAGGGTGAAGCTGTATTTAGTGGTAGTTTTTGGGGTGATAATAAAGTACAAGAACTTTTAGAGAAAAGTGAGGGATTAGAGGGAGAAAGTAGATTAAAGAATTTAAGAAAAGTTGAACAACTTGCAGCACAAGCAAGTTCTTACCTACCAATTTGGCTGGTTAATCCTAAAGCTTGGTCTTTGAAAGATATTAGTCAACCTGAATTCTCAAGCGATGGATTAATTATTCTAAAGAACTTAAAAAGAGACTAGTTTTGTCATCTAAAAAGGAACTTTTCAAATATATCCTTTCGAGATTAGCTCTATTGCCAATTATGCTTTGGATCATTTCGAGCTTAGTTTTTATATTGTTGAGAATCGCACCAGGCGACCCTGTTGACGCAATTCTAGGCACTCGAGCTAATGAATTTGCAAGGGAAAGTTTAAGAATAAAACTGGGCTTAGATAAACCACTAATTAATCAATACATTGAATATTTAAATCAATTAATTCATGGAAATTTAGGAACTTCATTAAACACACAAGAGTCTGTGAAAATAATTATTTCCAAGGCTCTTCCAGCAAGTTTAGAATTAGCAATATTTTCAATATTAATAGCATCACTATTAGGTTATTTAATTGGTTTTTTAGGAGCAATTAAACCAGAAGGCAAAATAGACTTTTGGGGAAGAATTTTCAGCATAGGGACCTATGCTTTGCCTCCTTTTTGGGCCGCTATGCTAATTCAAATTATTTTCGCTGTATTGCTCGGGTGGTTACCAATTGGTGGAAGATTACCTCCTGGAGCTATTCCTCCGCCCCCAATTACTGGTTTCTTACTTTTAGATGGTATTTTAAACAAAAATTTTGAAATATTTTTTAGTTCTATTAAACATTTGTTATTACCTTCATTCACTCTGGGGATATTATTAAGCGGAATATTCAGTCGGGCTTTAAGATTAAATCTAGAGGAAGTTTTAAAAAAAGATTATATTGAGGCCGCTAAAAGTAGAGGTATCAATGAGTCCAGAATATTAGTAAAGCATGCTTTACCCAATACACTTCTCCCAATATTGACAATTACTGGCTTAACAGTTTCTTCTTTAATTGGTGGAGCACTTTTAATTGAAATAACATTCTCATGGCCCGGGATTGCTCTTGGGCTTCAAGAGGCTATTAACCAAAGAGATTATCCTGTTGTTCAAGGAATAGTTGTTATAATATCTAGCCTTGTTGTAATAATTAGTGTTGGAATAGATATCGCTATTGCATATATTGATCCAAGGGTTAGCTATTGAATCTTAACAAGTTTTTCAATTATAGTCCTGTCCAAAACATGAAACTTAAGCTCGCCTTTAGTTAAATTAGTATTCGAAGGCATTGATTTATTTTCTTCTAATTTTTCAAGGAAGTTAATGATCTCAGAAGCTAATAAGCTCTGTACAGAAAGTGGATGATATCCAACAATTGATTCCCCGAGATTAAATAAATCCTTACCTTTAGACTGATCCATCTGTCCCTCAACTCTAATAGGTGAAAAATGACTAGCCCCCTCAATTAAAAGGACTCTGCTGAATGGGCTTGAACTCAATGCAAGCAATAATCCGAGTTGCTCACTAATAGATGGTGTAACTAAATCAAAAGTTCCTCCAGTGAGAAAAAGAGGAATATTTATTTTATTTTCTAAACTTTTTTGCCACAAAAAACTCCCAAAACTATTCATACCAACAATAGCTGAAAGATTTTCTATACCTTTCCTATCTGGCAAAGTAATATCTATTAATTGACATTGAATAAGTGAAGATAAATTTGAGAGAGAAAGATTATCAAGTACTTTTTGACATCTATTTTCAAGCTGGTCATCTATTTTTACTCCTGAGGCCAAAATAGCAGTGAGAGCTCCTAAAGAATGCCCCATTAAGACAACATTCTCTACTGAAATATCAATTTTTCTAGATTTTTTTGCCCTGAGGATACTATCTATATCATTCATACGTTCAGGAAGTACTTCAGCGCCAGGGAGAGGAAGTCTTCCTTTTACCAAGGCTTCTAATGCTATTGAGTCACTACCTGGATGATCTAGGACAACAACAGGCCAACCATTGTGACTAATACTTCTTGCAAGCCAATTAAAATGACTACGATCTCCTCCTAAACCTGGCATTAAAAGAACCCAATTTTTTCTAATTTTCTTCCTTGAGGAAGGATTCCAAACCTCTAAATTCAAAGGCTCTTTTCGATGAGAAACAGTTAAAGAAATCAATTCATAGTCAGTTTCTTTAATTTCAAGAGGTAAAACATTGATTTGTTCTCTATTAACTGACAACTCATTACTTGAGACCAAATCAGATATGAGTTTTTGCTGTTTATTTAATTCACTTCTCCAATCATTAGCTACTTCAATCCACCCATCCAAATCAATATGAATTGCTTTAACAGAGAGTGAATTTAGAAGATCAAAAGTTGTCACCTCATCTTTTTCATTTAAAAGGTTTTCCAAAGTATCTAAAACACTTTCGCCGGAGCTGTCTTCATCCATAAGGATTAGGTCACTTACTTCATCAAGTAATTTGCGGCCTGACCAACTTCTCAAAATTTGTCTTGCCATGCTTTTATCTCTTACCAAAGGTGTATTTAAAAACTTTGCAAACCCTTTCCTTTCCTTAAAGCCAAGCAAATTAAGCCAGCTGGCTAATTCTGAATTTTTTTCCTCTGCGCCGTTACTCCAATCAATCAATTCTTTGATCGAAATTGGAATAGACATTTCATCAAAATGAATTTCAAATCTGTCTGCCGCCTGAAGTTTTGGATAAAAACAATAAGGAGCTAGTAAGCTTCCAACTGTTCCAAGAACAACTAATTTTTTAATGAATGAATTTGTTCTCAACTTCTAATTTCAGCAATTATTGGGAGAGATTCCCTGTATCCCTAAGATTAATCATAAAGGCTCGTTTATGGACAGCAATAGGAGCAGGAGGGGTCTTGTATTTAAGTCCTATAATTTTTAATAGTTTAGGTTTTTCAGCAGAGCAAATAGGTAGTGGAATAACTACAGCTGCATTCGCGGGGATAACGACAAGATTTGGAACTGGATATTTACTTGACAAAAAAATTAGCTATAGGAAAGCAATTATATTTGCATGTTTAATTGCAATATTATCGGATTTTATATTTTTTTATTCACAAAATTATTTAGCTTACCTTTGTGGTCAATTTTTTTTAGGAGCTGCAGCTGGAATTTATTGGCCTTCTGCAGAATTAGCAATTCCACTTAATTGCGATAACCAAATTAAATCAAGTGAAGGTTATTCTCTTGCAAGAAGTGCTGATGCGATTGGTGTGACCATTGGGGTATTTCTCGGTACTATTGGAACATACCTTGAAATGCCTAGAATAATATATTTAATTGATGGTTTCTGCATGTTATATGTGTTCAATATTCTATTAAATAGGCTAGGGATAAGCAAAATAAAAGCTGAACCTAAGAACAAATTTGATATAGAATTTAATTATAAAAATCTAGATAAAAAATCTAATCTAAAATGGGTAATCAAGTTATTTCCTTTATTGCTAATAACTCTATTTGTAACAGGAGTAATGAGTTTATTGCAAAGTATTCTTCCATTAGATTTAGCTAACGGTGGTATAATAAGGCCACCATTTACAGAACAAAGGGTAGCTACATTAGTAGCAATTAAACTAGTTTTACTTGCAATTTTTCAATGGCCAGTAGGTTATATTTTAAGGTATAAAGAACCATCTTTTAAATTCAAATTATGCTTAATATCACTACTAATAGGTTTTATTTTTTTATCACTTTCCAATTTATTAATTTATGGATATCTATTAATACTTTTAGCTTTCATACCTCTAACAATTTCTCTATGTATATTCCTACCATCTGCTTCAGATTCAATTATAAAATCTTCTCCAATTAAATACCAAGGGACGGCAATAGCTTTATATTCTCAGTGCTTTGGAATTAGTTCTTTAACAGTCCCATGGATGGCCGGCAAGTTAATAGACAAGTTCGATACAGCCATTCAATTATGGCTAGTTGTTAGTCTTATTTGTATAGCTTTAGTACCAATATCTAAGAATATTAAATAAAAAATCTAATTCTTTTATAAATTAATTGAATTCCTATTTATTTCTTCAATTCGTAATTCCCTTAAATATAAAAAAAGAGGAGCTGAAAAAGCAAATGCAATAGTAAATGTAGTTAATATTACAATCCATAGATTTTTCATCTCAAGTCTCTTTGATTCTGAAATTATCCAAACAAATACAGCTGTGGAGCCTATAAACAGATCCCTAGATAAAGACTGAGAAGCTGGATTATTATTAGCCAATTCTATAAACAATTGGATATCAAAAGCAGGACCATAGATTTTTGCAAATTCAATATTTGCAAGTGTAGGTAAAACAGCTCCTAATATGGCTAATAATAAATAAACCCATTTCAACCATTTAATCTGCTTTATCATAAAAAATCATTGTTTAATACAAAATAATATATCAGAACTATTATAAAATTTGTCTATTTTATGAAAATAAAATTTCATATTTTTACTTATGAAATTAACTAACTATATTAGAGTTAATCTGGTTAGTTAAGAATGAAAATTGATGCAACTAAAAAAATATTTAAACTCCCTCAACTCAAATTAGCTGTTATTGGTCATGTTGAATGGGTCACATTCTTAAAGGTAGATCAGCTTCCATTAGCCGGAGAAATTTCACATGCAAAAGATTGCTTTGAGGAAGCAGCAGGGGGTGCGGCAGTCGCAGCTGTTCAAATGGCAAGATTGATAAATGGGCCTGTTGATTTAATCACATCATTAGGTAAAGACAATTATGGTGAAAAATGCTATGAAAGGCTTACTAAGCTTGGTTTAAATTTAAAAGTAGCTTGGCGTGAAAAACCAACAAGAAAAGGTATTAGCTTGATTAGCAAAGATGGAGAAAGAGCAATTACAGTTATTGGAGAGAGATTACAGCCAATCGCATCTGACAAACTACCTTGGGGTGATATGAAAAATTACGATGGTATTTTTGTTACCGCAACCGATAAAGAAGGAATAAAACTTGCCAGGAAAGCTAAATTCCTATCTGCCACTCCACGAACAGGCGAGCAAACCCTAAAGAAGGCAAAAGTGAAAATCGACGCTTTAATTGGTAGCGGCCTTGATCCTGGTGAGGAAATAAATTTTGAAGAACTTGAACCTAAACCAGAAATATACATTTCAACAAAAGGTAAATCAGGTGGAACAATTTTCCCTAAAAAAATTAAATACAAATCCATTAAGCCTAGCTCAAAAGAGATCGACACCTATGGATGTGGAGACTGCTTCGCGGGAGCTGTCACTACAGCTCTATCAGCAAAACTAAATTTAGAGCAAGCCATTAATATAGGTGCATATTGCGGTGCTGAATGCTCAACCCATTACGGACCTTACTAAAATGAAAAAGCAAGAAAATAAAAATCCAAAACCAAGCAATAAAAATTCTATTACTAATAATTTTATAATCCTAATATTTTCAATTATTTCTCTTTTTGTTGAATCAATAATAATAATTATCAGTTTATTTAAAAAAGGTATTGTAAAAAAAGAAGTACTTACAAAAAAAACGGATCTAGGCTTCGACTTGATAATCAAGAGAAAATAAAGAAACAATATAAAGAGAAATCAATTTCATATTTTGTAATCAACTGGCTTTATTTCTAGAAGTTGCTTTAATTAGACAAGGTTATAATCATCCATAGTGAAATTGATTCCTATATTTTCAATAATATTCTTTATATATATATTCTTAACTTTAAACAAGAGAAAAAAATTTACTAACAGAAAGAGTTTAATGGAAAGATTCAAGAAAAGGTTCAAAAATATAAATGTTCGTAGAAAAAGGATATCTGAAGAATTTACAAATTCTCTTTTACTTGATCCTTGTAAAAATATCCCTTTGGGTACATGGTATTCAGAGGATGAACTAAGAGAAAAAGCAGATATTCATAGATCTAGATTAAGTAAATTTGGTAAATCAAAAATTAATGGTGAAATGCTATTTGTAGGGCCAAAAGGGGGAATTTACAAAATAAGTAATGATGGAAAGAAAAAATATGTGTAAATCTTAAAAGACGAAAAGCAATAATTATAAAAAA
This sequence comes from Prochlorococcus sp. AG-436-C14, assembly GCA_003209755.1. Classification (GTDB taxonomy): domain Bacteria; phylum Cyanobacteriota; class Cyanobacteriia; order PCC-6307; family Cyanobiaceae; genus Prochlorococcus_B. The sequence continues at coordinate 56,304 of QCPD01000010.1, forward strand.
TATAATTATTGCTAAAATCACATTGAAGAATTATGGGCAAATTAAACATTGATTTCATACTTAACAGTCTCATTTGGAGAATTAGAGCTATCTAACCTAACTTTTTGGAGCCTTGTTGGAATAACAGTATTATTTGTTATCTCTTTTGTTTTATCAACAATTCCTCTTACTAAGAATATACAAGATACAAAGAATCCTTCAAAAAAATAAAATCAAGCTGCCTGCTTATACTCTGAAAAATCTCTATTCGCCCAATGTATTCTTTTTATAGATAGATTAACCGCCAAGATCCTCTTACTTTCTTCTTTCATAGATATTACATTCCTATCATCTAGAAGTTTATTTGATATTTGATTAGAAGAGACGCTCGAGATTTTCAAACGATATTTACGCTTAAGATTTTGAATTGAGAACCCTTCTGCCTTGGATCGATGTGGCCAAAAATTCTTCACGATAAATAAAATCTCTTTTTTAAAGAAAACCAAAAAAAAGAAAATTGCAACTAATTCTATTTTTTTATAACAAATCTTTTTTGTAAAATTCCTAGAAATTAAGCAGCTGGCATGGCAGGTTTATATGATTCTTTATCTCCTACACATTCAAGACTTTCCCTGGTAGAAACACCTGTAGTTGGATTTACACCATCTGCTATTTTACAAAGATTTCTCTGATCTTCACTATCAAGAATTGCAAATGTAAAATCAGCTCCCTCGATCTGAGCACCAGCGAAGCTGCTACCCGAGGCGATCATGTTTATCAATACCGCATTTCTAAGATCAGTTTTCTGAAAGTTAACCCTGTCTGAAAGAGTATCAGTAAGGTCTATCCCATTAAGATTTGAACCTTTTAAATCAGACAAAGTTAATGTTGTTCCGTGAAGATCAACATCACTGAAATCAGCATCTCTTGCCATTGCACCAGCTATTGAGGAAAGATGTAAGTCTTCTCCATGAAAATTAAACCCAGTGATATCAGATCGAACGTAGCTTGGAACTTCGTCCCCTTCTCCCTTAACAGCAACATTTGCACCCGCAAATACTGGGTTAACTCCAAAAAATATGATTAAAAAGCTCAGTACATATTTAATTATTTTTGAAAAAAGAAGATCTAAATTCATGAGTAAAGATGATAATCCACCTGAATAATGCAATTATCTCTCCTATTAAAGAATTTTATATACATTGATAAGACAATTTAATGTAAAGGAAATATCTAAATGATTATCACAAAAGAGGTCTTCCGGAGATAAATTCATGAATTACAGGGTTCATCCAATACAACCCTACAAATAACATGACAAACACATTAAAAAATATCAAAGCTCCACTTAATAAAAAAGTCTGATCATTCGAAGAATTATCTTCTGCAGTTTCTTGAACAATAGCTTGAAAATTCTGGTTCATTTTTCGTAATAAGACCTGACTAAGTTACTAGAAAAACAAAATTTTTGAGGCTCTAACAGGAGAATTAACAGGATCTTTCTAATTTTTTAAGATTTTAAAATATTTTTACTGAGAGCTCTTAATGAGGGCTGCTTAGATGTTTCTAGATTTTTAAAAATCAATATCCCACTGAAGTATTAGTATCTGATAAAAATTGATTCACTCATGCCATTCATACAAATCAACACATCCTCCAAAAGTGATTTAGAAAATGTTGATTTGCTCCAAAAAGATATTTCAAAAATGGTTGCTGATCTAACTGGCAAACCAGAAAATTATGTAATGACGATGATCCAAAGAGATAACAAGATGACATTCGCTGGATCCGATGAACCATGCTGTTTTATTAATGTTAAATCAATTGGCTCTCTATCACCCTCCTCAATGAGCAAGTCTTTATGCGAATTAATTGCATCTAAAACGAATATAAATAAGAATAGGATTTATATTGAATTTATCGACGTTAAAGCCTCAAACTGGGGATTTAATAGTTCAACATTTGGATAGTAAATTTACTATCTTATTTAATTAAAGCTGAAATTTTTTATTAAATAAATTAACCATTCATATAATTAGAAAAGGTCACTAGCCCTTTCAGAACATAACTTTTCGATAGAAGGACGAAAAGTTATTTTCAATCTATAGTTAGCCCATAATCCATAAATAAACTCAATACATTTATCTAAAATGGGCAATTCTGTTGGGGCATAAACCCACCCTAAACCAATCAAACTATAAGCCTCTTGAAAAACCTTAATATCCTTGATTACTGAACCATCTCTTTTGAAAGCATGGATTCTCTCCATCGCTTGTTTATAAGAAATTCCGTATTTAAAATCTAAAGAAAAATCAGAACTATTTATATCAATAAAGCTTAGGTATCCCTTTTGATTCTTTGATTACAAGAAATCAACCTCTCTTTTACATAAGGGGCATCCTCAATCAAAAAAAATAGTAAGTTTGACTAGATTCATAAAAAACTTACATACTCATAAAAGCATAAATTTAAAAATGGAAGGCTATCTTCGTTGTTCAATGTAAATAAAACTTGATAGCATCACAATAACGAGCGATCTTAATGATATCTAACTGTTAAAAAAAAAATGGGTGCACTATTTATTTTCATATTAATCTCAGTATTAGTAGTTTCCGCTTTGCTTTTCTTTAACAAAGGGGAAAAAGCTCAAGAGATTAAAAGCATTCTCAAAGATATATATGACAATTTCAAAGAACTCTTCTCAAATTTTAAAAAGCTTTTTTTGATAGTTAAAGAGGTCATTCAATCAAAATTTGATCAAAAGCCAACTCAACTGAAAGATGAATCAACCATTTCACAATCTGAAGCACCCTCTGAACCTGAGGTAACTACTGAACCTGAGGTAGCTGATGAACCTGAAGCTATCGCTGAAACTGAGGAAACTGCCGAACCTGAAGCTATCTCTGAACCTGAGGTAGCTACTAAACCTGAAGCTATCGCTGAAACTGAGGTAGCTGCTGAACCTGAAGCTATCTCTGAACCTGAGGTAACTGCTGATCCTGAAATTCTCCTAACTAGCGAATTAGAAAAACCTTCTGATGATTCAATTAATGATGAAAATATTGATATAAAAACGAGCAATTTTTAATTAAATATTTTTTCCAATAAAAAGCCTCATCAAATTTGATGAGGCTTTTTATTGAAATTTGCATTTGAATCTATTAACTCTCAGTTGTTGCTAGAGAAGCTACTGATCCAACAACACGACGGAAATCAAAGCCCATTGCTCTAAGAGCATGCCAAATATGACCTTGAATAAAGAAAAATCCAAAGTAATAGTGAACATTGGACAATGCTGCTCTAGTTGTATGGCCTAAAAACGCAGTGCTATCTGATACATCTCCTGTGTCTACCCAATAAGGAGAAATTCCAAATTTCAAAGCTAAAGGCTCTCCATACCAATCAATTGGATAAACAGTTGTATTTTGTGCACACCAGAATGCAGCAACAATTGCCATCCAGCCAATACCAGCAAGAGACCATGAAAGTACAGCTTCTGCTGAAAGCAATCCTTTACCTTTGAATTCAGTGTATTCGCCTAGTTGTTTTGTAGCTATGTGCCATGCACCGCCACTTATTTGAACGAATGCTAAGAATGCATGTCCGCTCATTACTTCTTCAAGGTTGTCAATGGTTAAGAAGTCGAACTGATGCCCGTAAACCATTCCAAAATCACCATATCCAGGGAAGATTGTTCTGATTTCGCCTATGGCTGGGTCGTAAATTCCATGCCATCTTGCCCACTCAACGAACCAAATATTTGCAACCCCAAAGAAAATCAAATGATGACCAAGAATGAATGTCAAATTATCTGGATTGTCCCATTCTAGTTTGAATTTCTTAGTGGTAGGGATTGGACCATCTTTCAGGTCCGGATCAAATAAAAGTGAATGAGCTAATCCAGCAGTTCCATATACAGCTGAAAAAATCAAATGAAAAATAGCGATTGTTGCTACACCAGCTCCAGTCCATACACCCGCCTCATCAAAACCAATTCCAAGAGAGGCTAAATGAGCAAGGAATATGGAACTTTGATGTCCCATTGGTATTTCTGGGTTGTAGCGAGCAAGCTCCCAAAGGGTGCTTCCGCCTGCTGCGAAGCAAATAAGACCTGTGTGGCCTATGTGTGACCCTATGAATCGACCTGCGCGATTGGTCACCACAGAATTACCAACCCACCACCCGTAGGTGACGTCCGGATTTCCGTAGGTCTGCATAATTAAGGAATTAAAGTCGAAATTTTGGATACCATACACTTATTGGAATTGTTTTTACCAGAATAGTTAGAGGTCTTTATAGGTATCTGTCTTTTTTTACCAAAAAAACACTTTTTATTGAAAAAAACAAAAAAAAATACCCCCCTAAAGGGAGGCATTTTTTATTTTAAATTGAATTTATCTTGGTGCTCTTCCGTTAAAACCTGCACCTTCAACTCTAACTGTTGCGCCTTGACTGTTACCAATAGCATCAGCAACTTTCTTGAAGTCAAAGCCTAAAGCACGAAGAGCATGCCAAAAATGACCTTGTAAGAAGAAGAAACCAAAGTAATAGTGAACATTTACCAAAGCGGCTCTAGTTGAGTGACCAAAGAAAGCTGTGGAATCAGAAAGGTCCCCAGTATCAACCCAATAAGGGGCTACAGAGAACTGTAATTTCAATGGTTCCCCAAACCACTCAGTTGGATACACGGTTGTATTAGTTGCAGCCCAAAAAGCAGCCACAATTGCCATCCAACCAATACCTGCAAGGGACCATGAAAGAACTGCTTCTGCAGATAGCAATTCAGCTCCTTTGAATTTACTCCATTCTCCAAGTCTCTTGTTTTCCCATTGAGTTGAGCCAGCAACCATATGAATAGTTGCTCCTGTCAATTCAGCAAAAGCCAAGAATGCATGACCACCCATCACATCTTCAAGACTATCAATTTCAATGAAATCGAACTGTCTATCCCAAATCATTGTCAAATCAAGGTTGTAATTAACCTGACGAACAGCTCCTATCGCAGGATCGTATATTCCATGTATCCTTGCCCATTCCACAAACCATATACAAGCGACACCAAAGAAAAACAAATGGTGACCAAGAATAAAAGTTTGATTATCGGGATTTTCCCATTCAAGTTTGAATTTTCTAGCGCGAGGTACTTCGCTTTCTTCAACGTCAGCCTCAAAATAGACTGCATGCAAGAGAGCTCCTCCTCCATAAACCATTGACAAGACCAAATGGACAATAGCTATTGCAGCTACTCCTACACCTGTCCAAGCTCCTGCCTCATTGAAGCCAATTCCAATTGAAGCCAAATGAGCCAAGAATAGTGAGCTCTGATGCCCCATTGGAATATCAGGGTTGTAGCGGGCAAGCTCCCAAAGGGTGCTTCCACCAGCCGCAAATGCGATTAAGCCTGTATGCCCTATATGGGAGGCTATAAATCGGCCTGAGCGGTTGGTGACCACAGAATTACCAGCCCACCAATCATAGGTAACATCTGGATTTCCATAGCTCTGCATAATTTTTTAAGCGATACAGGCGAAATATGCGTGCAGATTACACGCTGCTGAAATGATATGTGCAAAATAGTTAGAGGTCGTTATTTAGTTTGACTATTTTTGCCCATTTCAATAATAAAAACGATTTTATGGATGCTGAGATATTATCTCAAGGAAATAGTAAAAATCTTCCAAAGTCTAATTATAGCTTGATTTAAATACGTGAAATTCTCGACTAATCATTCAAAAAAGCTCAATCCACAAGATCTAACAATATTTGATAGAAAAATTTCAACGTTGTAAAACCAATAATTTTTTTTAAATCGATCGAATTTAAAAGATAAAATTTACAAAAAAAAAGAGGAGATAAATCTCCTCTTTAGAAACATTTTGTTTTTTAACTAATCAATAAAGCTGAGCTGGAAGAGGTTCTTTAAGAACTTTCTTAAAGTCAAATCCCATAGCTCTTAAAGCATGCCATAGATGACCTTGAAGGAAGAAAAATCCAAAGTAATAATGAACATTTGCTAGAGCAGCCCTAGTTGTATGGCCAAAGAAAGCAGGACCTCCTGAAAGATCTACACTATCAATCCAATAAGGAGCAACGCCAAACTTCAAGATCAAAGCTTCTCCGTACCAAGCTTCAGGGTAAACTGTTGTGTTCTGAGCACACCAAAAAGCTGCTACTACAGCCATCCAACCAATACCTGCACAAGAGAATGAAAGAATTGATTCTGCTGAAAGAAGACCAGCTCCTTTGAATTTGGTGTATTCACCAACTTGCTTGGTTGCGATATGAAAAGCTCCACCTGTGATTTCTATGAAAGCCAAGAAAGCATGACCGCCTAGGACATCTTCAAGACTATCGATAGCTAGGAAGTCAAACTGATGGTTCCAAATATTAGTCAAGTTAAGGTTGTACTCAACTTGTCTAACAGCTCCTATTGCAGGATCATAAATTCCGTGAATTCGTGCCCATTCAACAAACCAAATACATGCGACACCAAAGAAAAGTAAATGGTGCCCCAGAATAAATGTCTGATTATCTGGGTTGTCCCACTCAAGCTTGAACTTTCTAGCTTGAGGAACCTCTGAATCTTGCATATCGCCAACGAATAGCACTGAATGCAATAAACCACCGGCTCCATAAACCATGGAAAGAACCAAATGTACGATAGCAATCGAAGCGACTCCTGCCCCTGTCCAAGCACCAGCCTCGTCAAAGCCAATACCAATTGAAGCTAAATGAGCAAGAAAGATAGAACTCTGATGACCCATTGGGATCTCAGGGTTATATCTTGCTAGTTCCCAAAGAGTACTTCCACCTGCTGCAAAGGCTATTAGCCCAGTATGCGCAATGTGAGCAGCAATGAATTTACCAGATTTGTTAGTAACCCCAGCGTTTCCAGCCCACCAACCATAGGTGACATCCGGGTTTCCGTAGGTCTGCATGATTTAAGATTTTTGGCGTAATACGGTGAGCACACCTTACAGGCAGCTCAATTCAAAAACTACTATTAGTAATAAGGTCTTATTCAGAAGTAGTAAAGTTTTTTTTCTTCAAATTGGCTTAACCCGCAACTAAACTAGGTTTTCATGGAAATACTCAAGAAAAATTTAAATATCAAAAATGAAATCTGCTTTACAACTTGAACTACAAGATCTTCATGGACTTCCTTACATAGCAACAATAATTTGGTTTGTTCTACTTGGAGTTTGTCTTTTAGCAGTGGTTTTTTATCTCTTTCAAAAAAATTACAGACCCGAAGCTAAAATTAATGGTGATCTCCCTCCTGAGAAAAAATCACGCCCAAAAGGATTTTAAATGACTAAGAAAATTTTGTTTTTCAATGATAGTTCTCAAATTAATGTAATATCCTCAAACACGGGTTTGGCATAGTGGCCACCTGGGTTAACAATAAAAACAATTTTTTTACTCAATGATTGATTTTTCTCACCTTCTTGATTTTGCCACTCAGCTTCCACACCCATCAGATATTGGTTTAATCAAACCATCCGGTGGATTTAATATAGCTGCAGCTCTTTGTGGCCTCGGAGCAGTATTTGGTGCGTCTCAATTCTTCTATTATTCTGATGATTCAAAAAGGATCGATCCTTGGGCTAAGCCTGAAAACTACAAAAACTAAAGAAAGTTAAAAACCTTTTAACTTTCTTTCACAAAAAAAAAGAGTCTCGTCAAAAGACGAGACTCTTTTTTAATGCTGAAAGATTCAAATAATCAATCAGTAAGAGTAACTCTTGCTGCATCAAGATTACTAATTGCATCAGTAACCTTTTTGAAATCAAAGCCTAATGCACGGATTGCATGCCATAGGTGACCTTGAATAAAGAAAAATCCAAGATAATAATGAACGTTTGCAAGCCAAGCTCTTGAAGTATGACCACTAACAACACCAGTCATATCAGCAGTATCAATCCAATAAGGAGAGATCCCAAATTTAAGAGCTAATGTTTCTCCATACCAAGCCTCGGGATAAACAGTTGTATTTGTTGCACACCAGAAAGCTGCAATAATAGCCATCCAACCAATACCAGCAAGAGACCATGAAAGTACAGCTTCAGCAGAAAGAATATTCTTTCCTTTGAATTCGGTGTACTCGCCTACTTGCTTAGTAGCGATATGAAACGCTCCACCTGTTATCTCAACAAATGCTAAGAATGCATGACCACCCATAACATCCTCAAGACTATCGATAGCCAAGAAATCAAACTGATGGTTCCAAATGTTGGTCAAGTTTAAGTTGTATTCGACTTGTCGAACTGCTCCTAATACAGGATCGTAAATTCCATGAATTCGAGCCCACTCAACAAACCATATACATGCCACACCAAAGAAAATCAAATGGTGACCGAGGATGAATGTCTGATTATCAGGATTATCCCATTCAAGCTTGTATCTTGCTGCCTGACGATGTTCAGGACGATCATCAGCAAACAAACCTGAACTATTTTGGGTATCTTCGCTAAAGATCAAAGAGTGTAATAGACCTGCACCCGCGTAAACCATTGAACAAATCAGATGGAATACTCCGATAAAAGCAATTGATGTTCCATCGAATACCGTTCCAGTTGGATCAAATCCAATACCAATAGAAGCAAGATGGGGGATACTCACCATTCCTTGGTGTCCCATTGGAATATCTGGGTTGTATCTAGCGAGCTCCCAAAGTGTGTTGGCACCAGCGGCGAAACAGATCAATCCTGTATGAGCAACATGCGAGCCAATAAATCGGCTTGACTTATTTGTTACGACAGAATTACCAACCCACCACCCGTAAGTGACGTCTGGGTTTCCGTAGGACTGCATAATTGAGGAAATTGAAGTCGAAATTTGACCTACCTTACATTTAGTGCAATAAATTTGCTTGAAATCGTAAAAGGTCTTTATTTAATGAATAAAACTAATCAACATAAGAGCTGTGATTATTCATTGATTTTTCCTGCAAAAGCAGTGACAGATGCAAAGTGAGAATTTTTATTAATATCAATCTATTTTTAACTAAATAAATAAATCAGCTAGCTATTAAGAGTAACTTTTGCGGTATCCAAACTCGCAATAGCATTTGTAACTCTTCTAAAGTCAAAGCCTAATGCACGGATTGCATGCCATAGGTGACCTTGTAAAAAGAAAAATCCAAAATAATAATGGACATTAGTTAATGCAGCTCTTGTTGTGTGACCTGCAAATGCAGTGCTATCACTTACATCTACCGTATCAATCCAATAGGGAGAGATCCCAAATTTAAGAGCTAATGTTTCTCCATACCAAGCCTCGGGATAAACAGTTGTATTTGTTGCACACCAGAAAGCTGCAATAATAGCCATCCAACCAATACCAGCAAGAGACCATGAAAGTACAGCTTCAGCAGAAAGAATATTCTTTCCTTTGAATTCGGTGTACTCGCCTACTTGCTTAGTAGCGATATGAAACGCTCCACCTGTTATCTCAACAAATGCTAAGAATGCATGACCACCCATAACATCCTCAAGACTATCGATAGCCAAGAAATCAAACTGATGGTTCCAAATGTTGGTCAAGTTTAAGTTGTATTCGACTTGTCGAACTGCTCCTAATACAGGATCGTAAATTCCATGAATTCGAGCCCACTCAACAAACCATATACATGCCACACCAAAGAAAATCAAATGGTGACCGAGGATGAATGTCAAGTTATCAGGATTGTCCCATTCAAGCTTAAATTTTTGAGTAGTAGGCCCTGGCCCATCAGCTAAATCACCATCAAAGAGAAGAGAGTGAGAAAGAGCTCCTCCTGCATATACAAGCGAAGCAATAACATGAACTATCGCTACTGAAGCAACATTCGCTCCAGTCCAAACACCTCAATCATCAAATCCAATTCCAATAGAGGCAAGATGAGCAAGAAAGATAGAACTTTGATGCCCCATGGCTATAGAAGGATCAAACCTGGCTAACTCCCAAAGGGTGCTAGCTCCCGCAGCGAATGAAATCAGGCCCGTATGACCGGCATGAGCTGCAATAAATTTTCCAGCGCGGTTAGTAACCCTTGAATTACCAGCCCACCACCCGTAGGTGACATCTGGATTTCCATAGGTTTGCATATGAAATTAGGGACAAATATATATTTTATAGACTACAAGTCAGTAGACTTTTTAACTATCTAAAACCCAGAGAAACAGCTAATGATTAATAATAAGATATCATCATATACTCGTACATAAGTAAAACTTAACCATGATACTTGTAATCAATTATAAAAGGACAGATCATGATAAGTTGAGCATCTTAATTCAAGATATTAGATAAGTTCTACTTAACCATATGTAGGATTTTTTTAGTACTGGAAGAGTGTAAAAACTCTTCCAGTGTTGACAGAGAAATGAACTTCGACTTCAATTCCTATCAACAATAACTGTCATAACAAAAATCAATCCTTAATGCGAGGACAAATAATTCATTTCATAAAGCCAAAACAAATTGATTAGAAATTGCATTTTATAAATCAAAGAAAAATATTTTAGAAACCGGATATGCTCATCATATAGAAAGGCTAATGATAATTAGAAATTTAATGCATTATGCAAATTACACCCAAATCAAGTATACAAATGGTTTATGGAGTTATTTATAGATGCATACGATTGGGTCATGGTTCCAAACGTTTATGGAATGAGTCAATTTTCAGATGAAGGACTATTTACACCTAAAACATATATTTCAACTCAGATATTTGAACATCAATTCCTATTATCTTTATCTAGGTAATGTTCTTACGCAAAAATAGAGCTCTCAAAAAAAAAGAGAATTTATTATAATTGACATTTGCTTGACAGAGTGACCCTGAAAATCGGTGATCAGATTCCATCATTTTCTTTGAAAGATCAAAATGGAAACATCAGAACATCCAATAAACTGAATAAGTCTCTGGTATTATTTTTTTACCCAAAAGATGATACTCCTGGTTGCACTATTGAGGCTTGTGGCTTTCGAGACAAATATGATCTTTTTAAAATTCTAGGTGCTGAGGTGTGGGGAATAAGTAATGGAAGTACTCAGAGTCATCTTGGATTTGCAAGTAAAAATAAACTTCAATATCCATTACTTTGTGACCAAAATAATACTCTTAGAAAACAATTTGGGGTACCTAAAACCCTTGGTTTTATTGAAGGAAGAGTAACATACATAATAAACTCCGAAGGAATAATCAAACATATATTTGAAGACCTTTTAAATGGTCCAGCTCATATAAAAGAAGCTATAAAAGCATTAAAGAAACTTCAATGATAAGACAATAATCAATATTAATTTAAGTTGAATAAACTATTCCCAAACTGATTAGTATTAAAATAAATGATATAGATAACTTATTTTGTAATTACAATTATATTGATGTTATCTTCCAAGAGATTGGACATAATCTAGATTTAATAAATAAATATGCAAATCAAAAGAAAATTATTATTAATTATTTTACAGAGAAGAAGATCTTACTTATTGGAATTATGCAAATTCAGGATTTTATCAATTGAAAACTTCATCTTATAAACCTAATATCATCTAAAATCTTATCAATTCATATTAAATCAATTCCAGCATAATATGCCTCATCTATCACGATTAAATCAAATTACAAATATAGTGAACAGATTTACTTAAATAATTATGATCAGATTAAATGAAATTAAAATGCAAGCAGGAAAAGTATTCTTAATCACTGGGGCTAATAGCGGTCTTGGGTATGAAACATCAAA
>QCPD01000011.1 GCA_003209755.1 Prochlorococcus sp. AG-436-C14
TGCGAAATCTGGATTATGTTCAATTGCTTTGCCGTATGACAATTTTGCGTCTTGTAACTTACCAAGATCACTCAAGATGTTTCCCAGATTGTAATGCGCCTCTGCGAAATCAGGTTTAATTGCAATTGATTTGCGATATGACGACTCTGCTTCTTGTAAATTTCCAAGTTTCTTCAATATGATTCCATAATTAGTAAAAACTCTGTGATCAATAAATCCTTGATCAATAAAATATTGATAATATTTTGCTGCTTCTGAAATGTTTCCTTGTGAATGAAACTTAAATGCTTGATTGATGATTTCTGCTTTAGACGGTTTGGTAGGAGTGTTAGTAGTAATAGTTATATTTTCTTTTATTTCTCCTAAAGCAAAAGAAACTGGGAATGTTTTTACCTTAGTAATTTCCTTCTTCTTTTCTCCTTCTTGACTGGAACTATCCATCTTCTCTTCTCTTTTATCTCTTTTACTTTTTCCGATTTTACTACTAATTTCATCTTTTTAAATTCTTTCTGAAATCATTTACCACTTTTAGAGCGACAATAAAAAGTAGATCTATATAGTATTTCTCTACAAAAGCATCATTGAGTATATTTTTCCTTGTAATCCATTGGCATGACTGGGTTTTACGTGCTATGTGTAAAGATGAAACCTGTTGGTATGACTGGGGTTTAAGAGCGCTCTTTTGCAAAGGACTATTGAGTGGGAATGATTTGTCTACAAAATGGTAGATATAGTCTAAAAAATAGGGTTTGTCACAAGTTCACCTCCTGATATTAGGTGACGAAATAACTGGGATTTAAACCCCCTTGTTTGTCACGGGTTTGTTTTGTGACCTTGTTACCGTCTTCATGAAGAAATCGTAGAAAGATGTTTTTCTCTACACAATCAAATGTTTTTTGCTCTGGAAGTTGTCAATTCTCCTTTTTAGATACCCAGAATTGATACATTACTTGGAAAGCATTGGGATGTTTTTCTTCAAACCTTGCCCAGTTTTGTAAGTTCGTTTTAGGAGTTTATGTCGTGATATTTATCCGTTTGAGTAAGGATTTCAATAGCAGGTTTCAGCATATCTTTGTAATTCTTCCATCCACCAATTGATTTTGAATTGATTGGGGAACGAACCTCAACATTGCTCCTTGTTTTGACTGATCGAGCATTTAGATGTGGTGATAGATATGACTCTTGCCAATCCCAACCTATCCAATTGATTAAAGATTTAATTTCTTTCTCAGGATTGTTAACTAATGAGTCATAATTTAAGTCATATATTTTTGATCGAAACCTATTCTTATACTTACTCATTACTTCTTCATGGTTTAAATAAACATTTGCGCAATCAACTAAGGAAGAAGAATATTCATTTCCTTGATCAAAATGTGCTCGATAAATTGATAAAATATTATCTAGCGGATTTCTATAGCAGTGAATAATTTTTGCGTTTGGTATATTCCCGGCAATAATACCTGCATATTGGTAGTTGTATAACCATTTATTAGTTGTGATATTCAATTCAGTCTTATGATTTAATTTTTCCCAATATAATTTAGAGAGATTTATCTCTTGTTTAGATTTCTTACACTCAAGCAATGATTCCTCAAGAATATTAACCTCACCTAGATCATGTACATCATTACGCAGACTAAGAATTGATTCCAATAAGGTAGAACCACTTCTAGGCATCCCTACAATAAATATACTTTCAGGATATTTTCTAAGTTCTTTTCTATGTATTTCTTCTTTATCAGATTCCATTAGTAATACTTTAGATTTATTGATTAAAAGATTCGCATTCGATGGTTGAAGATAAAGTTTTAATTTATTCGCCAATTTAAGGTATTTAGAACTATCTTCGTATTTTTTTTCCTTATGAAGAAAATTTGCTCTTGCGAAGTAAATATTAACTTGATCTTTTTGTGATTTTTTATTTAAAAAACTTTCTGAAAAGAGTTTATCTTTCCATACCTTATTTTCATCAGAAAATTTTAGTAATGATAGTGAATAGTATGCTTTTGCTAAATCTGGATTCACTTTAATTGCTTTTATTATTGATAGTTCTGCTTCTTCTAATTTACCAATATATCTCAATATTTTTCCCAGATATAGATAAGCATCTGCGAAATTAGGATTGATTTCAATTGCTTTGCGAGTGTATAATTCTGCTTTTTTAAATTTACCAATATATCTAAATAATTCTCCTAGATCTAGATAAGCATCTGCGAAATTAGGATTGATTTTAATTACTTTTAGTAGTGATAACTCTGCTTCTTTCATTTTTCCAAGGTCTATCAATATGTATGCAAGATTGTAATATGCTTTTGCGTCGTTAGGATTCAGTTTAATTGCTTTGCATAATGAGATTTCTGCTTCTTGTAATTTGCCAAGATCTCTCAATATGACTCCATAATTAGAAAAAACTCTGTGATCTTTAAAACCTTGATTTATAAAATGTTGATAATATTTTGCTGCTTCTGAAATGTTGCCTTCCGACTGAAATTTAAATGCTTGATTGATTATTTGGTCTTTAGAAGGTTTAGAAGGAGTATTTGTATTAATCGTAATATTGCTTTTGATTTCACATAAAGCAAATGGAACTGGGAATGTTTTAATTTCATTCACTTTCTTCTTTCCTTCACCTTTTTGATCCGAACCATTCATCTTCTATTATCTGTTCTCTCTTTTGGTTTTTCCGATCTTACTGCGAAACTGATCCCTTATGAATTCTTTCTAAAATCATTTACTACTTATAGAGGAAGATTAATAAAAATTTTCAATGAACTTTATACGATTATTCAGAAAATCAACTCATAGACTAGAACTCATTCTGTTCATTTCTGAACTTTGTCAGTTTGTCACGGGTTTGTCACGATCAAATAATCCTTGAGATTCCAGTTATATCTTTATTCTTTTTGGTAGGGACTAATGAGTGGGCGTGATCGACTACAAAATATAGGCATATTTTAAATTAATAATTTTATATTATAGAAATTTATCTGATCTCAGATTCTTGAATTAAAATCAATAATTGATTCATACAGAAATCCTAAATTTCTATGTTTATTTGACTTGATACTCTCTTCATAACTTCTTGCCAATTATGTCGCTCTTTTTGACGAAATAACTTCATCGAGGGATACCAAAATGTACTTTCCCTTTCAAGTCCCCAAGTCCAATAAGAGATATCTCTTAGCAGTAACCAAACTTTCTTGCTCATCCCTCCTGCTAAATGAGCAATAGAAGTGTCACAAGTAATAATTAAATCACAGTTCTCAATTATGGCGGCAGTTTCTAGGAAATCCCAAGTTACCTCAATTTCTGGTTGGCATTCAACAAACTTATTTTTAAATGAGCATTTTTCTAATTGCTCTGAACCAAATCCTTTTTGTAGTGATAGTAATGCGATTTCATTTTGATAAGTAAGTATTGAAAACTCTTCTAGAGGGATTGAGCGTCCTTGATAAGTCTTTTCCATTTCTGGATTACCTTGCCAATTAATACCAACAATTGGTCTTTTTTCTTGAGAAAAGATTTCTTTCCATTTCTGAGTTAATTCAACTGTTGAATTAATATATGTTTCTGTAATGAGTGGTTTTTTTGGACTTATTTGAAGATGTCTAGGTAAAGATAATAATGGAATCCATTTACCTTCTGAAACTTGATTAACTTGCTCTGTAGTTAATGGATTTGGATCAATGCCTGACGCTTTGATCAATGAATGTAGTTTTTCATCCGCAGAAAATGAAACATCTAGACCTTGACTTCTAAGATAAGGAATATATCGCATATATTGAAGACTATCGCCTAAACCTTGTTCACTAATGACTAGAAGTTTTTCTCCTTTTTTTATTTTTTTATGCTCAATTCGTTTGAGTTGTGTCTCTCCGTAAAAAAAAGGAGTCTTCTTTTTCTTTAATCTAAATTCATAGTGTTCTAAACCATTTTGATAGTCACCTTGAAGTAGTTCAAGTAATGAAAGATTCCAAAATGCTTCTGCGAAATCCGGATTAATTTTAATTGCTTTGCGGTATGACAATTCTGCTTCTTTTAATTTACCAAGATCTCTCAAGATATTTCCAAGATTTGAATGAGCAACTGCGAAATCAGGATTGAGTTCAATTGCTTTGCGAGTGGATAATTCTGCTTCTTTTAATTTGCCCATATCCTTCAATAAATTTCCCAGGTTGGAATGTGCATCTGCGAAATCAGGATTAATTTTAATTGCTTTGCGGTATGACAATTCTGCTTCTTGAAACTTACCAAGATCTTTCAATATATTTCCCAGATTGGAATGCGCCGTTGCGAAATCAGGTTTCAGTTCAATTGCTTTGCGAGTGGATAATTCTGCTTCTTTTAATTTGCTAAGGCTTTGTAAGATGACTCCATAATTAGAAAAAACTCTGTGATCTTTAAAACCTTGATTAATAAAAAGTTGATAATATTTTGTTGCTTCAGGAATATTTCCTTTTAGATGAAACTGAATTGCTTGATTACTTATTAGTTCTTTAGATGGTTTAGAAGGAGTATTTGTATTGATAGTATGATTTCCTTGATTTTTATTTAAAGGAAATGGAACGGGGAATGTTTTAACCTCTGTCATTTTCTTCTTTCCTTCTTCTTCTTGACTAGAACTATTCATCTTCTCTTATCTTTTTTCTCTTTTGCTTTTTCCGATTTTACTACTAATTTCAACCCTTATGAATTCTTTCTAAAATCATTTACTACTTATAGAGGAAGATTAATAAAAATTTTCAATGAACTTTATACGATTATTCAGAAAATCAACTCATAGACTAGAACTAATTCTGTTCATTTCTGAACTTTGTCAGTTTGTCACGGGTTTGTCACGATCAAATAATCCTTGAGATTCCAGTTATATCTTCATCCTTTTTGGTAGGGACTATTGAATGGGAGTACAATACCAGCATAAAACTCAGTCATAGACATAATACTTGAGTTTCATAAGTCACCCTGTCATCTTCTCTATAGAAAAGTTGTAGAAGGATTGATTTCTCTACACTGCTGATTTCTTTCTACTAAAAAATCAACTTTTGAAATTAAGTAATTAAGGCAACCGTATCTGCAAATCCATGACTAGTGAGGTAGTTAGTCATTTGGTCTAAATTCTGATAGTTGGCATATTGAATATTGCCATCTGCATGCATCACTGCTCTGAGATATGCAGTATTGTCTACTTTGCTCCAGTAGATCTCTTGGAAACCATCAGAATCAAAATCTCCAACAACCTTTAATTGCAAGTTGTCTATTTTGAGGTCATTAATAAAAGTCCTAGATCCGTCAAAGACACTGTCTTTTTGGACTATACCTGCATTAACAAGAGGGTCTTCATAGATGCCGACAATTCTTGTGGTGCCTCCTTGCCCATGCTTGGAATAATCAAAGACTCCAGTTATTGGATCAATAGATGCAGTCACCCAACGACCACTAATTTGGTTCGTATAGACTGCTTCTTTGGTTCCGTCATTATTCACATCTAAGGTGCCTTGATATTTATAACTACTTATTACATCTATTGGAGTATTACCCAAGTATCCATGTGAATTGCCGTCATAATCTTTAATTCCATTCAAGGTATATTTTGTTCCTTTCATGAAACCATTGGTTTCAGTTGCAACGACTGGCGATTGTTTTTCTTCTGCTCCCCAAATTGTTTGTAATGCTTTAATATCTAATGATGAAAAAGATGGTGTATTTAGATGACCAGCATCATAGTTATATGACATTCGGGTGTCCTCTGTTGTATATCTTGAATCATTAGGATCCATATAGGGAGATCCATGTGTTAGTCCAAAAAAGTGAGCAATTTCATGCACAATTGTTTGTGCAAGTCTTTCAAGTAAGGTGGGGTAATTATCTAAATAACCTGGTGTACTTTTATCCTCAATAAGAATTTCAGATCGATAATAATATTCTCCTCCACTGCTGCCTCCTATCCAAGCCGCATATCCTCCCGCGTTGTAGACATTTGTCTTGTAAATATCTACTGTTGCCAAATCTGCTGAATAAACTCTCTCGCAATCAAGGTCAATTAATTGATCTATTACGTTAAATGTATCTACAATATATTTTTCTTCATCTTCTGATAATGAATAAGAATATTGTTCGCATTCTGTTTCATCGAATAATTCATAATCAACATTCCCAGTTTGATCATGAATATAGTATTTTATCGTTGTTGTAAATGTAGTTCCATCGTATCCAGCGATATTACTAAACGCACGATATCTGAGATCAGTTTGATCTAATAATCCTTGACTAGCAATGTCTGTGATACCTAGAGTCATTTGCTAGTTGATATATTTTATTTAGTCTATCTTAAGCTAAAGTTGATGGTTTATTGATTACTCTACAAAAGTATTATTGAGTGTGTTTTCCTTTCTAATGGCCTATCAATACTAAAATTATTTGAGAGTATTTTAGTCGCAATTTTCAAATTAGGTCTTGAACTCACTCCACCAATCTAATCATGCAAAGGGATATCAAGCGATAAGACAAAGTGCGTATTAGTTATTTCCTCCGAATATGATCGCAATTTATTAGACATTTGCAGTCTTTTTTTGCATCTAATTTCCAAAAGTACAAACCTGATCGATAACACCCAAAATCAATTTATCTCCATTGGGATCTTTCCATTCTGAATCTTGATTCTTGAACTCATTAAATTCCTTTGCTCCTACTGCAACATCTCTAAAAGAATTTTCTGAACAGTTGACATCCATTGTGTACAAAATGTCTTGAGTAATGTTAGTAGTATTTTTAGGAATAAATTTGCTGAATACTCGTATGGATCCATCTTGATTTTTTTGAACGCTGTTCTTATCCCATAACTGCTTTCCATACTGACTCTTTGGAACTGCAACCCACTCATGGGACAGAGCATCTATTTTTGAAGGGTAGAAAATAAGTAGAAGTGCGAAACAACTAAGACAAATTCCTTTAATAGTTTTGAAGATCATTGGATAAGAAACATTATTGTTATCGTTGACGGAAACTTCACATCAGTACATCAATTTTATGAACAGACTGCTCTTTGGTGAGAGATCTAAATGGATCTTTGTAATTGGATTAGTTGCGATAGGCGTAGGTTTTACAGCAAAGAATGTGATTTCATATTCAACTGAATGCACTATCCCGGAAATGATCACTTTGAGATGAAATACAACTGGAAAGACCTTTTGGTAGATAAAGCAATCGTGGCGGTTGTTGTTGGAGCAGTGACATTAATTGTTGGATCGTTTCCAGCAACCTTCAGCCAGTTGCTTCCATTTCTCAAATAAGTATTAGTCAACCTAAAAGTTTGCATTAAATAAGGGAGCGAGATTTAGGTCGCTCCCTTTGAGTCAAGCACTCAACTGACTGAACTAAATTTCACCCTTTATTTAACTTTGACCCACAGAAGGTGCTGTGACTCCTAATTCATTTCTAACAAATCTAGATCAGGTGAGCATGAGAAAAAACACCTGTTTAACCAACGACCTAATAATCTTTATCCTTTCTGAGGATTAGTTTGAGAAGATCGAGAATCATTCTTTTTCCTCAATATTTCAATTGAAAGTAATAAGGAATTAGGCGCGGAAGCATTCCAAAGGAAATTAATAGGACTGAAAACCAAAGAAAGATTGATGAAAGAGTATTCGACCCATTGGATCTGAAACTACGAGTTGCTTGCATAGTTAAACCTCTTGTTAGTTTAATGTTTTTTAGTAGTCCATTGAGCAGTTACCAAACTGCAAGCATTCATTCTCGTAATAGACCTCATCAAAATCAGTTTCATAATTAGAAGCCAGATCGCACCAATCGTTTCCTTGGATAGGAATCCCACAAGATTTCGAGAATGTTTCCTTTACGTCTTCGATTGCATGTTTAAAACGAGTACCGCATGTCATGGTTTGAGCTCCTAATAATGCCTTGATTTATATCTACTTCCACTAATCAAAAATATCTATGCAGAGAACCCAAATGTAGAAATTCTTTGGTGTTTTCACTCCTATGAATTTCCATTTAAGAGGAGTAAAATCAGATCAGGAGTCAAAGCACTTTAATTTTTGGGGTGATGGACTCGAACAGGGTAATCACATACCCCCTTACTTTATTGCAGGCATCTCTATGACTAGAAAAAGAGACAAGATTTGGACAGCAATCATTGCAACTAAACAATGGTTTTCTAAACTTTTTACTAGTGAGGCAGATGCTTTAGTTGATGACTTCGGAAATAATTCACCACCAGAGATAGGAACTCAATCTTATTCAGGAGATACTCATGATAAAGGAGACTGATTTGATTCATTTATATTGCATTAAGAAAGGGACCCTGCTGTTTCAGCGACCTTGAGTCCCTCTCTTCATTTACAGAACGAATTTTGGTAAGGAGTTGTTCTGCTTTTCCTTTTCTAATCAATTCCAAATGGGTCTGCATCCGAAAAAATTCCTAATTAGATATCGTCCTCACTGTTTCCGAATGGGTTGTATCTGATATCAAAATCAAAACCACTGCTGTCCTTAAATCAGTAATCTAAAAACAAATTGTGGAGGTGAAAATATCTTAGACCACTTTAGAAAAGGTACAAAAAAACCGCCCAGTTCTGTTAGGGCGGTTTCTTTGTGAGATCAGGCGCAAGTGTTTCCTTGTTTCCACTGCGGAGTATCTCAACTCCTCACGAATTTAATTTAATCAATGTCACGAAAAGAGAAATGCTGAGTATTTGAGTTCTTTAACTGTCACATGTGCCAATTCTTTAAAATCAACCATTAAAAAAGCACCCTACTTACACGCAGTCGAGTGCCTCTTTAAACAGAACTATTGTGTGAGGAGTTCTTCTGTTATTTCTTATCTACTCCTGTCTGCACCTTTTGTCACTACTAAAAAGACAAACAGATGAGATCTTGCAGAATAGATAAAAGTAAAAGGTTGAAAAATAAAAAGTGGCGACCTTTGACGAGTTCTATCAATCATTAGATCTTGAATCAAATAAACTCTCTGAGTGGATTGAAGAAAAATAGAAGATTATGGATGAAACTTGGTTAAAACAACTCAATCAAAGAAATCTTGAGTTGGAAGGAGAAGATAGTTCGAAATGGGATTGTGCAACCGTCTCTGTTTCGTCTTCAGTTTTAAACAAATTAAGTCAGGTAGAACAAGGGAAATTTGAGATTACTGAATTTAAAAGAGCAACGAATGAAATTGAGCATTGGGCAAGAGTAGAAGAAATATGCGATTTCTTTGGAGTTGATGATCCCGATCTGGCAGGAGATGTCTATGTCAGAAAGTTCAAAAACTTAACTGTAGATGAGGAGAGTAGATGGATGGATTTAAAAGATATCAATGACGAGATGCCTGAGGGTTTTGGCGTAAAAATCCATCGGAGTTAAGGAAAGGCAAATAATTGTTTGCTTCCTTGCAAATGGAAATATTTGCTAATGCAACGCTTCCACGACTGAATACTTGAGTTTCAGACGAGTTTCACAGAGGATTTCAACATTATCAAATGCTATGATTTCTTCAGTTTTAATAGGGGATTCTGAACTTAGTATTTTTAGAGGTTCTATAGAGTGGAAATAATGGATAAGTCTACTTCTAAGTGATAGGTTGATTCTTGGTGTTTCACAGGGCATTTACTCGCCAAGCAATGGTTTTGATGACAAGGGGTTTGAGGAGTGCGTTTCATAAAACCTTTTTCCTGTCTCTACAAAAAAGTGTAGTGAATTGTCTTTTCTCTACAAAATCAAAATATTTTTAAGGTTATTAAGTAGTCAAATTTTTGTTTTACAAACCCAGAACTGATACATACCTGCGAAGGTATTGGGATGTTTTTTTTCAAACTTTTCCCAGTTTTGTAAGTTTGTTTGCTTCCTATCTTCTGGGAAATATTGCTCATAGACAGCTTTAACTGGTTTTGGAAGCATGAATCCAAGAAATTCTAATTCATTAGATTTGAGAGTTTCTTGTAGTTCGTTAATTGTAAATCTATGTTCTTGTGTATGAAAACAAAGATCACGGCAGGAAGAGAGTGTAAAAAAATCAGGACTATCTGTTAGAAAGTTTAATGATGGTGTTTCACCTGACAAGATAGTTTTTCTAAAATCACGAATATCATTTTCGTTTGGTTGAAGTTTTTTGTTGGCAATATAATTTCTGGCTTTAAGAATATCTTTTCTTGCTAGGTAGCTATATAAACCTAGTTTAAGAAAACCATTATTTTTTAATACACCTACTAATGCTTTCAATCCTTGTGATGGATTATTCATATGGTGTAAAACACCTCCACATTCAATAACATCAAATTGTTCATTTAGTAAACTAACTTCTAATATATCCATCTCAATCAGTTCAACATTATCAATCCCAAGTTCATCGATTTTCCTTTGAGAATAAGCAAGACTAGATAAACTTAAATCTATAGCAGTTATTTGAGCATTCTTATACATTTGTGTCTGTAAGATTTGATTACCTGTTCCACATCCAGCAACCAGAACTTGTAATTGATCATCTCCTAAATTTTGACTTATATAATTAGGGTTGATTTCTTTATTAATTCTTTGCACAATAGATTTTTTCTGACTTTCTGAATGATTTCCATATCTCCATCTAGGATAGGGATTTTCTTCATATTGAGATTTTACTTTTTGAGAAATATCATCATTAATTGACCCTAGTCTTTTTATATTTTGTGATAATTTAATTTCTTTTATAGGTTCTATTATTTGTAATTCTATGAGTTCTTTGAAACTTTGATTAGAAGAATTAAAAGACTTTAAAGATGGTATCTGATCAAGAAGTTTATATAGTGGGAAATAACAAGACAAAATTGAAATTCTTATTTCATTTATTCCTCCATTTCTACATTTCTTAATAATGCTATCAACAGTTATATTTTCTTCTTGAGTCAATGAATAAACATATTCATTCAAGAAGCATTGTTCTCCTAATGCAATAATAAATTGTAATTCCGAGTGATTAATAGTCTCTATATCTTGAGAGATACGATAGGATATATTGCTTCTTACTTTGGTTAGCAATTTCTCCAATTTAGCATCACAAAATGTAATCTTTTTAAGAGCATTAATTATTACTTGATCTTTGATAAGTAATCCTATTTTTGAAAAGTCAGAAACAATCTTTTCTAGATTAATAATTATGTCATTGCTATATATAAAGTGAAATGCTCTTATTAATTCTTTATGAGGAACGTCATTTCTTTCTAGTAGAAGATTTAATATTTTTTTTAATTTTGATTCATTTAATATAGATGGATTTGTATCTTGTAAAAATCTAATTATAGATGGATAAATATTAGAAAATTCTGGATTAATTTCGATTGATTTTAAATAAGAGTCAAATGCGTCTTGTGATTGTCCGAGATCTTTCAATATAATTCCTAGATTGGAATGCGCATCTGCGTAATTTGGATTGAGTTCAATTGCTTTTCGAAGTGATAATTCTGCTTCATTTAATCTGCCAAGATCTTTCAATATAATTCCCAGATTGTAATGCGCCTCTCCGAAATCAGGTTTAATTTGAATTGCTTTTCGAAGTGATAATTCTGCTTCATTTAATTTGCCAAGATCACTCAATATGTTTCCCAGATTGGAATGTGCCTCTACGAAATCAGGATTGAGTTCAATTGCTTTGCGATATGACAATTCTGCATATTTTAATTTGCCAAGATCACTCAATATATTTCCCAGATTGGAATGTGCCTCTGCGAAATCAGGATTGAGTTCAATTGCTTTGCGATATGACAATTCTGCATCTTTTAAGTTACCAATATCTTTTAATATGACTCCATAATTAGAAAAAATCCTGTGATCATTAAAACCTTGATCAATAAACAATTGATAATATTTTACCGCTTCTGGAATATTTCCTTGTGAATGAAACTTAAATGCTTGATTAATTATTTGTTCTTTAGAATATTTAGAAGAAGTATTAGTATTAATAGTAATATTTCCTTGATTTTCTTTTAAAGGAAATGGAACTGGGAATGTAGTTACTTCATAGACTTTTTTCTTCTCTAGATCTTTCTCACTAGATTGCTCCATTTATACTTTTCTATTTTTTGATACCATTCATTTTACTACTAATGTGCCAATCATTCTTGTTTCATTTTCAGGGCCATAAATTAGCAGTTTCTTTGAATAATTGCTTAAGATATATCAAGTTTATGTCGTCTTTGAGAAGTTTTTAATTCATTATCGTCTCTCATTAGTTTCACACAGGAGTTCAACATTATCAAATGCTATGATTTCTTCATTTTTAATAGCTGATCCTGAACTTAGTATTTTTAGAGGTTCAATTGAGTGGGAATAGTTTAGGGCAGTAAAAACCAGTTCAAAACTCAAAAATCCTTTTTTAGACTGCTTCCATACGAAGTAATAAATGGCGGAATGACAAGGATCTTTCGTACCTACTTCCACATGTCACCGTCTCCATCCAGAAACCGTAGAAAACGTTTTTCTCTACATCTACTATTTTTAGTCAAATTTTAAGGATCTGAAATTTGAAAATCAATAGACGATTTCTTTATGAATAGGTAGTTAAGAAAAGTTAGGATGCTTGTTTAGATGTAGCGATAGTGAATTTCTTATAATGAAAAAGAGCAAAGTTGCTATTACTGCCTTCTTTTTGTTTTTAATCCAATTAGGAGAACTAATATTACCCTTATCTCAATCTATGTTTGCAAAAAATATAGTAGTAATTACAAAAAAAGAAAGAATTACTCGATCCGCTAATTCATATGTAAAAGAAGGAATAAAAAAAGGCAAATATGGTAATTATAGAGAGGCAATTATTGCTTTTAGTGAGGCAATATTAATTGATAAATTTCATTCAATTGCTTTTTATAATAGGGGGTTTGCCAGGATGAATTTGAATGATTATAAAGGTGCAATTTCTGATTATGATAAGGCAATAGAGATTAATCCTAAGTATGCACTTGCATACTTTAATCGTGGCGTTGCAAAATTTTATTTAGATGATTTTAATGGAGCAATTTCTGATTACACTAAATCAATAGAAAATAATGTTAATGATGCTGAGGGATATCTAAATAGGGGTTTAATTTATTATGAGATTGGAAATGATAAATTTGCTTGTGAGGATTTAAAAAAAGCAGCATCTCTAGGCAATCAATTTGCTTCAAATTGGTTACATAGTAAGAAAGGTAAGTGGTGTAGAGACTCAATCTCAGATGTGAATACTGTATTGCTTTTTTAATTATTATATTGTTTCTCAATTTATTCATATCTCCAGAGTGTATTTAATAGATTTATAAATTCTGGAGATTTAGATAAAAAGTGCTAATTATTAATTTACTTTTAATAAGTGAACTAAAAAAACTAATGTTGAATTAGGTGGAATCTTTTCACCTTTGTTTTGACTACCATATGCAAGTTCAGGTGGAATAATTAATTTCCTGATCCCTCCTTCTTTCATATTTTTGACTCCTTTATCCCAACCTTTTATAACTTTACCCTCACCAATAGTGAATGGAAAAAAAGATGATCTTCCATAACTAGTATCAAATTCTATGCCGTTTAGATTTTCACCAATGTACTCAACAAAAACATAATCACTCTCAGAGGCAGTAAGACCCTTACCAATAACCAAGTCACATACAAAGAAACCAGGAGATAATTCTTTTTTTGTTTCTGTACACTTTGATTTCTTTTCAGATGAGATATTTAATAGTTTATTTTTCATCTCTTTTCTCTCAATAGGTGATAACTCTCCCCTTTCTTTTTCATATAATAATTTCACTATTTGTTTTTTTACTTCTTTCATACAATAGTTATAAACAATGTCGTAATTTTTTAGGTAATCAGGATCATTAAAAGGTATATGGGAACTAGCGTGGTTTTCGCAAAAAGCAATTTGTTCTGAAATAGAATAACTTTTTACTGGGTATTTATTGATAATATTTATTGGAATCAAACCTAACATGATTAAACACATTTTAGATTTCCATCTTGAATGTATAGTAATATTTTTTTTTGAGAAAAAACTAATATTTTTTAATAAATTCATATCGAAAATTATCCTCTTAAAAACAATTATAATATAATAGAGATTTATTTGAAATTTAATTACCCTTTTAAATATAGATTCAATCTACGCTTGGAAAAACGAAATGTTAACTTAATAATGGTTTAGTGATTTGGTTTTAAATAATCAAGATATAGCTTACAAAGCTTTGTGAGATGTTCACCTTGATGAATTAGACGTTGATGAAAAGGACAAGTCAAAAGTGTTACGCATGGCTTATCAACATGTAGGTTAAGTTTTCACACCTCAGACAAGCTGCACTTCTTCTTGACTTCATTAGTTCCAGATTAGTTAAATAACTCCACTTTTCAGAATTCTTAAGTGCTTTAACTGGAGCAACAACTTATGCTGGTGGACTCATCTTGGTTCTCCTTTTTTGGCTTAGCGACGGGGAATGTACTAATACAAATGTATTTTATTTGTCTGTTAGGTCAAGTTAATTATTTTTTTTCATTAAAAAAGGGGGCGAGATTTTGGCCGTTCTCTTTGAGTTCAGCACCTGTTTATCTACCAAAAAGAAAAACCCTTTGCCGAATAGTGGCAGTAAGGGTCTTTTTCTATTGCAGAACTTAGTTTGTTGAGGAGTCGTTCTGCTTTTTCTTTTCTAATAAATTTCTAAAAAGTTCAACAACAGAAAAATTTCTAATTAGCAATTTGCATAACCTACTCTCTAGCAATCTGCATTAGCAATACCCATCCCAAGTACAGCACCTAAAGGAATAGACCACGCATAAGCATCTTTTTTGGAGATTGCAGCAGCAAGTCCACCTCCTAGTAATCCTCCTGTGGTTGCAGTAGTTGAACTACAACTTCCCCCACTGGTTCTATAACTACGAGAAACTAAAACTTGCTTGTGAGTTGGTCTGTCATCTCTGCGATAAGTATGAGGAAAATAATGAAGGTGATTATGGTGATGACGATATTTGCGACCTGGTGGATTCCAACTCAATGAAGAACAAGCAACTTCAACCGTATCTATATAGGAATTTACATATCCTTTAGATGATCTTGTCCCAGCGACATATTCCTCTTTATAGATTTCTTTGTAGCAAGTTCGTTGAGTTGTATATCCTCTCAGGTGATGATGATGATATCCATCTGCCATTGCTCCTATTGGAGACAGAAGCATTGCAGTTAGGACGAATGGGTGGATTCTCATCACTCACCTTTACTATTTATGTAAAGATAGGATTTTTTTGATCTAATGACCAGCAATTAAGACAGTATTAGAAGTGATTTGGGTACATTAAAGTTTGGGTACATTAAAGCAAGATATTTCTATTCCTGAGGTAATCAGAACCTTCTGTCTGAAATCACTTCCATACGGTTATTCTGTGAGTCAATAGCACAAATATCTCTGTTTTTGCTAAGATTTTTACACTATATATAGTAGGAACTATTAAGTGAGGGTGAAGGAAAAGTCTACTTTCCAATGATAACTTTATTTGGGCATGCTAATCGGGTTTTTTTGGAAGATTGATTTCGATATAACTACATTTTGAAGGTTATGTTTCCCATAAATTCTTTTTACTATCTCTACAAAAGAAGAGTGATAGATACTGTTCTTTACAAAATCAAATGATTTTCTGCTCTTTAATTTTTCAGATTTTTGTTGTATAAACTTATAATTTATACATACCTGCGCAGGTATGTAGATGTTTTTTCAAACTTTGCCCAGTTTTGTAAGTTATTTTTAATTAGAATTCTAAAGGCAGGTTTAATTATAATTTAAATCTTAGAAGCGATTATGACTTCGTTTAATAGTTATTATATGATTTTTCTTCAACCAACTCTGAATTATACTTCTGGTTAATTTCTTTTTTTATAGAAGCTCTCTTATCATTTTCTTTGTAAACTGATCTAGCAAGTTGAATAAATTTTTTGTCAAATATTTGATTGCTTTCTTTTACCCTAATATTATCTTCTATTTGCCAAAGGTTCTTGTTTACTTCTTTGAGATTATTAATTAAATCGATATCAATTTCTAGATTTTTATCTTGAAGTATATTTTTTAATAGTTTTAGCTCTTTATCTACATTTTTTAGTTTTTTTCCAGTCATATATTTTTGTTTGATTTCTAGAATCGTGATTTTATCGATTAGTTCTCCTAGAGAGACTGGAGCGAGGATAGAAGATAAGTGTTTAACTTTTGAATTCATATTTTGCCTCTTTTTTTAAGTACGCTTGATACTCTCTCTATAACCTCTTCCTAATTATTTCGCACTTTTTGTCGGCATAATCTCATAGATTGATACCAAAATGTTTTTTCCCTTCCAGTCCCCATATTAATTGAGGGTGGTTCTTCAGGAGTATCTAAGTCGATTTACCTATCCCGCCATCTAAATGAGCTATGAATGTATAAGAGGTAATAATCAAACCACAGTTTTTAATAATGGAAGCATTTTCAAGAAAATCCCACGTAGTATCGACGTGAGGTTGGCATTTTACAAATTGAACTTGAATGAGCATGACTAATATTCATAAGATAGTTAATTAATAATCAAAATATCGAACCCATTTATCCAGATATTGATGACAATCTTCAAAATATTTCTCATAATTCTTCCATTTCTCAATGGATGACTTATATAAAGGTTCTATAACTTGAGAAGATGAAGGGGTATTAATTTTATTTCTGTCTATTGCTGTTTTTCTATAGTTTTTTATATTTTCATCCCATCTAATATCTAAAAATTTTAATATTTTTAATGTATGCTTGTCAAAGTCTTCGATAAGATGTTCATATTTAGAGGTTATAAAATCAAGAGGAATATTTGTCTTATATATATCCCAAGATTCCATAACTTTATCATATAGTTTTGAAGATGATCTAAGACTTACTAAGTTTACCATGGCTGAGTTTGGTTTGAAAGATTGTTGGAAACAAGATAGAACTGTGTCGTATGGATGCCTATGAGTGAAGATTAT
This sequence comes from Prochlorococcus sp. AG-436-C14, assembly GCA_003209755.1. Lineage (GTDB taxonomy): Bacteria > Cyanobacteriota > Cyanobacteriia > PCC-6307 > Cyanobiaceae > Prochlorococcus_B. Next base: position 16,985 of record QCPD01000011.1, read on the forward strand.
TTTTGTATTAGGGAAAAGAAGATTAATTAATGGAAGTGTTATTGTATTTAATGGTAATTTATCTATAATTAGATTTGTTTTTTTATTTGTATATTTTCTGGCTAATTCATAATACTTCTTCCTGAGAATCATTATATTATTTTTTGAAATAGTATAAATATTATCAAGTTTTATATTAAACTCTTCTTTAATTAATTTCTCAATTGATGAAATTATAGGTTTCTCTTCTATTACTTCTATGTCTGGATGACTTCTTAGGATAGTGTCTAATAGAGTCGTTCCAGATCTAGGAAATCCTATTAGGAAGGCAAAATTAGAATCATTAATCCCATCATTAAAACTATTAATCTTTGGTGTTTTTTTAAGGATGCTTTTTTTATAGGAACTAATGTAATTAAAGAATACATTTTTTCTGAATTGTATATAAGATGAGTTTTCTTGACTTTTTTCAAAGCAAAAGTAGGCAATATCATAATTGCCTACTTTTTCTTCAATAAATCCTTTGTAACTCCAAAATAATATTTTTTTTGTGTTATTACTTTTTTCTACCCATTGATTTGAGATACTATTTATTAATTTGTAAGCAGTATTATTTTGTTTATTTCTAAATGATAATCTTGCACGAAAAAGTATTAGCTCATTTTTTATATTGTCTACATCTTTAAACTCTTGTAAAGATTCTCTCAGCTTTTTTAAATTATTTATTTGTTCATAATGTTGAAAAAGATTAAAATAAGCATCAGTCAAATCAGGTTTGAGTTCAATTACTTTACGAGTTGATAATTGTGCTTCTTTTAATTTGCCAAGATCTTTTAATATAACACCAAGATTTAAATGTGCTTCAGCTAAATTAGGTTCGAGTTTAATCGCTTTGCGGGTAAATAATTCTGCTTCTCGTAATTCCCCAAGATCTTTCAATGTATTTCCTAGATTTAGATAAGCATGGGTGAAATTAGGTTTAAGTTCAATCGCTTTACGTTGTAAATATTCTGCTTCTTTTAATTTGCCAAGATCTCTCATTATATTGCCTAGATTGGAATGAGCATTAGCGTAATTAGGATTAAGTTGAATTGCTTTGCGTTGTGAATACTCTGCTTCTTTTAATTTACCAAAACTTCTTAAAATTATTCCATAATTACAAAAAATTCGATAATTATTAAAGTTTTGTTTAACACAGTATTGATAATATTTTATTGCTTTTGTAATATTTCCTTGTGAATGAAACTTTAATGCTTGATCAATTATTTCTTCTTTTGAAGCTGTAGAAAGGGTATTAATTGAAATAATACTTTCCTTTTTGAGATCTCCCAAATCTGATGGAATTGTGAATGTTTTTATTTTAGACACTTTTTTTTTTAGATATCTCCATCTTTTTTAACCTTTGATTGAAGATATTTTACTACTAACTCTTAATTTTTCTTCAATCCTTCTGTAATTATTCACTAATTATATTGTGAGAACTTAAAAGTAGATCTTCACTTCACTTCTCTATGTATACAGATTAAGGACAATGGTACAAAATCATCAAACCTAAATAGGTTCTGACGTTCTTGACACAATCTCCAAAGCAAATTGAATTTGGAAATATAAAAGGGCAAAAAATTTTTCCTGACTTGTTCCCAGAAGAATTAAGGAATAATTTTTTCCTAAAGAGCAGGGATTAGAGAAATATTCTGGGGTAGAACTATTGATGACCCAGAAATGATACGTCTACTATTTTCTGATATTTGTTATTGAAATTTTTTAAGTGAATTTTGTCAACTTAAAATATCTATGGGATAAGCTTCATAGTATAAAATTCTGATGAATTTAATGCTTTGAAAAGTCATTCTCTGATAAAAGCTCTTTCGTTTATTTGAGTAATTGTTCGACTTCTTTTTTCTATTTACTCAAATTATTTAAATTATTATGGCGAGGGCTCGCAAAAGGCGTGATCATTTCAATTAGAGATAATTTTATTTAGCATCTAATGTCATTTGAAGTTACTTACAATGGGGATATTCAATTCATTAAGGTTTTCTACTCAACTGAAAAAACGAGAGCTGGAAAATATTATGGAGAGTTTTATAAAAAAATGGATGCACTTGCTAGTGATTTAAAACGTTTTAAACAGGAACTTTATGAAGATAGTGAAAAGGCAGCGAAGATTGCTAAAGATGCAGCCAATAATGCACTTTCCGAAAGATTTGGTCCTCTAAGATACATTATTGATGAGCATCATTGGGACGAAGACATGATTATCAGCAAGATGCTTGATGACAGAAAAGAGGAGATGTTGGCACTAGCACAGAAGACTTTTAATTATGAAGTTCTTATTGAAGAGGAAGGTGCAGAGGAATATAAAATTCACTTGGAAGAAGGAGGTATAGAAGTCGATGGTCAGGGTGTAGAGACGTCCATAATGGATTTTTTTGATTCTGACGAATACCATGAATTGAATGAGGCAAAACTTGAAAAATTGGAAAAGCTTGATTGGTTTATTATCTGGTCGAGAACAGAGGCAGGCGAATTTAAGACAGAGGGTTGTCAACATGAGGGGAATTATTCTTCGCAGGAATTAAATATGGAAAATTGTTTGCTCACTTATAGAGGGTTACCCCTTGTTATTCCATCTAATGGCACGGATATATTTAGTAATGAACTTGAAATACATTTTGTAGATGAAACTAGGGCATCACTTGAGATGACTGACGCTTAAGCCATAACCTCATGAATTTGATGTTTAACTAATTCCCAACCATGGACATTTGGTACCTCCAAGTTTCAAATGCATTATATAAATCTATTTAATTTATTTTTAATTTACGTTATTCCAAAAATTGTAGAGAATACCGATTTCATTATTTGTTTGGTAGTTTGATTTTTCAAATTACCAAACAAAAAAACCACCCCGTATCTAACAAGGTGGTTTTTTGGAGATCAGACACAAGTGTTTCCTTGTTTCCACTGTGGAGGATCCCAACTCCTCACAAAAATTATTCTACGTATCTGATGAGGAACTCAAATATGAGGAGGTTAGTTTATTGACTGTCACATGTGACAATTCGAAGAATTAAATTAAAAAAACACCCTGCTTGCAAGAAGTTGGGTGCTTTTTTTAACAGAACGATTGTGTGAGGAGTTGTCCTGTTACTTTATTTCTACTCCTATGAGGACTTTTTGTCACTACTAAAAAACAAAATGACTTAGATCATGAGGCTGTAAATGTAATTCAGCCTCATAATTAATTTAGTCTTCTGCGTTCTCAAACTGTTTTGCTAATCTAAAACCTTTTCTTAGAATTAAATATATTCCATATAAACCAGCAATTAACGGAAGAATTATTAGAGGGTTTGGACTGTAGTTGGAATAATCTTTTACACCATTAACATATTCGATACCAGAGCATTTCAAATATAGAAAACTTGTGAAGATAATTCCCCAGCCAATTATTGAGAGAATTCCTCCTTTTTTGTCACCTTCATAAAATCTATCTAAACCCCATCCCCAACCTATAGCAAGGATCACTCCTCTTGCGATAGCATTTTTCTCTTGCTTACGTAGCATGTTTTTTGAGTATGTTCAGTATGAACATACCTGAATAATTGTTGTTTTGCATGATTGATTAAAGAAGATATTAGTTCCTGTAAAAATTTGGATATCGTTTGTATTGAAAATTGGTATGAAATCTTGCGAAATAGCATCCCCAGTCAAATCGAAAAATAGTTAGAAATTTATCAAAATCAAAAACTATATATATGTTTTCAAGTTTGAGCAATTTGGATATTAATAAGTTGAGTAATCTTCTTGGGGGGTGGTTTATTGTAAGAAAAAAAGATAACTTAGTATAATAGCTAATTACTTTTGACAGTTGCACAACAGCCTGACTTGCAGTTAAGCCGAAGGCTTCAGAATGATAGTATTACTTTCTCAGGAAAGGTTGTTTATATTAATCCTTTTCTATATTGGCGACGTTTTGATAGTAATACTGACAGATGGTTGAGAGAGCCTGGCCAGTTAGGAGAGGAGCAGATCAATTTAAATAGAGCTCGTTTTTATCCGGAAGTTGATTGGACTTTTCTTGGAGAGGAAGAACGGATTATTAAAGAGGCTGCAGTAGAAATGTTTTTAAAAACGCTTGAATTAATAGGTACTTTTCACCCTCATCTTACTGCAGGCCAATTGTTAGAAGTAGAGAGAAAAATGGCAGTAACGAAAAAAAAGTCTTTTGAGCGTTGGGTAGAAAAATCTTTTAGAAAAAAAATTAATGAAGCTTCAAAAGAGCGTAATAGGTTCGCTAGAGAACGTTTTATTAGAGGTTGGAGAGAATGGTTAACTCTTGAAACTACTCATCAAGCTTTTCTTCCATTCGTAGCAATAATTGTGATGTCAATCTTTGCTGGTTGGTCAATAGGCATTTCAAACAATAGTTGTACCCCTTACTTTCCAACGTCAGAAAAAGGTATTCTTAAGTAGAATTAGTAAAGCCATCATGGCTAAAGATCAATTAAGGGAATTCCATTTATTTGCCTTGGAGTCTGCTTTGCCTTTTGGTATTGGTATTATTAAAAATGCTAAAACCGGTGGAATTCAAAAAATAATGGATGTATTCAAATCAAAAGATCCATTTTCAGAATTCCAGGTTGATGGAGAAACCTCTGCAAAATCAGTGAGGGATAAGATTGATCAATTGATTCCTGGCTTAGGTTATCCAGTCGTTTCAGTTGATGTAACTGTTGAGGAGAATTATCCTGATCATGAGAGCAATGATCAAGATTCTTTAGTTGCAACTTTAAATAGAATTGATACTGAAATAGATCAATTGAGACGTTTGATCAGTGATGACTCATTAAATAGAGATAGTAAATAAATAGTCTTTATTGTAGAGATGAAGAAAAAAGAAAAATTACATCTTAGTTCTAAAAAGCATGTAGGTGCTTTTAATCAACCTTTGATTTTCTTTTTGTTTATTTGTTTGATTTTTTTAGTAAGTGGTGCGCGTCTTTTTTGGATACAAATAATTAATGGATCATATTATAAAAGACTTTCAGAAGAAAATAGAATCAAGCTTATTGCTAATCCACCAATAAGAGGAAGATTATTAGATAGGAATGGTGTTGTTCTTGCCGATAATAAACTGTTTTATTCATTATCCGTTCAACCTAGACTTTTAAGTAATAGTCAATGGATTGATCTTAGAAAGTCTTTATCTGATTTATTAAATGTTTCTAATGATCAATTAGAGATTGCATTTAATAGAAATCATGCGGAAAGTCCTTTTAAAAAACTACTATTAACTGATTTATCTGTGGAGCAAGTTATTAGGTTTAAAGAGCAAGAGAAGAACTTGTATGGTGCTCAAATTGATATTGGTTTAGTTAGAAATTATCCTTATAAGTCTTTAGCTGCTCATGCTTTGGGTTATACACAGTTGATAACTCAAAATGAGTTTTCTAAGCTTTCAGAAAGAGGCTATAAATTATCCGATCGAATTGGACGGAAAGGTATAGAAGCTGCTTTTGAATCTGAATTGAGAGGAAAATGGGGAGGCGAAATGCTTGAGATTGATTCAATAGGTACAGTGCAACGCAGTCTGGGATTAAAGTTGCCAGAAGCTGGTAAGGATATCCAATTAACTCTTGATCTAGACCTACAACTTACTGCAGAAAAAGTTTTGTCTGACAAAATTGCTGGAGCAATAGTAGCGATTGATCCACGTACAGGTGCAATTAGAGCAATTGCGAGTCAACCTACTTTCGACCTTAATTTTTTTTCAAAGTCTTTTACAAATAAACAGTATGACAATCTTTTTTTGTCATCTAATCTTCCTCTTTTGAGTAGAGCATTTAATGCCTATGATCCAGGAAGCACATGGAAGCCTGTAACTGCTATAGCTGGTATGGAAAGTGGTAAATTTCCAGCTAGTCAAAAATTGAATACGGTTTCTTGTATTACATATGGGAGTCATTGTTTTCCAGAATATAATAAGAGAGGTTTTGGTTGGATTGGATATGAAGATGCATTCAGAGTCTCTAGTAATACTTTCTTTTACCAAGTTGGCGTTGGTTCTGGTTCGAAGGCTTTATATGATGCCGCAATCAAACTTGGCTTCGACAATTATACTGGTATAGAAACTTTTCTTGATGAAAATAAAGGTTTGGTAGGGAACAAGAAATGGGCTGATGAGGGTCGCGGATGGGGGAAGTCTGGAGAAACTCCTTGGATTGTAGAGGATATGGCTAGTGCATCTATTGGTCAATCTGTTGTTCTAGTTACTCCATTGCAATTAGCACGAGCATATGCAGTTTTTGCAAATGGTGGTTATTTGATTACTCCTCATTTAGTTGATGGCAATATAAACTGGAGATCTAAAAAATATTTTCAAAAAGTAGATATTAAAGATACGACACTCGATACAATCCGTCGTGGCCTTCGAAAAGTCGTAACTAGTGGTACTGGTATGGGATTAAACTTAGATACCTCTATTTTTCCTCCAGTCGCTGGTAAAACTGGAACGGCTGAAGATAGTAGTGGAGGTGCTGACCATGCATGGTTTGTTGGGTTTGCACCTTATGACTCTGGAGAAATAGTTATTGTTGCATTTGCTCAGAATACTCCTGGTGGTGGTTCAGTGCATGCTCTACCTATGGCAAAAAAAATGTTGCAGACATGGTATAAAATAAATTCTCATGAGCAATTAACTGGCGGTAAAGATGGGCCATAGATTTAATTTGAGTGATTTAGTTGTAGTAGTTGATTTAGAATGGCATTGATTGATTTATCCTCAGCAACTTTTGATTTATTTGTAGCTAATTGACGACCTAAGACTAAAGCTCCAAGATGGGTTAATTGAATTCGCATCGAAAGTAATAACTCCATACATCCTCCGCCTGAAAAACTTGCAATTGCAATTGGACGTTCGTTGAATAAACTTCGAAAATCTGTTTCTTGCACAGATAGCCAAGCTATTGCATTTGTAAGAATTGGAGGAATTGAGCCGTTATATTCAGGCGCACAAATGACCCAGTGTGAGTGGCTCTCCATTTGAGTATTGATCGACTTAAGATTTTCTGGTGCTTCATTTTTTGAATTATGACGTGGATTAAATAGAGGTAAATCATTTTTTGATTCTGTCAAATCAAGTAATTCGCATGAGTAATTTAGTTCCTTGCCTGCGACTAGAAATCTTTTGGCTAGTTTGAGATTTTCACCATTACTAGCAGCTATAACTAGAAGCTTTTTATTAGACATTGTGAATCAAGAGGGAAGTGTAAATGGATGATGTCGTTTTTGTAATGGATCTAGTAGTTCGCTCCGGTTTTTCGATGATGAACTGCTGTTACTCCATCTTTTTTAATGACTTTTCCATGTTTAATCTCAGCATATATCAGCCAATGATCCCCACACTCCATTCGTTGACTAACTGTACCCTCCAGCCAAGCTAAAGCTTCGTTTAATAATGGCTGATTGCTTGGACTTAATTTGATCTCAAGATCGGTAAATCTATTATCTCCAGGTTTGAATGATTGAAGAAATTGTTTAAGGAGGCTTTGGTGATTGTTTTCCTCTAAAATATTTAAAGCAAAGTTATCTCCTGTATGAAGTAAGTTTTCTACAGCTCTTTCTTTAGCGACTGCAATCGTAATACCAGGAGGCGAAAAGCTTGCTTGACTAACCCAACTTGCAACCATAGCTCCGCTAATTAGATTATCCTCAACTCCTTTTTGAGCAGTTAATATACATAGTGACCCGACGACTCTTCCTAGTGCATTAATTGTTGGATCACTTTTACTTGTATTTAAACCAACATTAGCCTTTCTTTGTTGACGTAATTTTGCACTAATTAATTGCTTACCAAATTGGATACCTGTTTCTTCAAGTTTTTTAATCATTAAAGGATCAGGGCTGAATTTGATTTTTATAGGTTCGAATCCAAATTTAAAGCCTCCATCTTTTAATTTTTTTTCAAGTAAATCAAGAGCTTCCCCACTCCATCCATAACTTCCAAATACTCCAGCCGGCTTTCCTCTATCTCCCTCAGACAAAAGCGAGCCAAGTGCTGAAACAATCGGGGTGGGTGCATGTCCTCCTAATGTGGGCGATCCAATTAAATATCCATCTGCTTTACGAATTTCAGTGACTAAGCTATCTGATGCGGTGAATTCACAATTAATAATCTTAACTTTGACCCCTGTTTTATTAATTCCTCTAGCAATGGCATCAGCAATAGCAGCAGTATTTCCATATGCACTAGCAAATAATAGAGCAACTCTTAAATTGCTGTGTTTTTGGCTTTCTCCCCAGCTTTGATAGTTGTTTAATAAACTCCTCCAACTTCCGCTGATTGCAGGTCCATGTCCAGGCACTATCGTATCAATCTCAAAGTCTTCAAATTTTTCGATAATACTATTCACTTGAGTAGACATTGGTGCCATTAGACAATCGAAGTAATGTCTTCTTTCTTCTTCCGTGCTAACACTGTTTAATTCAGCCCAATTTTCTTCATAAACATGCGCACCAAACAATTTATCACTCATCAAAAAACCAGTTTGCTTTTCAAAAACAATTAGTCCACCAGGCCAGCGAGCTGTAGGCGCGGGAATGAATGTAATCTCAAAATTACTGTCGAGTGACAGAGTTTCTAATTGCTTAATTATTTGTATATTCGGAAGAACTTCAACTTTCTCCAATGCTTCTTTTGGATTTGTATTGTTTGAGGGTTTTCGTAAATTCCAAATCTCCTTGAATAATTTTGCACCTGGATTAGAACAAATAATCGTTATATTTTTATATTTCACATTCATTTTTTTCACAAAAGCAACTTTATTGGGATTGATATGACCCATGACTAATTTTATTGCAGACGAATCTCTGCTAATTAATGTCTCAAACTCTTCTAAAAATTCTTTTTCAAATGTTAAACCAGGAGGATGAATTAAAATATAATCATTTGATTTAGAATGTTTATCTTGAGAAGACTTAAATAAAAAAGAATTAGTACAACTACCTTTTTCAAGAGAATATTCAACTTCAAATCTTGTTCTTTTTGGGTTTAGGCTTCTTAAGCAAATGAAGTTCTCCTCAATAGGAATCTGAATGGTTTTTTTTATCAAACCATCTAAATTTAATGAAGAAATATTCTTTACTATCATTGTTAATAATTACTACCAACTCTTCTGTGATGAACTGCTGTTTTACTTTGGGTATTAGATAAATTACCTTTTTCAACTGATGAATAAATGATCCAATGATCTGTTGTCTCCATTCTTTGAATAACTTTACATGAAAGGAACGCTAGCGCATCAGATAGAACTGGTCCCCCCGCTGCAAGATCATTCATTAATTCAACTCCTTCAAATCGATTAGCACCTGGTGGGAAACGTTTTAAAAAGTGTCTGAAGAGGTGCAAATAGTTATTTTCTTGAAGGATATTCAGAACAAAACGATCATTGACTTGTAATAGTGATTCAATGGCTCTGTCTTTAGCTACCGCTACAGTAATTCCAGGGGGTTCAAAACTTGCTTGACTAACCCAACTTGCAACCATCGCGCCGTCTCGACTGTCCGCACCTTCACTGTCTTTTGCTGTAACAATGTAGAGTCCACCGCTTAAGCAACCAAGTGCTTTATTTAAGTCTCCATCAAGGCTTTTAGTAGTAGCTAAATTTTTCTTTCTAGTAAGAATTTGACCTAAGTCTGTACCAGCTTCTTCAAATTTTTGGTACACACTTTTGTTTGGCTCGTCACGAACTCGAAGTGGTTTAAAAGCTTCTTTTTGTCCGAGCTTTCTTAATTGGTTGGTAATAAAGTCAATAGGCTCTTCATTTCCGCCATAGGAGTCATAAGTCGCTATCCACTGCTTTTGTTTTAAGGATGCAAGAAGTGTTCCAATATTGCTTTGTAATTCTGAATCAGATTTGATAGGCCAAGTTGGTACCACGACTGCACTTGCGTCACTAATTAAAGCACTTAACTCTTGAGTGTCTGAAGCAATAAGATCAACTAATTGGACTTGAGCATTTGCCTTGCCTATGCCATGAGCAATTGCTTGACTAAGTCGATCACAAAAACCATATTGGCTGAGATAGCAAACCACAGCGTAATTTTCTCCTGTACTTCTTTCCTTACTCCACTCTCTGTAATGATTCAGCCATAACTGCGTATTAAAATTAAGAATTGGTCCATGTCCAACACCAATAGTCTTGATAGTGGGCAATGCATCAATTTTTTTTAATGCCTGAACTACGCTGCGGGCATTAGGACCCATGAGGCAGTCGTAATAAAATCGAAAATCTTCATTTAATAAACTTGGATTTTCGTCATACAATTTTTTTGAGCAGTAATGCAAACCAAACGCGTCACAAGTATATAAAACTTGTGTACCATGATCAAAAGAAAAAATAGTATCGGGCCAATGTAGATTTGGTGCACTAATAAATTCAATTTTATGCTTGATTCCGCTGATTGAATTAATTTCTAAATTGAGTTCCTCTCCACTTTTGACTGCTCTTGACCTAAAAGGTTGATGAATTTGGTCTTCTAGGAATTTTATAGCTACTTTAGATGCGACGATTTCAATATTTGGATTTAATTCAATTAAATATTTAATGAGTCCTGAATGATCTGGCTCAGTGTGACTGACTATCAAATAATCAATTTCTGTTGGATTGATTTCTTGCTTTAGTTTTTCAAACCAAAAATCTTTAAACTTTAAATGGCTTGTATCTATGAGCGCATTTTTTTTGCCTCTAATTAAAAAGCTGTTGTACGTAGTTCCATTTCGAAGACCAAATTCAATATCAAACCTGCTTCTATCCCAATCCAATGACCTTAAAGTGTATGTATCTGCAGCAATTTGTTCATATTGCAGTGAAAGCTTAGGAGTATCACTTTTCTGATTTTCTAAAGCTGTTGATTCCGTAAAAATCATGTTCCTAAAGCCATTAATTTAGAAGAAGCCTGAAGGTTGCAATAAATCAGGCTGCTAAGTGAAAATACCTAGTTAGTTTTTAACTATAATAGGATATTGAGGTTTGTAAGTGTGATACTGCTTCCCGTAAATAGTATTTGTTTGCAATAAGTAAGCTTCTCGAATGATTTTTTTGAATATTTTGTCTTTCGAAGTTTCACGGGTTTCTATTTTGTTATTGTTTAGGGTGAGTTGAGCACATTTGACGTTTTTGTGATTATTTTTAAAAACCTTTTTAGAGATAATTTTTAGTTATGCAAAAAAATTCTTCCTCCTCAACGAATCCGCCATTCCTTTCTGGAGATGAGATAAGAGAAGCATTTATCAATTTTTTTACTAAATATAATCACAAGAAACTCGCAAGTTCTTCTTTGATTCCAGATGATCCAACAGTTTTATTGACAATTGCGGGGATGTTACCTTTTAAACCTATCTTCTTAGGATTAAAAGAGTCTTCTACTCCGAGAGCAACATCCAGTCAAAAATGTATAAGAACAAATGATATTGAAAATGTAGGGAGAACTGCGAGGCATCATACTTTTTTTGAGATGCTAGGTAATTTTTCTTTTGGTGACTATTTTAAAAAAGAGGCAATTCAATGGGCTTGGGAATTAACTACTGAGGTTTTTCGACTAAATCCACAGAATATAGTCATTAGTGTTTTTGAAGAAGACTCAGAAGCAGAGCAAATATGGAAAGAGGTTGTAGGGGTTGATGCAAAAAGAATCATAAGAATGGGTGCTGCTGATAATTTTTGGTCATCTGGAGCCACAGGACCTTGTGGTCCATGTTCGGAACTTTATTTTGATTTTAAACCGGAGTTAGGAAGTGGTGGAATAGATCTTGAAGACGATAGTCGATTTATAGAATTTTATAATTTGGTTTTTATGCAATACAACCGAGATTTAAAGGGCAATCTTCAACCATTGGCGAATTGTCATATTGATACAGGAATGGGCTTAGAAAGAATGGCTCAAATTTTGCAAAAAAAATCTAATAATTATGAAACGGATCTTATTTTTCCTCTCATTGAAGCAGCGGCTTTATTAGCTCAAATCAATTATGAAAGTACAGATAACAAAAATAAAACATCATTAAAAATTATTGGAGATCATTGTAGAGCTGTCACGCATTTAATTTGTGATGGTGTAACTGCTAGTAATCTAGGGCGAGGTTATGTTCTACGTCGTCTAATACGGCGTATGATTCGACATGGTCGACTGATAGGCATTAATCAGCCATTTTTACCTCGGCTGGCTGAAGTTGCTATTGAGTTGATGAAAAATGCTTATCCTCAATTACTTGAGAAAAAGAAAATTATTCTTAATGAGTTAAAAATAGAAGAATCTCGTTTCCTTGAAACTCTTGAACGGGGAGAGAAACTTTTAGCAGAGTTAACAGCTCATGAATGTAATGTTATCTCTGGTGCTCAGGCATTTGAACTTTATGACACGTATGGTTTTCCTTTGGAATTAACAGAAGAGATCGCGAATGAAAAAGGTATTTCTGTTGATATTACTGGTTTTGAGAACGAGATGGCAAAGCAACGTAAACGTGCAAAAGATGCCTCTGTTAGTATTGATTTAACTGAAGAAGGTTCAATTGAAAGAGAAATTTCTTTATTTGATGCAACAATATTTGATGGCTATGAATTATTAGAAAGTACTTCAAAAGTGATAGGCATTTTTAAAAATAATGAATTAGTGAAACAAGCTGTTGAGGGTGATTCAGTCAAGATTATTGTTAATAGAACGCCTTTTTATGCTGAGTCGGGTGGCCAAATTGGAGATAAAGGATTAATAACGTCTAATAATCTTGAGGTGTCTGTGGAAAATGTTAGAAAAAAGAAGAATATTTTTATTCATTCTGGAATCGTTAACACTGGAGTTCTGACAGTTAACTCATCTGTTCAGATGAATGTTACTCCATCTTTTCGTCAACGAACTAAATCAAATCATACCGCTACACATCTATTGCAATCAGCCTTAAAGTTGTTGATTGACTCAAGTGTAAGTCAAAGAGGCTCCTTAGTTTCAAATGATCGATTGAGATTTGATTTTAATGCTCCAAAGCCTTTGACAATACAAGAACTTCAGGATATGGAAGCACGAATAAATCAATGGATTAATGAAGATCATCCAATTCAAATTAAAACAATGCCAATTAAGGAAGCTATGGCAGCTGGTGCTTTAGCAATGTTTGGTGAGAAATATGGCGATGTGGTACGTGTTGTAGATGTTCCAGGCGTTTCTATGGAGTTATGTGGTGGAACCCATGTAACTCGCACGTCACAACTAGGTACGTTTAAGATTATTAATGAGACAGGTATTGCTTCAGGTATTAGACGAATAGAGGCCATAGCAGGTCCATCAGTTTTAGATTATTTTAATGAACGTGATTCGGTAGTTAAGGAGTTAAGTAAATCCTTCAAGGTTCAATCATATGAAATTGTTGAGAGAGTTTCATCTCTTCAACTTGAATTGAAAGATAAAACAAAAGAACTTATCAAAGTTAAAAATGAACTCGCATTGGCGAAGGCATTGGGTTTAGCGAGTTATGCAAAATGTGTTGGTTACAGCAAAATATTAATCAGACGTTTAGATGGAGTTGACGGATCGGGATTACAATCTGCGGCTATAAGTTTGATCGATCATTTAGGTAAGTACTCTGCTGTTATTTTGGGAGGTATTCCAAATCATGAGATCGATAATAAATTAGTTTTGGTCGCTGCATTTTCTCCTGATTTAGTCTCAGATGGTTTACATGCAGGCAAATTTATAAGCGGGGTTGCAAAAATTTGTGGTGGTGGTGGTGGTGGTCGTCCAAATCTTGCCCAAGCTGGAGGTAGTCAACCTCAATCGTTGGATCTAGCTTTAGAAAAAGCTAATGAGGAATTGACTCAACAATTGTCTTAATTAACTCTGTAGGTAAGTACTTTGACGGAGGCTTGCTTCTACATGCTCAATTAGTTTTTGTGCATCTTGGATTTTTAGATGACCGCGTTGAATAGCTGATTCGCTTGATTTTCGTAATCGTTCTAATAATATTTCTGGATCATGTTCCAAATATTCAAGAACATTTGATTTTGTATTCCCACGAATGACATGCTCCACTTTATATTTTCCTTTTTCTGTAAATCTTATATGGACTGCATTAGTACTCCCAAATAAATTATGTAGATTTCCCATTACTTCTTGATAAGCTCCACCTAAGAAAAGACCTATTAGATATTTTTCGTCTTGATTAAATTCATGAAGAGGTAGTAAATTTTTAACTTTTCCATTATCAATGAATTGATCAAGCTTTCCATCTGAATCGCATGTTAAATCTGCAAAGTGACCAAGTTTGTTCGGCTCTTTGCTAAGCCGATGGATTGGCATAATTGGAAAAACTTGATCAATGGCCCAAGTGTCTGGAGCCGATCTAAATACGGAAAGATTTGCGTAATAGGTTTCGGCTAAACTTTCACTTAATTTCTTTAGTTCTTTAGGTAGAAGTATATTTTTTGGTAATTGATTAACTATTGTTTTTGCACAGGCCCATGTCAACTGTTCAGCTTTTGCACGTTCAACTAAATCTATATAGCCGAGACGAAAAGCGGCTAGTGCATCTGCTTTAAATTTAAGAGAATCATTCCATGCTTCTTGTAGTTTGGCTAAATCTTCTTCTTGCTTAAGTTCTAGAGAATTTATATGGACTAATGTTTCACGTAAATTTCTGACAGAAAGACATTCTTTTTCGTCTTTTTTAGGAATGTCAGAAGGTAACGAATTTTTGCCTAAAATATTGAAGATTAAAATTGAAAAGTGACTAGCAATAGCTCTCCCACTCTCCGTAATCAAAGTTGGTAGTGGTATCTTTTTTGATTCACAACACTCTTTAATTGTTGCTACTACATCATTTGCATAATTTTGAAGTGAGTAGTTAGTAGATGCTATTGAGGCGGTTTGACTTCCATCGTAATCAATTCCTAAACCACCTCCAACATCTAAGTATCCCATAGGTGCTCCAAGATTAATTAACTCTGCATAAATTTGTCCTGCTTCTTGTAAGGCATCTTTTAAAATACCTATATCGTTAATTTGACTTCCTAGATGAAAATGTAAAAGCTTTAATTCATTGAAAAGATTTGCTTCTTTTAATCTTTTGGTTGCTTTCAATATTTCTGGAATTGAAAGTCCAAATTTCGACTTATCACCAATCGAGCTACTCCATCTTCCACTGCTTTGACTTGATAGTTTGGCTCTTATCCCTATGAGTGGTGATGCTCCCAATAAATTACTAGATTTGATTATAAGATCAACATCACTTGCTTGTTCTATAACTACTATAGGTTGACGTCCAAGCTGACGTGCTAAAATAGCTGTCTCAATATAACGTTGATCTTTATAGCCATTACATATGAGTAAAGCTTTAGGATCTTCTAGGATTGATAAAGCAATTAGTAGCTCTGGCTTGCTTCCAGCTTCTAAGCCAAAATGCCATTTGGAACCACAGGTGATTAATTCTTCAACTACGTGACGCTGTTGATTACATTTGATTGGAAATACACCTTGGTATTTCCCTAGATATTGATAGTCATTAATAGCTTTTTCGAAAGCTTTATGTAAGTTTTTTAAGCAATCTTCGAGAATATCATCAAATCTTATTAACAGAGGAAATTTTAGTTTTCGACTTTCTAGCTCATCTAATAGTTCCATTAAATCATGAGATTTGCTTTTGGAACCGTTAGGCCAAATAGCAATATTGCCTTTTTGATTGATAGTGAAATAACCCTTTCCCCATCGATCAATCCCATAGAGGTCTGAGCTATTTTGGATAGTCCAAGAGAGAGATTGATTGGTATTTTTCAAAGCCATTTATGCGATAACAAAGTTGCCAAGTTTTGATCATTCACGATTAATACAATTAAATCTAAGAACAGTTTTATTAAGTGTCATGTTTTACTTGCCAAGAGGGCAGTTTTAGGAAGACTATGGCTTCATATTATTAAATATCGCAATGACTTTGGAAAGAACCTTTGTTGCTATCAAGCCAGATGGTGTGCAAAGAGGTTTAATCGCTGAGATACTTGGTCGTTTTGAAACTAAAGGTTTCAAATTAGTTGGCCTAAAGCAACTAACACCAAGCAAAGCACTTGCTGAAAAACACTATGGTGTTCACAAAGACCGTCCTTTCTTTTCAGGTTTAGTTGATTTCATCACTAGTGGACCTGTTGTAGCGATGGTTTGGGAAGGTGAAGGTGTTATTGCAAGTGCGAGAAAATTGATTGGAGCAACAAAACCTCTTGAGGCAGAACCTGGAACTATTAGAGGTGATTTGGCGGTGAATATTGGACGTAATGTCATTCATGGTTCTGATGGTTCTGATACAGCAGTGTTTGAAATTAACTTATGGTTCCAGGAAAATGAACTTGTTAATTGGACTCCATCAGATCAAGAATGGAGAGTTGAATAATTTATTCAACTTCAAAATCATTTTGAGAATGTTTTTTAAATCTGTCCCATCTGAATTGGGACAATAAACTACATTCCTCATTACTTAAAGGGGTCGAGCAAATTGATTTTCCAATTAATTCTGCAGTTATCGCCGCCAATAAAACTCCATTGCGATGATGCCCAGTGGCAAGCCAGAGTCCATTAATTGATGACATTCCAAGTAATGGTCCTTCGTCGGGTGTGCATGGACGAAAACCCCACCATCTCTCCATATGAGGTAGTTGATTAAGTTCAGGCATAAGAGATTGAATTCCTTTTTGTAGCTCTCTTTGCCCTTTTGGAGTGAGTCCTTTCTGGAAGCCTGCTTCACGCTCACTAGTTGCCCCTACGATTATCAGACCATCATCTCTTGGAACTAAGTAAATGCCTGGTCCAAAAATAATTCTTTTAAGAATCTGTTTTGGGCCCTGAATAGATAACATCTGGCCTTTAACAGGAAAAATAGGCAGTGTTTTAAAAATTTGTTTGCTCCAGGCTCCGCAGCAGAGAACAGCCTCGTCACTTTTTAAATGATTGATATTTCCATTAATGTCTTTAATTTTGACCCCATTGAACTTGTGTAAATCTTTAATTATTTCAATTACTTCAACTCCTTCTTGAAAGTGAACACCTAATTCAACACAAGCTTTTTCAAGTGCTCTCATTAAAAGTCTTCGATTATCGATTTGACCGTCTTGCTTAAAAAGTAAACCTAATTTCCATTTTTCTGAGATTCCCGGAACTTCTTTAAGGAGCTCATTCCTTTTTAGCTTTTTACCAAATTTATAAGTTGGATAGGATTCGCAATCTTGGTGGCTTTCAAATGGGACAACAATCCCGCAAGTTTTAAGACCACATGACATTTTGCTATTTGTCTCAATGCTTTTTATCCATGTCGGGTGTCTTTGAAGACTACTTTGACCAAGATTTAAAAGATCACCTTGAAGCCCTTCTGCGTGAGGGGCGAGCATTCCTGCAGCAACAAAGCCTGCTGCTTCACTTCTGCTTCTACTTAAAACTTCTACGCGTTTGCCTCTTTGAGCAAGTTCATGGGCTATTGCAAGACCCATTAATCCTCCTCCGAGGATTAACAATGGTTTTTCATTTAAGACACCCATTGCTTGGATTTGGAAAATGTTATTTTCAATGTTTTAGGTTACGCTAGCTTCCATGACTGAGCTTTTCTTTCATAGGATTCATATATCTAGGTCAAATTAATGTCAGAATCAAATGTTTCTTGGGAAGTTGTAATCGGATTAGAGACGCATGTGCAGTTGGGGACTAAGAGCAAAATATTTACTACCGCATCAACAAACTTTGGTGATGAGCCAAATACTCATATCGACCCAGTGGTTTGTGGATTACCAGGCACTTTACCGGTCCTAAATAAAAAGGTTCTGGAATATGCAGTAAAAGCAGCGATGGCTTTGAATTTAAATATTGCATCTCATAGTAAATTTGATAGAAAGCAATATTTTTATCCAGACTTACCAAAAAATTATCAAATCTCTCAGTTTGATGAACCTATTGCAGAAGATGGTTGGATAGAAGTAGAAGTAGCTGAAAAAGGTAAAGCAACTTATGTCAAAAAAATAGGTATTGAAAGACTACATATGGAGGAGGATGCTGGAAAACTTGTGCACGCAGGTAGTGACCAATTGTCAGGTTCCACGCATTCTTTGGTTGATTACAATAGAGCAGGCGTGGCACTTGCTGAAATAGTTAGTAAACCTGATTTAAGAACAGGTAGAGAGGCTGCTGAGTATGCAGCTGAAATTAGAAGAATCATGCGTTATTTAGGAGTATCTGATGGGAATATGCAAGAAGGTTCTTTGCGATGTGATGTGAATATTTCCGTCAGACCAACTGTTAATGACCCATTTGGCACAAAAGTAGAAATAAAAAATATGAATTCATTTTCAGCTATTCAGAAAGCTTGTGAATATGAAATTAAGCGGCAAATTAAAGCTTATGAATCTGGAGACGAAGTAAAACAAGAAACGAGGTTATGGGATGAAGGTAAGCAACTGACTAAAAGTATGAGATCCAAAGAAGGCAGCAGTGATTATCGTTATTTCCCCGACCCTGATCTAGGTCCTATAGAAGTAAGTAATGATTTAAAAGAAAAATGGCGTGCAGAATTACCAGAATTGCCAGCTGCAAAAAGAAATAGATATTCAGCAGAGTTTGGTCTTTCTATTTATGATGCACGAGTTTTGACTGATGAATCTTCAATGGCTATATATTTTGAAAAAGTTGTTAACGAAGGAGGTGCAGCTAAATCTTCAGCCAATTGGATAACCGGAGATATAGCAGCCTATATAAAATCTAATAGATTATCATTTGATCAATTATCTTTTAAGCCGAATGAATTAGCAGAAATGTTAAATATGATTGATGCTGGAGAAATAAGTGGAAAAATCGCCAAAGAAATTTTACCTGAATTATTAAGTAAAGGTGGTTCTCCAAAGCAATTAGTCCAAGAACGTGGTTTAGGGATGATTGGAGATCCTAAAGTTATTGAAGAAATTATTGATCAATTAATCATTAAGCATCCTAATGAGGTTGAATCTTTTAGGTCTGGGAAGAAGAAATTGCTAGGCTTTTTTGTTGGTCAATTAATGAAGGAAACAAAAGGGAAAGCAGATCCAAAACTCGCTAATCAAATATTAAATAAAAAATTACAAGGTTAGAAATTATATAATTTTTTTAATTGCAGTTTCCATGTCTCATCATCATTAGAATTATTAATTATGTGATCTGCAAATTGTTTTTTAAAAGAGTTTGCCCATTGAGCATCAATTCTTTGATTAGCTTCTTCAGGACTTAAGTTATCTCTTTCTTTCAGACGACTTAATTGCCTATCTTTGTGGCAATCAATATAACAAATTTCACTACATATATTTGTATAATTTTTTTCAAATAGTAGTGGAATAATCAAAATCACTACTGAATTTGATTTTAATTTTTCTAAATCTTCTTCAATTCTTTTGTTGACAAATGGATGTATCAGTTCTTCCAGCCATTTTTTTTCAACATCATTTCTAAAAACTAATTTGGCTAATTCTTTGCGATTAATAATTTTTTCATTCTCCCGTGATTTTTGAAGTATTTTATTTCCATATTTTAATAAGACTTGCTTTGATATGGTGCTTTCAGCGCTAAGTGCTTCATGAGCATATGAGTCAGCGTCTAAAATAGGCCATTGCTTGGCTTGAAAAAGAAAATTTCCAATGATCGTTTTCCCACTGGCAATACCTCCTGTGATACCTATTCTTCTTTGCTTGCCTTTCCATCTAAGGCAAAGATTGTTTGTTTGTTGTTGGTCAATCATTAATATTGATAGTAATTGAAAATGCTCTTCTGAATTTGGGTCTTTTGACATCTTCTATATGGTCTCCAATTTCTGGTGGAATTACTACCCCTAATGGTTTTTTAGCAGCTGGCATTTCTGCAGGATTGAAACCCTCAGGCAAGAAAGATCTTGCTTTGCTTTATGCACCAGATGGTGCATGTTGTAGTGGGACATTTACTCAATCAGTCACTCGTGCTTATTGCGTAGATTTATGCATTGATCGGCTTAAGGCGTCTAAGGGCAAAATACGTGCTGTAGTTATTAACTCTGGACAGGCAAATGCTTGTACAGGTAGTAGAGGCAAAATTGATAGTGAAATTATTACACATGAGCTTGCTCATCGCTTGGGATTATCTAATGAAGAAGTGTTGATATGTTCTACTGGTGTGATTGGTGAGCCAATACCTGTCGAAAGAGTAAATAGTCATTTGGATTATCTTATAAAAAGTTTAGATAAGGAAGCTTATCTGGATGCAGCAAATGCAATTCTTACAACAGATCTTCAGGTAAAGCAAATTGCATATCAAGCAGTTTTAGGAGGGAGAGTAATATCTATTGGAGGAATGGCTAAAGGTTCAGGGATGATTCATCCTTCAATGGCAACAATGTTGAGTTATATCACGTGTGATGTAGGTATAGATTACTTTGTATGGTCGGATATGATTAAGCGAGTTGCAGAATCATCTTTTAATGCCATTACAGTTGATGGAGATACGAGTACAAATGATACTTTTTTGGCTTTCTCTTCTGGACCAAAATTAGATCCAAAATATTTTTCAACTCTTGAAGAGGGACTACACTTAACAGCTCAATACCTGGCTAAATCAATTGCAAGGGATGGAGAAGGTGCTAATTGTTTGATTGAGATAAAAGTAGAGGGCGCTCAAAGTGACTTAGATGCTCATCTAGTAGCGCGCACAATTGCAGCATCATCTTTAGTTAAAACTGCAGTACATGGTTCCGATCCTAATTGGGGAAGAATTATTGCTGCACTTGGTTATGCAGGTACTTCTTTTAATTTCAATGATGTCCAATTATGGATTGGACCATATGAAATCTTTTCGAATGGAAGACCCCTGGACTTTGATAGACATATAGTGAGTAACTTTATGAAAGCAAGATTAAAAGGGAAATATTTGATCGATGATACTATAAGTATTAGATTAAGGATAGGGATGGGGAAAGGTTCGGCTACTGCTTGGGGATGTGATTTGTCTGATCAATATGTTCGTATTAATGCCGACTACACAACTTAAAGTGTGATTCAACAAGATAGAAGTTATAGCAATGGATTACAAGAGTGCTTTATACACACATATTTTAAGTGCGACCATTGTGTGATTATTATTTTTATAGAGGGAAGTAAGTTGAATTAATTATGCCAAGTAAGCATACAAAGGTTCAAAAAGAAGAGATATGTAATCTATTTCCAGAAAAAAGTGTTAAGGAATTATCTGCCATTTATGACTGTGCCGAAACAACAATCAGAAAATGCTTAAGAGATAATGGGATATCTCCTGCTGAGGTTCAAAAAAAGAATGCAGAAGATCTATCTGGACAACAGTTTGGGAAATTAACTGTTATCAAGAGAGGACCTCCATATATTCAGAAAAGAGGAGATAAAGAGGTTCGACTGACTCAATATTGGTGTAAGTGTTCTTGCGGGAATCCTAATCTCAAGTTACTTAAAGCAAATACTCTTAAAACAGGTAGTACTAAATCCTGTGGTTGCGGGAAGGGAAATCAAAAGGATCTTATAGGTCTTGAATTTGGAAAATTTAAAGTTATAAAAAGAGGTCCTAATGGACGAAAATCAAATAGTAGATGGTGGGTGAAATGTTCCTGTGGTAACCCTACCCTTCTTCTGAGATATGCCGAATTCTTAAAAACAGGAGAGCATTGGCATTGTGGATGCGAAAACAGTATTGAAGTTAGGAGAAATGAACACATCAAGAAGTTAAAGTTGTTAGGTAAGGTTGAATTAGTTGGCGATTACTTAAATGAATCAACATCTACTACTTATAGATGTTTAGAACACAATGAAATTCATCCGAGTTTGCCAAGTAATGTAGTAACAGGTCATGGACTTAAATGTTGTCATTCATCTGCGGTAAATAAAACTGCCCAAAGACTGAGGGATGAAGGTTTAAATAAACTAATTTCTTTCTGTAAAAGGAAAGGATCGCAAATTGAATATGTAGATGGATACGTCAATACTGATACTCTTGCGAATTTTCGTTGCAGAATTCATGATCAAATTCATCCTGCAAATCCTTATACAATTCGCACGAGAAATTCACGTTTAAAATGCTGCAATAGAGGTGGTTATGACACGTTAGAGCAAGCAATTCAAGGTAATCTTCGCTCTCAGGATGTACTTGAATGGTTGTATTTATATGAACTCTCAAGATTTGAAGGATATATTAAATTTGGGATTGCACAGGATATTAGTGATAATGCCGATGATACTGAGAGAGTTATATCTCGTTCAGATGACGAAGAATATGGAGAGGAGATTTGCTCTTGGTTATTTGATACAAGATTAGATGCTTTTCTTGTAGAGGAGGCACTCTTTCATAAAACCATTAAGTATCAATCACATCCTATTGAACTGACAGGTTGGGCGGGATATTTAGAGATTAGGAAATGCCCTCAAGACTGGATAGTAGATCAATCACAATTCTTGGTTGATCATTTTTATAAAGTAGGCAGATGGCAGTTTGTATTAGATCAAATACCTTTGAATTCAGAGCAATCATCTAAAGTGCAGTCTTTGTTGCTATCTGAAAATTAGTGATTATAGGGGTGAATATGTATTCACCCCTATAAGAAAGTGTGATTATTTTGTGAGGCAGTGTGATTATTGTGTGATTATTTTTTATTTAAATAGATGTAGTGATACCAGTTGAAGTTGAGATAGGTGCGTATATAAAACTCTGTTTGTGCGTATCAATGCCGACTATACAACGTAATTGAGATCCATTGCAGCACAGTTGATCTTAGCGAGAAGTAAAGTAAATAAAACACTAATAAAACAGTGATGTCGCTATAACTGGGATTTCGAGGTTTTTATTTAAAAAATAAAACACTAAAAAAATAACTTTAAAACGTCTTGAACGTAGTCATAATACGAATAATTGGTATGTATTTTATGCAATTAAAATTATTGATGATAAAATAGGAAGAACTATTTTGAAGAATGAAAGATTGCGATTTAAAAAAAAATAAGTTTAATGCGATTTCTTTATTTTCTGGTTGCGGCGGATTAGATATTGGTGCTTCTAATGCAGGTTTTGATATATCTTTTGCAAACGAGGTTGACCCTTCAGCAGTTGAAACTTTAAAAATTAATACTCCTGATTATCATATTGATAATAGGTCTATCGTGGAAATTAGTGCTGAAAGCATATTTAATTCTACAGGTCTAAAAGATATAGATCTCCTACTAGGTGGTCCGCCTTGTCAAGCATTTAGTGTCTTTGGAAAAAGGAAAGGTGTTAAAGATAGAAGAGGTATGATGACTTTTGAATTTCTTCGTTTAACTAAGGAATTAGAACCTAAAGTTTTTTTGATGGAAAATGTAAGAGGTTTATTATCTATGCCTTTTGCAAGTAAAAATGATAATGAAAATTGCGATAAGACTTTTCAGGAGAAAGGATCACTCTTGAAACTTCTCATTGAGGAATTTCATGATATTGGTTATAGCGTAGATCTATATGTAACTAATTCAGCGAACTATGGTAGTCCTCAAATTAGAGAACGTATTTTCTTAATTGGTAATAGATATGGGGTTAAATCAGATTTTTTAAAACCTACTCATAGTAATAGGTCGGAAGATAACTTATTACCATTTAAAACTCTTGGTGATGCAATAGGAAAAAATTTTGTAGATTCAGATACAAGTTGTATGAATTTCAGTAAAAGGAAGTTGCATTACTTGTCGATGATTCCAGCAGGAGGTAATTGGAGATCACTTCCAGTTGAAATCCAGAAAGAATCTATGGGTAAAGCTTGGTATTTAAAAGGAGGCAGGAGTGCATATTGGAGAAAACTATCTATGGATTTCCCCTCTCCAACAGTTGTAACTATGCCTAATCATGCAGGAACAAGCATGTGCCATCCTGATGAATTAAGAGCAATAACTGTAGGTGAGGCAGCAGCGATTCAAGAGTTTCCGAGAGACTATAAGTTTTTTGGTTCGACAACTGAGAAGATGAGACAAATAGGGAATGCTGTTCCAGTTGGTTTGGCGAAGGTTGCTGCTAGTAGTGCATTTAATTTATTGACTACAATTAATAGTGGAAATTATGAGTCATCACGTCAACCATTTTTTAATGAACAACATTTGAGACCACATGTAAGAACTAGGTCTTTTTATAGAAAGGGAATTGTTTTTGATGGTCACTCTCCTTATAAAACTACACTTGTAGATTCTGATCAGATGGATTTATTTATTGATGCTTCGTAATAGTTGTAACCAATCATTTAACTCATTAGGATTTTTATTTAGGTTGTAATTTTGTAAAGTTTCTTGTTCAAATAAGTTTAACTTTTCCTTTATCCTTTCTTTTATTTTGCTTTCATTAATTCCTTTGTAAATACCCTCAAGAATATATTCTTGAGTCTCTTCACAATTATTTAACCAACTCCAGAATTCTTTTCCTGCAAGAACATCTACTTTTTGTGTTAAGTCTTTCACATCATGATTTTTACCTCGATTTATACCTCTTAAAATATCGTATTTATCTGTTAGATCAAACTTTGAACCATAAAATATTCCTACTTTAATTGTATTGATATTGTCAGAATGATTTTCTATAATTTCTTGAAATGATCTATTAAGTTGAACTGCCATCGTTAATTGAATAGTCCATTTCCCTGCTTTTAGCGATAGTAAATGTGTTTTATCTTCTTTATAAACAATATGATCAATTTCATCGAAGCATGATTCATAATATGGATAATTTTCTCTTCTAAATTTAGTATCTAATTTTTTTGTATTAAAAACATTAGGTAATATTTTCTCATCTATCAATTTTCCAAAACCAGTATTATGACCAATCATTAAATGAGAAGAAACTAGAATATTAATGAGATCTTTATTCTCCTTACAGTCATGGAAATTATAGATAATTGGTATTAAAAATGGATTGAGTGACATTGTCTCTATTGATATTGAGTCTAATTTTGCTTCTCTTTGCTTTATCCACCATTTAGTCCAATACTTTGTTTTTTCTATAACTTGAGATTTACTAACTTGCATTTATTTTTATATTTCCATTGTTTACTAATTTGTCAATTCATAAATTGTCTTGATGTGGTTATTGTTTCATTAGAAGATTACATACTATTTTTCAATAATTTGCGAGAAAAATTTCTCAATGAATAACCTTCTAATGCAATAATCGCTTTTTTTAATTATTATCTACATTAAGTAGAAATAAAACACTAAAAAAACGGTGGATAGGGTATGACTGCGTTTTGGGCGATTCTATGCGAAATAAAACACTAATAAAACAGTAACTGCTTCCTTGAGATCAATTGCTATGACTAAGTTTTAACTCTTATATTTGTATCAATGCCGATTATACGACGTAGCGTGAGATCCTTTGCTATGACTTCTGTTTGAGAGACGCGTATCCTTCAGGCACGGTTTAGGCACGCTTGATTTACACCTGTTTTGATTTAGGTGTTGTTATTTTCTCTTTTTTTTCGGAGTTTCTCCCTTTCCTCATGTTTGTCGAAATAACATATTCTTTTTTCTTTGTAATAAACTGAATAACCGCCAGTATGTTGCCACATGTCTATATTTTTACTTTCAAAACTACTCGGGTTGCCCCATCCTGCGAATAATCCCATTTCTCTAATTGTTTTATCATTTGGGAATGTCAACAATGCTTCTGCAGGCGTCAAATGTAAGGGTGAGTATGGGGTTAGAATAAATTGAGGTGAATCTGAAATGAGTTTTACTTGTATACCATTACAAGTTTTTTTTGAAGGTTTTATAAATCGAGGTGCAGAATCTTTTCTCGTAAAACCTCCAATAGTGGCAGTAGCAGGTGTAGGACAGAATGGTGCTCCAATAGCAACTATCGACAAAAGAAATTTGATTACATGGTTTTTTGACTTCATTTTTATGTCTCCTTTATATCTTTTATTTTATCTTGGTTTTGATTTAGATCTAATAAGAATCAAAAATCTATAATTTATATCAATTATTTGTAGTCATAGTAGTTATTAGTTTTACGAAGTAATAGTGTGGTGTTTGATTGATTTTTGCTGGTCTCTTATAAGGCATTGAAGGCACGGTTTAGTGGAAGATGCTACCGCTCTGACTAGGATTTGAAGAGTTAGGCACGATTTTGGCACGCATAGCATCTGCAGTATAAAATCAGTTATTGCAATCGTTTCAAGAGAATATCTACCGTAGGTTTAGATCAATGCCGACTATACGACCTAAAGTGTGATGTTAGAGACACAAGTTATATCAATCGATTTGGAGGGTGTTTAATACGCACCTTTGAAAGTGTGACCTAAGTGTGATGTAGATTTTTAAAAGTGTGATGTTACTTTTTTAAACTTCTAGAGGTGAACCGTGGTTCATGTCTAGATTAGAAAAATATATTTTTCACCATTTTTGTAGCTGCTTATAAATTTAATTTCTAATGATTTTGAGATCTTTATTGTTATGCTAATCCTATCATTCTTTCACAAGATTAATAGTTAATTTTTTTGATGGAATTAGGTATCTTTAATTACTTCCAGGATCATATCATATTGTTCAATTAAATTATTATATATCGAAGATTCCTGTTGAAGTAAATTAAGATCTACATTTTGTTCAGGATGTAATCTAAACCAGTCTTGACTAGGTTTAATTCCTACTTGTTTTAATTCAAAATCTATATTTAGATATAATCCAAGAGGACTATTAGCTCCTCCTTTCTGAGCCCACATTTGATTTTTTTTCTTGGAGAATAATTCTAAACCTAGAGGAGTAATGACTCTGACATGAGTGGGATCATCGTAGAAAAATTGATGCCTAAAATGAGGAACTACGATATGAATTTTAGATCCATGTTTACATACCCGATAAATCTCTTTGAAGATACCAAAGTATACTTCTGTTTCTTTTCCAAGATGTTCTAGTACATGTATTAGTGCAATTTCTGATACAGAATTTGTTTCCCATGGCCATGGGAAAGATTCTAGATCATGCTTAATGTCTGGTGTTCCAAATTTATCTACATTTAAATAACCTGGAAATCTCTTTTCACCACAGCCTAAATTGAGTTTGATATCGCTCATCACAATATTTATTTTTTCTATCATACATTGACTTCCCATATAAAATGTTACGCAATCCAATATTATTAATCTGTTTTATTAGAAGTGTATGGAGAGTATGATGATTTGCTTTATTCGAATCAAAGAACACTAGTAGACATCTACTTTTTATCGACTCATTTTTTGTGTGTGATTTAAATGTAGGGCAAGTGTGATCTTATTACGAACCTTGTTTTGATCTTTCTAGAGGTGAACCGTGGTTCCTGTCTGGATTGTAAAAATATATTTATCTATCGCTATGTGTGAGCAGTTAGTTAATCAAATATTGAGTGATTTGGATATATTAAGTATTAACCAAAACCAGTCATTTCAGTAAACAGAGCATTATTGCTTGCTGAATTTGTAAATCCTAAAAGAATTTTGTTTCTAGACTAGTTAGTATGATTGAGATTTTTTGGAAGAATCCCTTAGAAAGAATTATCTATTCAACCATGATTTAGTGAATATACTTGTATTTAGAATTAAGCAATTAAAGTAACAGTATCAGCAAAGCCATTGTTCGTTAAGTAATCCGTCATCTGATCTAAATTTTGATAGTTGGCATATTGGATATTGCCATCTGCATGCATAACGGCTCTTAGGTATGCGGTGTTATCGACTTTGCTCCAATAGACTTCTTGGAATCCGTCACCGTCATAGTCCCCAACGGTTTTGAGAATCAGATTATCTAACTTCAGATCATTAATGAATGTTCTGGATCCGTCAAAGTCACTATCTTTTTCTACTAGTCCTGCTTTAACCAATGGGTCTTCATAGATACCTACAACCCTTGTTGTGCCTCCTTGTCCATGCTTGGTGTAATCAATTGCTCCAGTGATCGGATCAATAGAGGCCGTGACCCATCTTCCACTTTCTTTATTAGTAAAGATTTCTTCTGTTACCCCATCATCATTAACATCTAATTTACCTTGGTATTTGTATGCAGATTTAACAATTGAAGGTGCTTCTCCTAAAAATCCATGTAAGTTTCCATCATAATCTTTAATATTATTCAACTGATAATTTTCCCCTACTACTTTATAGGTGGTATTGGTTGATGAGTTCGACGTGTCTTTAACTGTGACAGAAGCAGTACTGCCGACTTGAGTCGATCGAGATGAGTCAGAAAAGAGTTTGATATTTAAGGTCTCGTTTCCTTCTGTGTTGAGATCATTGGCAAGGGTATGAGAGAAGGAAAGAGAACCATCAACGCCAACGTTGCCTGAACCAGTTAAGGAACCACTAGAGAAATCAGAAGAATTGATATTGCTTCCACTTAAAGACCAGTAGAGGGTTGTGCCAGCATCGACGTTTGTTGTGGAGATTGAAGTGGTTAGGGTGCTGCCCTCATTGATGGAGGTGCTAGAGGGACTGATGGTGTAGGCAGGAGAAGGAGAAACTGAAGTATCACCAATAGAAACAGAAGCAGTACTGCCGACTTGAGTCGATCGAGATGAGTCAGAAAAGAGTTTGATATTTAAGGTCTCGTTTCCTTCTGTGTTGAGATCATTGGCAAGGGTATGAGAGAAGGAAAGAGAACCATCAACGCCAACGTTGCCTGAACCAGTTAAGGAACCACTAGAGAAATCAGAAGAATTGATATTGCTTCCACTTAAAGACCAGTAGAGGGTTGTGCCAGCATCGACGTTTGTTGTGGAGATTGAAGTGGTTAGGGTGCTGCCCTCATTGATGGAGGTGCTAGAGGGACTGATGGTGTAGGCAGGAGAAGGAGAAATTGTTGTGAATGAAATCGAAGTGGTATCTGTTATCTCTGAAAAAGAATTACTGGAAGAATCATCAAATGCAGTACCAGGTATTTGAAGGTAATACTGAGTGGAGGAATCGAAATCAGAACTTGGATTGATCGTGATTTGAGTCGAACCAGATCCAGTGACTTGAGTACTCGTGACGTCAATGGATTCGACTGTTGAATTGTCAGATGTTTTTTTAATGAGGATGTTGCCACTTTCAACATCAACTACTTCTGAGAAGGTCAGAATAATATTGCTATCCAGGGCAACAGAAGTTGCATTATTGGCAGGAGATGAATTACTTAAGGTTGGAAAACTATTATCAATTACTACCGATGCACTTGTAATTGAATACTCATTTAATTCACCATCAAAGTACGTAACAATAGCCTTATAACTTGCATCAATAGTTGAATCAATTATTAATGAATTTAATCCATTTTTTTCATCTATTGGAATATTGTCTTTTAACCATTGTGTATTTGAATAGCTGTGGATATTCTCACTATCGCCAGTAATACTGGGTGATAACTCAATTTGATTACTAGATAAATCTTCTTTTATTTGTGTGAGGCTTATCGAAGCAATAGAATCATTGATGTCATTGTCTTCTATTTCAGTAACTGTTCCAGGAGGGTGATTTGATGTACCTGTTGAATAGGAAAACTCTAAAGGACCATTTATAACGGTAGATCTTAAAATTACTGTTGTTGGATCATCTAATGAAATTGATGCAGATACGCCAGTGAGATTCGGATCTAATGCTTGAGAATTTCCAGGTCCGACTCCCGAAGTTGATCCATTGATGATATTACAAATACCTGTAGCAGCCTCAGCTGCAGTCCAAATGTCTTTCCCATTTTGGTAGTAGCCAGCATGTCCAGAATAATTATTGATATTGACGTGTAATTGACTGCTACTTCCCCATGTTCCACTTAAGTTAATTCGAGTTGATTTAAGATGGTCGTTACTCATTCATGCAGAAGTCTTTACTTGGACGAATATCAGAACTGATAATACTTTACTAACTAGTTGATATAGAAAACTATAACAATAAAGATGGCTGTTTCGATTTTGGAAGTTAAATTAACTGAATTTAAGCAAATCTAGTGATAATGAGAGGACTATATAGGTCGTAATGATTCTTTATTAACCTGTATAATAAGTGTAAGGAGATTGTGATTATTTTTTGTATATAAATGTTAGTGGTGCCAATGGGTTAATTAATATGTGCGTATATGAAATGCTAAAGGTGCGTATGAATGCCGACTACACAACTTGAAAGTGTGACAACCAAAATCCATTGGTATGACTAAATTATTTTGGATATGCGTAATCATATTTTTATTATGTGAGAATAATGTGATTATATTACGCATCTTTCTTTTTGTTTTAGGGGGTAAAAATGTTTCCACCCCCAATTTTTTCGTTAATATTTTTAGTGATTATCTAATTCAATCTTTTATCAAAAACTAGTACGTCTTAGAAAGAGAAAAAATCTTCTGTTTGTCTTTGCTGAACCCGTAAAAAATTATTATTTTTGGAACTATTATTATTTGATAATAAAGGATCAATATAATTGATCTTTTTTATTTTAGTTTGAGATTGATTTGATGATTTTATTTTAGTTACTGATAATAAAGATTTTGTCGATTGATTTTCTGTCTTGATATTGAATTGACTAGTGTTTACTCTTTTATATGAGTTTTGGATAGATTGGATCCTTAAAAGACTTGATCCTCCTATGGCTACAACAGCCAAACTACCAATCCCCCAAAATTTTGAAGGTGGTAAGAAATTTAGTTTTTTAATATTTGGCTTTTCTAGTATTTCGTGATTATCTGTTGCTGAGTCAAGAGTTAATTGATCTTCTAGCTTTTCTTTGACTAATTCAAGATCTGAATTATCGTCTATACGTTCAACAAATTGATTTGTTTGATTGTCTAGGATGTTATGAAAGAAATAACCTATTAATGCAAAGACAATTAATAGAAAGAGTACCAATATTGCATCTATAGGAATTGAAATAGTACTAGCGTCGGTCAACTCAATCTCAGTGATTCCAGGAGGCATTTACAATCTATAACTCTATATATTAAAACCACCTCTAAAAAATATGGCTAGACTTCTTTACTTATCTATTTAATCTCAATGCGTATTAATACTGGCTATACAATTTGAAAGTGTGAGAATTTTGAGAAAGTGTGATATTGTCTACTCTTCAAAAAGTTAGTTATAGCAGTGACTCTGAATTGTGCAGACTACTAACATACTCAAAGATTAATATTAATGCCGATTACACGATTTAGCTCAAAAATGTAGTCATATCAATTGATTTTAATTGTAAATATTTGTTGGTAATACTTTGGTCACAGTAATCTGATCGCTCTTTAGAGTGTAAATATGAGAAACAAACTAAATAGAATCAATTAAATATATTTATAAATATATATCTCCTTTTTCTTTAAGGCAGCACTCTAAGAAGAAAGGATAATTTTGATATTTAGATCACTACATATTTAAGACAACCATTATGCAACTCACAAATACAAAAGAAAAAGAAGAACAAAAACAGGTCAAATCACATATCTCATACAGAAGAAAAGAAGAAAAAAAGATCTTAAGAATGGAAGATTAACTGATGGATTATGTTGGCTACAACAGAAGTCACTTACATAAGAATCTGGTTAGAGACGGTTATTCAAAAATTAGTTTGTTATGAGTATTTAATTGAATCATTCATTAATCGAGAAGAAGATAGAGAAGGCAATGAAGCAACTTCCTTATATCCAGTCAAAACAGGAGTTTCTGATGACTGCTATTGATCATTATGTTCGTCGTTTGATTAAGAATTAAACGATCAAACCTTAGCAAAGATCTCTTCAATGGAGAAAGTCATCCTTAATGAATTACCAGTAGAGGGTGCCTTTTGTAATGCAAGTAATAAATGATGTGTTGCCCGAATCAACCTTCTCTCTAAAGTTAGAAGAACTAGTAGGATTAGATGAAACTTAGAAATACTGCGGTTGTTTTAGGAATAGGTGCTGCGACTGCGACTGGTTTATCTCTTCTAAAAGTTAATAAGGATCTTGTTGTTGGATCGACTGCTGTTGTTATTGGTGCAGGGTTGATGGTTGCCTTAAGAGACAAGAACGATCTAAATACAAAAGCACAAGATTATGAATATTTTTTTAATAGAGCACAAGATAAATTTGAATTTGCAGATTATGAAGAGGCAATACTCGACTACAACAAAGCATTAGAACTTTCACCTAATGAGATTTGCCTTGTCTACTCAATGCGTGGCAATGCGAAACGTAATTTAGGTGATTTTGATGGAGCAATCTCTGATCAAAACAAGGCATTAGATTTTGATCCTTTATATGCAGATGGATATTTCAATAGAGGTAGTGCCAAATATAAAATGGGAGATTTTGCTGGTGCAATTGAAGACTATACGCAAGTCATAAAGATCAACTCAAAAGACTCAGATGCATTTTTTAATCGTGCCAATATCAAAAAAGAAATTGGAGATATGAGAGGTGCATGCGAAGACTGGAAAAAAGGAGTAGAACTAGGTGATGAAGATGCTGTGAAATTAGTTCAGGAGCATTGCGAATGAGTTTCTTTTATGCGCTAGTAATACCAATCTTGATTCTTGGATTGATCTACATCCTGATCATCGAGAACAAAGGAATGCCTTTGTGGATGGAAAGGATCTCAGACAATAGTAGTGCTATTTGGACTTTTGGAGTTATTACCATCACATCGCTTTCGATCCTTAAGTACTTGAGTGGTAGATGAAGATGAAAGATTCACATGCTTGACGACCCACACAAGTTTTAATAGTATATCTGTACTAGGATATTCCTCGCCCAAGCGGTCCTAGCTCATAAAGCACCTGCGTAATACCAGTGAGTAAGGTGCTTTTTTGATGTTTTGAATTATCCCAAAGACTCATGACTGAACCAGTAAGAGAATCATTAGCGACACCAACAGGATGGTTGGTCTCTCCCACAAGAGAGTTTTGTATGTTCTTCATTCGTGACCCTAAATCTGCGATAGCATTCCCAACTATTTTCACCCAACTTTGGTACTGCCTTGAAGATGGAACTCCTACAAAATTAAAGAACACTAGAAGACTTGATTATGAATCTGCTCATGAAACATGGAATGAACTTTTATCTCAAGATTGGGAATTAGTGGAGCATCAGATAAATGAATACGCTGCATGAGTCAAGACTTCCAATACTCGTTCCACTCAATTTGTAATTCACTTTGAGATAAGGAGTTGTAGAAACCTCTCCACTTCTTTTCTGAATTAGCATCAGTCGCATTCAATGACACCATTAGATCTATTGCTTCCTCTTTGCTAAAAGATTTTCCGCTATTTGATTCAAAGATCAATCTTGATGCCTCGTATCTAAAACGACTAACTTGCGACTAAAATCTTCTCAAAAGATTTTAGTATTAATAGGTAATTAGAAGAATATTAATAGTCTAAATTCAGAAGATGCGTATCAAAACTATATGGACCCTAAATATTAATTTCGTATTGTCCAGCGATACCTTCTAGATCATCCATTGAAAGATCAGAGAAATAACTACGAATACATTGAAAGGCGTGAAAACTTTCTAGCTTTCCTTTTCCTATATAGATTTCTCTAGCAATCTTGAGAGCAAGCTTTTCTTTTGTTATTTGATCAAGCAGCCTCTGGACACCATCCAATCTTTCTCTCTGGTCGCTGCATCCAACACTGACACTTTGAAGTTAGGTGTTCTCCATGAGGAATAAGACGTTGGTGTAGATGGCAGGTAAGAATCGTTTTGCAATGCCTGTCGCAGCAATAATTGAAATATTGACATGTCATGCAAACGCTAGCTGAACGTGACTGTTTAAGAGTGTCTTCTTCGAGATAGTCCCACTCCTCTGCTGGTTCGTAAGGCTTCTGGGGTAAAACTTTTTGGGTGCGGTACGAAGACATTGCTTTAATCCAATAGGTTCTGCTACCACTGAATTCCAATCTGGTGCACGAAAAACGGCATAGGGTGAGGACGCTGGAGGCATGTATCTATAGCAGTACATCTGTACTAGCAATGATAAGGAGATGTTGTCAAGTAATTCTGAAGAAAGTTACTTCTCTTTCTTCTTCAATTGCTCTTCTAAAAAGCTTTTGTTTTCTCTCTTTCTTCAGCGTCAAAGGTATCTCACTATCGCCCAGATCTCATTCGAAGACTCCTCCTGCACCAAAGTGTGAGTGGGATGCATGTGATTGTGATACATTAAAAGCTAAGAGAGAGAAGAGAAAAGCTAGGAAGAACTGCCTTATCTAAGCAATCAAAGCAATAGTATTAGCAAAGCCATGACTGGTTAAGTAATCCGTCATCTGATCTAGATTTTGATAATTAGCATATTGAATATTGCCATCTGCATGCATCACGGCTCTGAGGTATGCGGTGTTATCAACTTTACTCCAGTAGACCTCTTGGAAGCCGTCACCATCATAGTCACCAACAGTTTTAAGAATTAGGTTGTCAATTTTCAGGTCATTAATAAAAGTCCTAGATCCATCAAAATCACTGTCTTTTTCAACAAGTCCTGCTTTTACTAAAGGATCTTCATAGATGCCAACAATTCTAGTACTACCACCTTGCCCATGGTTGGTATAGTCAATGATTCCTGTAATTGGATCAATAGTAGTAGTTGCCCATCGCCCACTAACCTTATTGGTATAAATTGCTTCTAAGCTACCGTCCCCATTTACATCTAATAGGCCTTGATGCTTATAAGAAATAATTGCATCTTCGGGAGTATCGCCAAGAAAACCATGAAGATTACCATCATAATCACATAAATAAGAAATTTGATATTCACTTCCTTTTGTATGGGATAAATCATCCCATTTATTGGCTTGAAGAATAGCATTTTCTATTTTTGTTGCATAATCCTCATAATAATTTAAATGAACAATGTTATCGCTATTAGCAAAAATCAAACCCTGAGATTCATTACCAGCAGAAATTACATTAGATTCGCATATTTTCTCAATTTCTTCATTATATTGAACAGAAATATTGATAGGAGCAGAAACATCTAAATTTAAAGATTCATTCAACTCGTATGCACTATAAACAACATCTTCTAACGTACCATGATCAATAGTTTCCATTTTCACAAGCCAAAGATCATCTCCACTATCAGTCCAAAGAAAATAATAGTATTCTAAATTAGGAGAATATGTTTCAATTTCTTGGCTGAGATAAGTTGTATCTGTTTCTCCACTTGGTTTGACTTTAGATAATGAAAATTCTTTTGTCTGTCCTAAAGAGTTTTCAGAGATTTGTGTTTCAATTATGAGATACGTATTGCCATATTTATCATCTGCTATTGAGGTACAAGATCCCTGTGTTTCTAATACTATTGATTGACTATTAGTATTACTATCACTATTTGCAACTACGAAAGTTTTATAGTCATTAATCTCATTTATATACTTATCAACAGCAACTATTTTACCAAAATTTTGGCTTTGATAAATTGTATCTATACTAAAATCATTTGAGATATTTAATAAACTAATATTATTTTCAATTTGTTCATCATTATGCATTATACCACTAATTAAATCTAAATATCCGATTCTATCCTCTTCGCCTAAATAATTATTATAATAAAACCTTAAATCAGGAGTAAGTGACACATAATCATACATAAAATTATTTCTTTCATAAGAAAACGAACCATTTGCTACTGAGAAAGCATCATAAGAATTATCTTCTTCATTATAGATTAAATCTATTAAATAGTAATCCTGTGCGCAAGACTGAAGTAAATTATCTGAACTCTTAAAATCAAATTTTAGAACAAGTTGAAGGTTAGTTGAATTATCAATTTTGGGTAATAAATAGCCACCAAGATGTGATACTTCACCATGACTTATTATATTACTTGCCTTAATATTTGATTCATCTAATAGATTTTTTAAAAATATAGTTGCTTGCTCTGAAAACCTTCTAGATTCACCTCCAACAATAATCCCCCACATTCTTAATACCAGGAAATTTCTGAATTATACTATATCAACTAGAAATGCTATCCTGTTAGCCTCTATTTAAAGGAAGGTTTTTAGTGATGTTTTCTTGTCAAAAGTATCAAGAAATTATTACTAGGTAAATCATTAAATTTCTGTAAATAAAATCAGCAAATCAAGGCAACCGTATCAGCAAAGCCATTAGAGGTTAAGTAATCAGTCATCTGATCTAGATTCTGATAATTAGCATATTGAATATTGCCATCTGAATGCATAACAGCTCTAAGGTATGCAGTGTTATCTACTTTACTCCAGTAGACTTCTTGGAAGTTATCACCGTCATAATCACCAACGGTTTTAAGAATCAGGTTGTCCAGTTTGAGGTCATTGATAAAGGTGTGAGA
Source organism: Prochlorococcus sp. AG-436-C14 (assembly GCA_003209755.1). Taxonomy (GTDB): domain Bacteria; phylum Cyanobacteriota; class Cyanobacteriia; order PCC-6307; family Cyanobiaceae; genus Prochlorococcus_B. The sequence goes on from QCPD01000011.1 coordinate 53,277, forward strand.
ACTATCTAAATCACTATTTTTTTCGACTAAACCTGCAGCTACTAGTGGGTCTTCATAAATGCCGACGATTCTAGTTGTTCCTCCTTGTCCATGTTTCCCATAATGAAATCCTCCAGTAATAGCATCAATTGATGCGGTCACCCAACGACCACTTTCTTTATTTGTATAGATTGCTTCTGTTATTCCATCATTATTCACATCTAATTTACCTTGATATTTATAAGATGACTTCACGATAGAAGGTGCTTCTCCGAGAAATCCATGTAAATTTCCGTCATAATCTTTAATTCCTGTTAAAACATCCATCTCTCCCACAGTCATATTCAATTGACAACCACAAATAGAATCATTACTTTCAAGTTCAATGTCATCAGTTTCTGTAATTAGATAATCGTTGACTGCCTTCTTCATTAATGATTCTTCTTCACTATAAATAGCAATCTGCTGAACATAAGGATCTTCACTAGGACAAGGCCAATAGATGCAGTCTCTTCTGAGTGGTGGTGGTGGATCTGCTGATAGATCACAATTAGCTAAAAACTCTTTTACTTCAATGAATAAATCACTATCTACCCATGGATCAGTTGATATAGGCTGATAGCTAGCTATAGAAGTTGTAGACATATTTACAGTATTTGTGTATTCATTACACCAATCAACTCTTTCTTGTAGAGTTTTTTTATCATTTTCAGAACCAATATTATTTCTTGCAGCCCAAACTAAATCAATAGCTATATTACATAACAATAACTCACCAAGATAAACTTTGTTAGTCCAATAAAGAAGACCTTGAATATCTGCGTCTCTGCAAAAAAGATTTTTATATAAGTGATTTACTTGCTCAGCAATTGATTTATTTTCGAAAATATATTGATACTCATATTGCTCATAAATTCCACATGCAAAGTTTCTTTGTGTTATACCCACCCCAACCCAATAATCTAAACCCATAGGATCACCAGGACGTCCGAAATAGGCTAAATACAGTTCCTGTAATTGTGTTTTAGTAGCGTTGGCCATTAAGCAATCAAAGCAACAGTATCAGCAAAGCCATTAGAGGTTAAGTAATCAGTCATCTGATCTAGATTCTGATAATTAGCATATTGGATATTGCCATCAGCATGCATAACGGCTCTTAAGTATGCGGTATTATCGACTTTACTCCAATAGACTTCTTGGAAGCCGTCACTATCGTAGTCACATACTGTTTTTAAGATCAAATTATCAAGCCTCAGATCATTGATAAATGTTCTTGAACTATCAAAATCACTATCTTTTTCTACTACTCCTGCTGCAACAAGTGGGTCTTCATAGACACCTACGATACGCGTAGTACCACCTTCTCCATGCTTCGAATAATCAAATGCCCCTGTGATGGGATCGATTGAGGCTGTGACCCAACGACCACTGACTTTATTTGTGAAAATAGCTTCTGTTATACCGTTACTATTGACATCTAAATCACCCTGATATTTATAGGCTGTTTTAGCACTGTCTGGTGCAGAGCCTAGGTAGCCATGAAGGTTACCATCGTAGTCTTTAATATTTGGTAAAAAATATGTCGAGTTTATTGTGTAATTTATTAATGGTTCACTCACGTCTAGAATCGAAACGGTAACTGTATGATTTGATGTATTACCTGTAGTATCTTTCGCTGTGATTTCAACTATATAGGCGTTATCCTTATTACTATCAACTGGTGATTCATAGTCTTTGGTACAACAGAAACTTAATTTACCACTTGTTTCGTTAATTGAAAAACTAGAAGCATCTGCACCGCCATTAATTGACCATGTTACATTCTCATTAGCAGTAAATGTATGAACGTCTTTTTGATTCTCACTAATGTATTTATTACTAGATATTGATCCAGACTCGCCTGATACTCCATTGATTAGAGGAGCTGTTGAATCTATTTGATTGGCATTATCTATCTCTACTTTTAAAAACTCTTCTAGAGAATTTACCAACTCTATGAGCGTATCAAATCGTAAATCACCATTACCTTGTCCATCAGGTAGCCATGCTACAAAGCTATCGTAAACATCATAATCAATTAATATTCCAGCAGTAGCTCCACCTGTCCATGTGTCATTAGGATTATAGCTTTCTAAACCTAGTTTTTTCGCACCAACAGCCCATGTGATTTGATTTGAATCATGGGTTACTCCAACATTAAATCCAGAAAGTTCTCCTTCTGGAGTTCCATTTATTCCAAAACGCCAAACTTTGTCTTGATGTCTTTCACCAAAGCTTCCGCTATTTACAATATAATTACTCGGAACAGTTCCTTCCCAATACCAAATTGTGTCCGGTATGATATGGCTATACTCTCTCACTATAATATATTTATAAAAGAAAATATTAAACTAGATTGGCTATCTAACTAGTTAATATTAAGTTAACTCAATATCTTTTTTTAGTTCTTGCTACTCAAATATCAGTTGTAATTACTTTAGGCATTTTGACTATCTCACTATTGGGACAGCTAGTCTGCTCTTGCAGGAGTTTGCATTGGGAGTTGATATCTCTCCAGATCTCTCTGATTTCTACAAATTGTTCATCAGTAAATTGGAATTCACTCATTCCTCTTGAGCTTTCTAGCTATCAAGACAAAGGATAGTGCTACTGAAAAAAGAAGAACATCAATTAACAAGTGATAGTTAATCTCCATTCTTAAGCAGCTAAGTTTCTAAACCTTGTGAACTGTGGTTCATAAAGAAGTTTTACAGTGCCGAGTGGACCATTCCTGTGCTTACAAGTAATGAGTTCAGTAATACCACGATCTTCTGTTTCAGGGACGTAGTACTCATCTCGATAAATCATGGTGACGACATCAGCATGACTTTCCAGTGATTGTGTTTCTCTGATATCACTAAGCATTGGACGCTTATCCTGGCGATGTTCGATTGTACGATCGAGTTGAGATAAAACAATGACTGGAACTTGTAGGACTTTTGCCATTTCTTTTAATTGAACGACTACCTTTGAGAGCTCTTCATCTCTTGATTCAGATTTAGGTCCATCCATTAATTGAAGATAATCAATCACAACTAAGCCCAATTCATTTTTGTGTTGCTCTTTGATTTCTTGGCACCTGTCCATCATTTCATCGACAGTGATCTTGCTCTTATCAGTAATGAAGATTGGAAGTTGTCTAAGACTTTCTATCCCTTCTGTTAGGTATGGCCATTCATCTTTTTCTAATCGTCCAGTTCTTAATCTTGATGTTTCAATACCTACTTCCATTGAGAGAAGTCGAAAACTTAGTTGCTCTTTACTCATCTCTAAGCCAAAAAAGCAAACAGGAAGATTCTGGAACTGAGCAACATTCTTGGCCATGCTCAATGCTAAAGATGTTTTGCCCATCGATGGCCTACCTCCTAGAACAATTAAATCTCCACGCTGTAGACCTTGAGTCATTGCATCAAAGTCATAGAAGTCGACTGGTATCCCTGCAACGGAAACTCCACGTGATCGATCTTCTATTTCGTTAAAGGTTCTTTTGAGGATATTGGTGATTGCTGTGAGCTTTTCTCCTGGCTTGCTTTGGCTTGTTTCATTGATCTCAGATGGGCTCTCTTTCATGAAATATTTTCATCGGGAAGGTCATCTAAACGGATGAATGAAGATTGTGCTACTGGAAGAAACTCTTAAATCTTCTTTGTGAATCTTTTTTCAGCTTGATTCCCTTCTTTAGCTTGAAGCAGTTTTTGTTTTAGTTCTAGGAGTGTCTTTTTTTGATCATTAGATAGTTTCTTTAGATTAGAATATTCATATCGTTAAAAAGCGATAGATTTTCTTCTGAAGCACAGAAACCTAGAAGAACTTCATATCTCGTCTCTAAATTTGCTTCTAATTGACCTACCCAATAATTGTAACCATAACTATCGGCTGCTCTCTCGAGTATGTCCTCATATACATTGTGTATATATTCTTGATTAGTTAGATGATTTGATAACTCAATATAATTTTGTTTGTAGTTAATATTCTGAGCATTAGAAATATTTGAGTTGTTGATATTTGTAATCTCTGGTTGTCTGAGATTTTCTAAAAAATAATCTGATAAATTATTCAACGCCAGACCAGTAATACTATCTATTGAATTATTTGAATTACTACTAGGATTTAATTGAAGATTATTTATGCTACTACTGAATTTTGCAATACTATTTTGGATCTCTGAGAGTGTCGCAACTGTTGAATAGCCGATTTGATTCATAAATGTTTTTGCCTCTGTGAGGTTGTTTCCTGTAACCCAAGGACTAGTTGAAGTTGGCTGATAAGCAAGGATATCGGAAGTACTTTTTCTTATTTCATATGTATATTGAATAGCAGCATTTGTTTTATGAGTTAACGTTTTTTTGTCGACTTCGCTGCCATCATTATTTAGTGCAGCCCAAGTCAGATCGTTTGCAATAGATGCAAGTTCAAGATTTCCTGAATTGATTTGACTAGACCAATAAGTTAATCCTGCGGCATCTCCATCTCTATTAAATAGGTTTAAATAGATTTGATTGACCTGAGCTGTTGTACTTAGATTTCCATTAACTGAATTAAATTCAGGCTGCAAATACATATTTGCAGCAAAAGCTCTTGTAGTTACTTTTTGAGCTAGCCAATAATCTAATCCACTTGGATCACATGGTCTCCCAAAATAACCTATATATAATTGCTGTAGTTCAGTAGATGTTGCTGCGATAGGAGTAGTTATAGATTCATCTATCACATTAGTAATTACTACTCGAAACCAATTTGAATTATTTACATTGCCTTCAGTATCGGTGGCATTAATACTTAGTATGTATAAATTATTGTTACCACCTGCTTGTGGGTTTTCATAGTCGAGATTTCCAGTGATAGAAAGAGAACCTGTAATTGGGTCTATTGCGAAATAGGTATAATCATTAGTATTAAATAGTTGTGATATGGACCAAGTTACTGTTTCATTTGCAATGAATCTGTAAATCTCTTGGTTTGTACCTTCTTGAATATCTATGGATGTCGACGAAGCAAATACATCAGATGTCATGGAATAAAGTACATCATTATTTTCTCCATAGATAATCGGTTTTTCTGTATCAACTTCTTCTAAATCAATCACTGTAAATGTAATTGACTTTTCATAACTATTACCTCCACTATCTGTTGTTTTTAGTCGAATACTGTAAGAAGATTTTGTCTCATAATCAGGAGATGAATTGATTTTTATGGATGATCCATCAATCGTAAAAGCACTATTATCTGTATCTCCTACTCCACTTACTAGGGTGTAAGTAAAAGTATCATTGGTATCGAGATCATTAGTAGTTAAGGTTGCTATTGAGGTATTGGAATTAATATTTTCATTGAAACTTGTAGACGATAAAATAATATCTGTTGGTGAATGAATAGATTCAACAACATCAATCACTGTAAATGTAATTGTAAAATCAGGTGAGGTTGCTCCCGAGTCATCTGTTGTTTTCAAGACGATTCCATAAGAGCTTTTTGTTTCATAATCTGGTGAATTTCGGATCTTAATTTCATTACCATCAATATAAAAATATTGATTTCCTGAGCTTTCTATATATCCATCTACAAAAGAAAAGCTATGCGTGTCATTAATATTTTGATCAATAGCAGATAAAATTCCTACGGTTGTACCTGCTGCAATATTTTCGTCAAAAGAAAGAAAAGATGTTGATGAGATACTAGAACTTTGAGTAATATTCAAATTAGTTGGAGCAAAGTTTTCTCCCCATATTTCTTTTAGAGCTTCAATATCTAAAGATGTATACCAATCTGTATATGGATGATTATTTGTTTCGTATGCCAATAATGTCTCACTTATGTCAACAGCATTTTCTCCATATGTACTTCCATAAACATCACCATCGTCATCTTCAAATGGATGCTCTAAAGTTAATGAGTGTCCTATTTCATGAAGAAGAACAAATTCTTGAAATAGATCTAAATTCCCCCAATTTCGATCAATATAAATATCTTTAACTATTATTTCTAGACTTAATTCATTCGCTCTCCACATACCCAAATTCCAATCATAGTATTGATCAAAATATACGGATGAAGCTGCTCCATAAGAACTACCCATACCAGGTATCTGATTCATATCTGTATGAACAATCTTTAGAGTGGCATCTTCTCTGTTATAAACTCTTTGAAAATTTATACCTAAGATTTGATCAAGCGATGTGAATGAGTCATCAATAAATGTAGCTAAAGAGTCAGGAATATATGTTGAAGAAATATTTAGGTTGCCATCAGTGCTATGATCCCAAGTAGTTGATATGCCTTCAGTATCTATAAAATAAGTTACTAGATTATTCTTAACATTTTTTATTGTATCTATTGTTTGCCAGTAATAATCAAGATCACTTTTGATGTGGATTGTGCTTAGTGTCATAGTAGCTATTTATCCGCACTCTTGAATCTTGCAATACAGGAGATACTTTACTTTGATGTTTGACTAGTTAAACATCATTAATCTGTATGTATTGTATAGATTAACTAGTTTTTATGTTTTGATTGTTTTCAGATATGACTATTATGCGATAATTATTTGGTGCTATATAAGAGTAATGAAAGTAAATAGATCCTTTTCAACTAAAAATTTCAAAGAAATCAAGAGATGGTTTCAATAAATAAAAAGAGGAGAAGAATTCAAAGGATGATTCCTTTTTTATTAAATCCATTAATTGTGCTGTGGGGATTTTTAAGTTTTTCATCATTAATTTTTATTCTTTTTCCTCCAACACCTATATGGCAATACATAATTGGAATCCCTCTTGCCTCTCTTTCTTTATATTGGTTTCTCTCGATGATTTGGGAGGAGTTTGTTGGTGAATATGAAAGAATTGTAATACGAACAAATACGACTATCTGTCCATCAAATTATTGGGATAGTTATGCAAAAGATATATTTAAATTTAAAGGAGAGACAATTATTAAGACTCATTTTTCAGCCGGTTTTTATTTGCTGGATAATATAGAAATAATAGAAATGATGCTTTCATTACAGGGTATTCCTAGTTTACTATTCTTTTATGAAAAATCGAACAGTTCGACATGGTATAATTGTCTGGATTGTATTCGTATCTTGTCTGAGATAGAGAATTCGATTGCTACATTTATTGAGTTATCTATACCGAAAACTGCTAATAAAAAAATATCTCCTGAAGTTGTAGAAGGTATTCAAAAAGATTGTCAAGAATTCATTGATATTCTGCAGAATTTAAGTGAAAAGGGATTACCATTTCAATTTGTTCTTCTTAGTCAACCAGCATGGAATTCTCAGATTGAATTTAATTATCGTGAGGAAGGATATTGTATTTAGTTGGTTCACTATCACCCCCTTAGCACGAAACAATCTTCTGTTTGTCTTTCATTAACCTGCAAAAAATTATTATTGTGGAACTATTAGTAGTTGATAAAAAAGAATCAACATACCTGATTTTTTTGTATTTTTTTCATGCCTTAATCTTTCTACTTTTTGTAATAGAAGCCATTTCAAACTGAATCACTGCAATACTCAGAACCTACACAAGCCTTTCTACCATCTTGATGTTGATAGATTTGTTGATACGTAGCTTTCCCTTCCGTGTCAGCGGCATCAATCAACATGACGATGTGCCAGTCACCTGTTCCCATGAACGATATTTATTAAACCTCTTTTAATTGACCTCGAATGTGACTCCCATTACGGCGGTGATATCTTTATCAATTGTGCTTGTGTCGTATGAACCCCAGCTACTGACTCGTGTCGAATTCGGGACCGTGATTTGAAAGACACCAGTATCAACCTTTCTTACATTGCCTAGTTCTGAACCAGTTTGATAGACAATGGCTTCTGCTCTTGTATGTGCATCCTTAGTGGCTTTTGCAAGCATATCCACTCGTTTTGCTGCGAGTTGTGTATAAGTAAATTCAGGTCTTCTGGGTCTTATAAGAACTCCTTTACCAAGTAAATCACTCGTCTTTCTGTATGTCTGATCAATATTGAAAACATCATTACTTTCAATTTCTATCCATTGAGATGTAACCCATTTCTTGGAAATTATTTCACCTGTTTTTGGGTTTTTATTGATTTCTTTTGATGTCGATGCAGGTAGTAAAGCTATTGATTGGTAGTCATTATTTGTGATCCCATGACGATCAAGGAAAGCAATTGTCTTATCGATAGATAGTTTGTGTTTTTTATAAGAATCAACTTGTGAATTACCTTCTGTTTCAACTTTGACATCCCATTTTGCGATATCACTTTCTATACGTTCAGTACTCGCACCAGTGACTGTGATTGTGTTTGCAGCAGGTTTTAGCCCATCAACCAAAATCTTAGATGCACTTGTAAATCCAATAAGACCACCGATTGATAAAACTGTTGTAGCGAAAACAAGAGGTGGTGTACGACGAATAATTTGAACTGAATTGGCAGGTAAAGCCCTTAAAAGCGATAAAACTTTCATTGGATTTAATTGTCGAAGTTGTGAGGAGTTGTATCTAGCGAAAAATCAATTCAATTCGAATAAATGAATCTCTGGCTTTCGTTGATTGACCAGGGGACTGGTATTTCGCTTCCCATCAGCATACCTTTTATGAGTATGCCAATTTGTGAGTTGGTTCCTGATCATGCAATATCTTGATTGGGCACGCAAGAGTTTGAATGTACTATTTAGATATCTTTTAGCAAGATCTGCATAAAATAAAACTATTTTTGGAGATTCTTACCAAGGTAATAAAATTGATTTACTAATATTTTTTTATGTACTCATAAGCTTTTTCAAATCAATCCTTATCACCATGCCACTTGTATTTGAATAAGGTTCCGCGCAATACTTTTTTCATCTCTCTTTCACCAGATAGCTATGTACAAATGATGCTGCTAAAGTTTTTTTTATTTCTTTTAGTCAGGTCTCTTACCTTCGCCGATGCCAGAGGGTGCCTGAATTAACTGCTCACGCTTTGCTCATATGTAAGCGGAAACATTAGGAGATGAACTTATGAATTGATATTTCTTACCTCTAATATTTCTTCCTTTGTTATTACTTTTTAGTAGTTTATATTAAGACGCTACCGCTTAATATCTACATACTTTAATGGGGGAGTGGGAGGAGCTAGGAGTCCTTGGTTGGTGTCGTCAACCCTCTTCTCAAATTCGTTTGATTTGCTATTAGTGTATTTAATAGCTAAAACAGGAGCCCACTCTTGAAGAGTTATGGATACAAAAGTTGCTTTTGAGACTGGTGCATTTGCTCTAACTCAAGAGATTTGGAATAAGGCTACTGATTTTTTAGGTCTCCAAAATAATGATGGTTCGACTCGTATCAAAAGAATGGGAACCAATCAGATTCAGATTGTTAGATATTTAGATGTTGATCAAAAGAGTATTTTTGGGTGTAGCTCAAACCACAAGACAGAAGTAATAGCATCTTTTACAGGTCAGCTAAAAGGCAATAAGAAAATATGGATGAGTTCATAATTGATAGGTTAAGCAAACCCAGTCATTTCAGTAAAGAGAGCTTTGTTCTCTGCTGATTCAGCAAAACCCAGAAGAAGCTCATATCTCGTTTCAATGCCTGCATCCAAGTTTCCTAGCCAATAGTTATACCCCTCTTGGTCATAGTCTCGACCCAGGACATTTACATAGAGAGTCTCAACGTACTTTGCATTAGAAACGTTTTCTCCATAACATTGTTGAAATTCCGCTGAGACAAGGAAAGAAGATGCAACAACTCTTGAATCATTAACACCAGAGCTATACTGATTGATCCAATATTCCAGTCCAGAAGCATCAGGGAACCTTGCAAAAGCTGCGTTGTAAAGCCTAAACATTTCACCAGAGTCTGTATTTAAACCAGTGACCTGGTCAAAGACACCTTTGATATCAGCGATAGCACTCACGCTTTCATTTCCAGTTTTATCATCAAAAATGAGAGTGGGTATGCCAGTGATTTCATCAGTTGATCCGGTGGAACTGTTCCTGATTTCATAAGTTCCATCACCGTTATTGTAGAACGTGTAGTCTCGGAAGTTACCGCTATATGTTTGAACAACATCAACGTTCCCAGCTGCAACCAGTTGATCAGAGAACTGCAGATATTCAATGTTTTGAACTGTATCGACACCATCAGGTGATGTGACTCTGATATCTTCAATTTGAATGGTTGTTGTGTCTCTTTTGATGGTGTAATCGTTGAAATTACCTGTCATATTAATAGTGTCAACTCCTGCTCCACCATCTATCACATCACTACCACCACCACCTGTGATGTTGTCATTCCCAATTGTTCCGTTGATGATGTCGTTAGAACCTGTTCCTTGGATATCATTATTTTTAATCGTTCCTGTCGTAATGACTTCACTGCTTAAGGCAG
>QCPD01000012.1 GCA_003209755.1 Prochlorococcus sp. AG-436-C14
TAGTCACAGCAATAGATTTCAGAGATTTTGCGGTAAAGCGTGAATAATACGATATTGCTTGATATATCAAGATATAGCTATTATGCGCGCAGTTATGCGCTCATTTTCAGCTCTGTAATCCAATGCGGGAACAGTGGTTTCAACTATTAAGGAAGCAACTTAAATCTGAACATGGAAAAGGTTGGGGTGTGCGCGCAATGCGTGGAAAGGTTCAACTAACCCTTCGCGTGGATGAAAATGCTGGGATGAATAACCCTAGAAATTCGGTTTCTTTACCCCTTGATTGGAGCGCAGATAATCAAACTAAAATTCTGAATTTTGTTAATGAAATCCGCGAGAGGATGGAAGCAAATAATCTTTCTCTTAAAGAAGCTGCAAAATTAACTTCTGAACCATTAGCCGATGACCAAAATGGTTCTTAAAACTTTCTTATTTAGATCAATTGCTATCTACTTGGGAGTGCAGAAGTGGACCAACACCTTGGATATTTATGCAAGAGTTTTAAGCGCGTTGTTATTAATTCGATTTGAGGATATGGAAGAAGCTATGGAAATGTTTGAGGTCAAGAGAGGTTAATTATACTCCTGAATAGATAAAAAATATTACTTCCAGGTATACAATTCGATCGTATATAGAATTTTAAATGATTGAGAAAAAACAAAAATGTATATCTATAAATTATATAAGAATTATTGTAGCGTTACTTATATTAGTTCCTTTTGTATTTCCTTTTCTTTTTAAGTTATTTCATTGGTATATTCCAGGGATTCATCCATTTCTAGACCTCAAAGGACGTCTTTCTCATATAGAAGCTAATTCTTTAGGAATAAATACATATATAGAAGCAAACCCTTTAGATCCATTAAATAGAATTAACAATAAGCCATCAATTTCTTTATTACTTTCTCATACGGGAATAGGTGTTTCTGATTCTAATTGGATAGGATGGATATTGGTCTCTACATTTCTAATTCAATCAATATCGTTATTAAGGAAATGTGATTTAAAATTAATTATTGCTTGTAGTTTTTGCATACTTACTCCTAATACATTATTTGCATTAGAAAGAGGTAATGATGACTTAATTGTATTTATACTAGCTTTTGCTATACCCTATTTACTAAACAGTTTAACGAGATATTCAATATCTATTGTATCATTTATTGTAGTTATACTGGGCAGCCTAAAATACTATCCTTTCACCTTATTCTCTGTTCTTTGGTCAGATGATTTGCATAAATTATCTCAAAATTTCAGAAGATATGTATTACCATTCATTATAATTATTTGGATAATTATTTTCGGAAAAGAGATGATATTATTAAAGTCAAATTTACCATTAAACCCTCCAGGACTATCAGGATTCAATATTTCGGATGTTTCTGCTATTAACAAAATCGTTAGAGATGGAACTATTACGCACAAGAGTAAATCGCTAAATTTTTTATACAAAGAAACAGTAGGGCGAAATATTGATAATAAAAGCCTTGAATATTGGCTTAGAGAGTTGAAAAATGAACAAACAACTCTGAGAAAGATAAAACGATCAATTATTTCAACCAAAGAGTATCAAGATCGTTTGGCAGCGGTAAGAGCCAATCCGAGCATCACTGAAGCTGAATTAGATAGACTTGATAGCGCATATAAAGATAAAGATAATAAAAATTTCGTAGATGAGGTTGAAAAGAATAAAAAATCTTTAAATTTAAATGATTTTATAAAAGAAAAAATACCTCTATTAATTTTATACATTAGTTTCTTCTTTTCTTTAACCCTAATACTTAAATATCTAAATAAAGACAAATCAAATATTTCCGAAGAAATCTATTTAAAAACTAACAGGTTAGATAGATTATTCTATATAATGGGCGCCTCAATGTTGGTTTTCTGCTATCTAACTAGTGGTAATAATAGCTATCGAATGATACATTCCATATTTACTATCCCTTTGATAACCTCACTAATAAAGTCTCCCTTTAAAAATCCAAAACAAAATAAATACCGTAAAGGGGCTATAAGCCTACTTATACTTATATTGTTGAGTAACTGGATGGTTTTAATTCAATCAATACCAATAATATATCCAAATTTTCAAGGTTCACTTTATATTATCGATAGTATCAAGATAGTTACTGATTATTGTTTATTTAGTCTTCTTGGTGCTTTTGCCTTTTTACTAATAATAAGAAGCTTTTCTTTTAAAATAAATCAAATCAAATCACAAGAATAAGGCTTACGAAAAATCAGCAGCTTCAACGTCTTTAAAAGCTTTCACGATTTCTGCACTAAGCCCTCTTGACTGTTGAGAGGGGTTCGAACTCTGGGGGGTTGGGTCTGTCATCGACTGTGAAATGAGATTGGATTAGTTTTTCATCCTTTATTTGAGCTAAAACAGCATGAGCAAATAACGTCCTACTCTTTTCGGCTCTATCTGACTTAGTCATTTAAAGAGGTCAAGTTATAATTAAAGTAGCATAAATACATTATAAAGACTGGAGAGGCATACCTCTTGCTTAGGTTGTATTTACGATTTTGCTGCCTTCGGCGGCTCCTTTTTTATGGGCTTAAGTATAAAGATATATCTATTTATATTATTTTGCTCTTAAGGGATTGAATGGCACTATATCTTGGGTTATCAGATATAGTGTTCAAGTATGCGGCCTTACATTATTTAAGGTGCTTTTAAGGGGTTAGCTTTGAATCTATAACTAAAATATTCACGAATTTACTAGCTTCATGACAAGCAGGTGGTCAGTGGCTCGAGTCCGCTTGACTCCATAATTATTTTTAGCATGTATAGAATTTATAGAAAAACTATTATTAGTTAACCTTTTGCTGTAATGTTTTTATGGTTTTTATTTGGTTGATAACTCTCAAGTTATGAAAAATATTTTGAATTTTGATGATTTTAGTTCAAATATATATACATCTGGATCTATTTCGATCGGAAGTTCAACAAACGGAAATATAGAGACAGCAGGAGATAGTGATTGGTTTAGTGTTTATTTAACTAGTGGAAACACTTATCAGTTTGATGCAACTGAGTCTGATTATTATTTAGATTTAGATATGTTTTTGCGAGATAGCAATGGTTTCTCTCTCGCTTATGGAGATGATTATGGAAGTACTGATGATCCAAGAATTACTTATACTGCAACATATACTGGCTATTATTATTTAGATGTCGCAGATTATTGGTTAACTGCTACTGGAGAATATACAGTTGAAGCGAAAGCACTAATAGTTGATGATTTTAGTGCGGATGTTAATACGACTGGAATTCTTTCTTTAGGTGGATCTATTAATGGAAATATTGAAACAGTAGGAGATAGTGATTGGTTTAGTGTTTATTTAACTAGTGGAAACACTTATCAGTTTGATGCAACTGAGTCGAATTATTTAGATTTAGATATGTTTTTGCGAGATAGCAATGGTTTCTCTCTCGCTTATGGAGATGATTATGGAAGTACTGATGATCCAAGAATTACTTATACTGCAACATATACTGGCTATTATTATTTAGATGTTGCAGATTATTGGTTATATGAAACAGGTCAATATACTGTTGAAGCTAAACAATTAAATCTAGATGATTATAGTGCAAGTATTTATACATCTGGCACTGTATTAATTGATGGCAGTACATCTGCAGGACTTGACTTTGCTGGAGATAGAGACTGGTTTAAAATATCTCTAATACAAGGTTATACATATCAATTTGATTGTACTGAATCTAATTTAGTTGATCCATATCTTTATTTAAGAGATAGTCAAGGGAATAGTCTTATTTATGATGATGATGGTGGAACTGATGGTGATGATGCAAGAATAATTTATACGGCTAGTAGCACTGGAACATACTATCTAGATGTTGGTGATTATGGCGATAATGATATGGGCCAGTATTTGATATCTGCAAAATCTTTAACAGCTTTAGATGACTATAGTGCTAACATAAATACTTCAGGTATTATATCTATTGGTTCATCAATTAATGCAAATTTAGATTTTATTTCTGATTATGATTGGTTCAAGATTTCTCTTGTTCAGGGTTATACATATCAATTTGATTGTACTGAGTCAGGATTAATTGATCCATATCTTTACTTAAGAGATAGCCAAGGAAACATTATTACATATGATGATGATGGAGGGATAGATGGCGACGACTCACAAATATCTTATACTGCTACATATACTGGAAGTTATTTTCTTGATGTAAGTGATTATAGTGATAGCAATATTGGAGGCTATAATTTATCAGCAATATTACTATCAGCTAATGATGATTTCCAAGGAAATATAAACACATTGGGAACTATTTCTATAGGCGGTCAAGTAGTTGCTGAGCTTGACTTTAATGCAGATAGTGATTGGTTTAAAGTTTCTTTAGTGCAGGGACAAACCTATCAATTTGATTGCATAGATTATAATTTAATAGATCCATATCTTTACTTACGAGATGATCAAGGAAATTTAATTACATATGATGATGATAGTGGAAGCGGTGATGATGCAAGAATAATTTATACGGCTAGTAGTACGGGTAATTATTTTCTTGATGTAAGAGATTACGGAGATAATGATATTGGCGAATATACATTAAAGGCAGCTTTATTAAGCTCTGATGACTATAGTTCTGATATAAATACAATTGGTATAGTATCTGTAGGTTCAGAGGAGTCTGCTTATTTAGATTTCTTGGGAGATAGTGATTGGTTTAAAGTTTCTTTAGTGAGTGGACAAACTTATCAATTTGATTGCATTGATTCAGGAGTTATTGATCCTTATTTATATCTTAGAAATAGTCAAGGCAATATTATTACATATGATGATGATACTGGAAGTGGAGATGATTCAAGGATAATTTATACTGCTACTAGCACGGGTAACTATTTTCTTGATGTAAGTGATTATTCTAATAATGATATTGGATACTATACTGTAAAAGCTAAATTATTAAATACGGATGATTATTCTTCAGATATTAATACTATTGGATCAATATCTTTAGGAGGCAATACCACAGGTAATATAGATTATATTTCAGATAGAGATTGGTTTAAAGTTTCTTTAGTACAGGGACAAACCTATCAATTTGATTGTACTGAAAATAATTCTCTAGATACATATATGTATTTACGTGATAATCAAGGAAATTATATTGATTACAATGATGATGGGGGAAGTGATCATGATGACCCTAGAATAACTTTTACTGCTGATACTTCAGGAATTTATTTTTTAGATATTGGTGATATTGGTGATAATAATACTGGTGATTATGAAGTCCATTTTTCACGTATTACAACCACAGATGATTTTAGCGATGATATAAATACTACTGGCACTATTAGTATTGGAGGTAAGGTTACAGCATCTTTAGATTTTAATTCTGATTATGACTGGTTCAGTCTTTCACTAATTCAAGGAACTACATATGTTTTTGATGCTATTGCCTTTAATTCAATTGATCCATTTATTTCACTTCGAGATAGTCAAGGTAATCTATTAATCTCAGATGATAATAGTGGAAATAATAATAATGCACAAATAACATATACAGCCAGCTCTACTGATACATATTTTATTGATATGAGTGATTTTGGTAATAATGATACTGGTTACTACGAAATTAATACTTCGATAAGTTATAACTCTTCAGTTGATGATTTTAGTGGAGATATCTTCACAAATGGCAATGCATCAATGGGTGGATCTGTATCTGCTGCTTTAGACTTTGCTGGTGATAGTGATTGGTTTGCAATTACACTTCAGAGTGGTAATAGGTATCAGTTTGATTGTATAGAATCTAATGAAATTGATGCATATTTACGTATTAGAGATAGCAATGGTATTAGTCTTCAATATGATGACAATGGTGGGACAGGGGATGATCCTAGGATAGTTTTTGATGCAACTAATTCAGGTATTTATTTTCTAGATGTTGGTGATGTTGGAAATATCAATACGGGTTCATACCAACTTTATGCTCAGCAGATAGCATCTTCGTCAGCAACATTCTCTTCGCAAAATGGATATGGAGCGGTAAATGTTGAGCATGCATTTGAACAACTTTTAGGGATTGATTTACTATCAAGACCAGATTTTGGTGGGGATTTATGGAATTTAGATCATATAGGAGCAAGAGAAGTTTGGATGGGGACTGGAAATTTCTCTGGTGTTACTGGTAGTAATGCAACCATTGCAATTGTCGATTCAGGTATTGATACTGATCACAGAGAATTTGTAGGAAGAATTGTTAATCCTTGGGATTTTGTAGATAATAATTCTGATGTAGAAGATGATATGGGACATGGAACTCATGTCGCAGCTACAGCAGCAGGTGCTGATGACAATATTGGGGTAATAGGAGTTGCTTACGATGCAAATATAATGCCATTGGATGTTTTTCAATCTTACTATGATTCTAATGGCGCTATACAATGGAGCGCTAATGATGCACATACATCTGCTGCAATTAGATATGCTACTGACAATGGTGCAGATGTTATAAATCTCTCTTTAGGAGGTTATTCGTCAAGTCCACTATTATTTAGTGCATTGCAGTATGCCGAGCAAAATAATGTAGTTTGTGTTATGGCTGCAGGTAATGGGTATCAGACAAACCCCGCATATCCTGCAAGATATGCAACAGATTATGGAGTAGCAGTTGGGGCAGATAGTATTTATAAAACCATTACTGATTATTCAGATAAAGCAGGAAATACAACTCTTAATTATGTGACAGCACCTGGAGGAACATGGTCCACTGGTATATTTTCTGCTGGGATTGATGGGGGCTATAACTATTCCTGTGGGACATCAATGGCTGCACCGCATGTTGCTGGAGTTGTTGCTTTGTTGAGAAGTTATGACTCAACATTAACAGTTGATGAGATAAAAAATCTTTTAACTTCTACTGCAAGTAATCAAAGTTTCACAGCTAATGTTAATCAAAATATCACTCCTCTTGCAATCAATTCTTCAAATATTTTAGTTGAAGGAACGGCTCAAAATGATATTTTATCGGGAGGTAATGATGATAATGAAATTAATGGAGGCAATGGGGATGATTTAATAACCGGTAATGGTGGTTATGATGATATTAACGGAGGTAATGGATCAGATACTGTTATTTATACTGGAAACTTTGAAGATTATTCAATTGTTCGGGTTGTTACAATAGGGAATGCAAACAATGTAAGTTTAAATCAATTAGAAGTAATAGATAGTCGAATAGGTTCTAATGATGGTATTGATAACTTACAAAATATAGAATATTTACAGTTTGCTGATCAAATAATAGAGGAATCAAAAGTTGATTTAATTAGAATATATGAAGGTGAGTTTAGAGATTATAAATTTTATAATTTACAAGATGGTAATTATCAAATCCTTACCGAGAATGGAGTTGATGATATCACTGGATTGCCAACATTACAGTTTTTAGATCAAACTATTAGTGCTATAGCTGATATTCAGGGAACTTTCGATCAAGTTACTGGAAAAGATAATGTAACAGGACAAATGTTTCGCTTATACAATGCTGCATTTAAGAGATTTCCTGATGCTGCAGGTTTGGCATATTGGATATCAAAAAATAGTTCTGGAGAAAATAGTAATAGAGTAATTGCTGAATCATTTTTAATATCTGATGAATTTAAATCTTTATATGGTGAATCAGTTACAAATCAACAATATATAGAAACTCTATATAACAATATCTTAGGTAGATTGCCAGATCAATCAGGCTTAGATTATTGGTTAGGTCAACTAAATAATGGAATAGAAACTAGATACGAATTGCTTTTGGGATTTGCAGAATCTGCAGAAAACAAAACATTATTTTCTGAGATGACAGGTTTATAAATGAGATATAAAAATATTTTTTTTTTAGTTTATCTTTAGGCTTATTTTTTACATATAAATTCTTTTATAAAAATGATAATATTTTAATCAATGTTCAAGGTCGTGCTGAATTATTATCAGCTAATATTAAAAATACAGATTTAATTGGTTTCTCCTCCAAGCCTATTGAAAAATCAAAGATTCTTGTTATTTCTGGTAAAGTAAAATCTAAAGAAAGTGATGTTTTAATTCCCATAAAAACTTTACAGAGAAAGAAATTAACTACCTATACAAACTCTGAAGGTATTTTTAATTTTAAACTCAAACCTGGAGTGTATACATTCTTTATTATTAATGAGAATAAAGCTTATTTAAATAGCTTTGATGGTAAAGGTTATTATAAATCATATGAAATATTCTCAAAAGTTGATGATATTGTTATAAAAGTTACGTCTCAATCCTATTTCTAAATTATTAAATGATATTATTATAATAAACTAATTTGGATAGTTTTAATAAGATCTCCTTATTTAATTCTTCGTTCTTTATATTTAATCTTTGTCTTTCGATAGATAATAATTTTTAAATTCAAGAATACCTTTCTCGCCTGAAAGATTAAGAGGATATCCGCAATTCTCAATTACTGAAATAGCTATTTCATCTGCTAATAATTCTTTATTAATAGTATTAATTTCTTTTTTCTTCTTAAATACTTGTTTATTTTCTTCTAAGGAAAAGTTCATAGCACTTTCTTTTGAGAGTCCAAATCCAATAGCATTACAAAATTTCTTTGTGTAGGATTTAGAGACTTTTTTGATAAAAATAGAGGGATCAATCTCGGAGGATGATAAGACTTCTGTAGGAAAAACTATTAATATAGAACATATTGCAAAAGTTAATATAAATAGTCTGGGAATAATTTTATTTAATTTTTCTTTCATAATCTTTTTACAAAATACTAAATTAGTCTAAATAATAATATTAATGTCTATTCTTAAAATATTTGTAATGGATTCGAATTTTACATTCGAATCCTGTGAAGTTAAGGTGTAAAAAAATTTACATAGCGAGAGCATTGACGATATGCAGTAAAAATTTTTTAATTAAGTCAAATTTTTTTTCTCCACAATAAAACCAACCTGGCTTACACTGTGATTTATGATTTTTGCTAGTGTATAAATTGATTGTAGCAAGTGACTTTGTTCGGAATTGTTCTTCCAGCTGATTTATTAAAATCAGCATCCGTTGCATACATCCATTATTTGAGCTTCATGCTTTGTTTTGGAGCATTGGTTTTTGAACGTATTTCACTTAAGCCTAATCCAGGTAGAAAAGAGGCAATATCCATGGTTGTGGCAGATATTGTCTATGGAATTGCTGGTATTGCTCTTTTGGTAAGTGGGATTTACAGAGTTTTAAAATTTGGTCAAGGTTCAGAGTTTTACACTCAAAATCCTATCTTTTGGACAAAAATTATTGTTTTTGCCTTAGTTGGTTCTTTATCTCTTTACCCAACAATTACCTATGTTCTTTGGGCAATCCCTCTAAGCAAGGGGAATCTTCCTACAGTAACTGAGAATTTGGTTGCAAGATTAAGGCTAATAATTAATGTTGAATTAGTTGGTTTCGCCTCTATACCTTTCTTCGCAACACTTATGGCAAGAGGAGTGGGATTAGCCTAAATAAATTGGTCTTTGGCCTTCTATAACTATTATTTGTTAATACATTCGATAAGAGAGAAAGTTTCTTCTTTTATGATTTCCTGATTACTTTAAAGAATGAGGTGGTTTGGTTACCGAAAGGAATTTTAACCATGTTGATGACATGCTATCTAAAACAGGTGGTACTATAGATAGTATATTCACAAGAAAAGAAAATAACGTGCCTTATTTTTTTATTAGAATTCTAATAGTAAGTGTTTTTTTTAAACAAGCTCTAATTTAAGAAATTGAGTAAAATAATAGCTACTATTGGTCCCGTAACGGAAAATAGTATTAGAAAATTAAGCGATTTGGGTGTAAAAATATTCAGGTTAAATTTATCTCATAACACTTTAGAATGGCATTTAAAAGTCATAAATAATATAAGAAAAATTTCACCATTAAGTTCTATTATTGTTGATATTCCAGGAAGGAAGATTAGGACTACTTCAAAAGTAAGCAAAGAAAAATTTAAGCAAGGTCAAATAATATATTTAGTTTCAAATAGCTTCAATAAAGATTCTCTTGATTCAAAATTTATTTATGAGATAAATAATAATATTTTGTTTAATATAGCTAAGAAAGGAATGCAAATCTATGCTGATGATGGAAGAATCTCATTCTATATTAAAGATGTATCTAACGAATACATTACTCTTATAGCAAAATGCGATGGATTCCTTAAGGAATGTAAAGGTATAAATATCCCCAAAAGTTTCTTTGATGATAAAGAATTAAATGATAAAGATAAATTTTTCTTAGACTTTTGCTGCGAACATAAAGTCGACTTTGTTGGAATCAGCTTTGTAGATAATGCTGGTTATTTAAATAACATTCAAAACTATATAGGCGAGAGGCATCCTAAGGTTATTGCTAAGATAGAGAATGCTACAGCTATTAAAAATTTATCAGAAATCCTCAAGATATCCTTTGCAATAATGATTGATAGGGGTGATTTATCGGTCGAAACAAACACAAGTAGTATTGGTATTCTTCAAAAAGATATTCTATTTGAAGCAAATAAGTTAGGAGTTCCAGTGATTGTCGCTACCGAGATGTTACATACTATGCAAGAATCAAGTAATCCAACAAAAGCAGAGTGTAATGACATTACTAATTCTGTATTAGATGGAGCTTCGTGTTTAATGCTTTCAGGTGAGACTGCTGTTGGGAAATATCCATATAAATCTATAGATACTATGAAATCAATTATAGATTTGACAATGAAATATATTCTAGATACTAATAGGAATTCTCCAGATCATATTGATAATATCCAACTTAGTCAAGCAGATTTGATGGCAAGAAGTGTTAGTTTAATAGCTTCCTCAAAGATATCAAATGGGTTAATATGTATTAGCAAAACAGGAGAAGGTATAAGATTCCTTGCGAGACATATAAATAAAGATTTCTATTGTATAACTGATTCTTATGAGATAATAAGAGATTTAAATATCTTTAGAAATGTTAATCCAATTTTATCAGATGTAGTCTTTAAAAAAAATGATAGGTTTCATATTTACTCTATTGCAAAACAACTTATTGATAATGGATGGAATCCTGATCTTCTTTATACCTTTATATACGTAAGTGAAGGTGGAGCAGGCCTTAGGTTGAATACTATTCAGATAAATTATCTAAAATCATTAGCTAGCTTCATATAATAGTTATTTAATAAAATACCTTCCTGAAAATGGTAAAACTACACCTTAAAAACCAAATCATTTATAGAAAAATCTTAGGACATATTAAGTTTAGATTTGATAATATTGTATTGGATATAATGTCATTTTTTGGTTTTCTTACTTATTGATAATATAACCAATATTATTTACTGCTTAGGAATCGTTTCTTAAAGTTTATAATCAAATTATTTTTATACATGATTTAATGTATCAAGTCTCGATATTTATCACTTTGGTTAAGGATTTCAATAGCAGGTTTTAATATCTCTTTGTAGTTCTTCCAACCATCAATTGACTTTGAATTGATTGGAGAACGAACTTGAACACTACTACCAGTTGAAACTGAGCGTGGATTTAGATGTGGTTTTAGATATGATTCGTTCCATTCCCATCCTAACCAAGAGATCAAATATTTAATTTCTTGCTTAGGATTCCTAACTAAAAAATCATAATTTAAGTCGTATATTTGTGATCTAAATCTATTCTTATATTCTTTCATTATCTCTTCTTGATCTATGTAGACTTTTGCGCAATCAACTATGGAGGAGAAATACTCTTGTCCTGTAGAAAAACTTGTTCTGTAAAGTGAAAGAATATTATCTAAAGGATTTCGAAAACAGTGAATGATTTTAGAATTAGGTATTTGACTTGCGATTATACCAGTAAATTGATAGTTATATGTGCATTTATTGGTTGTAACCTTTAATTCATTTATTAGATTAATAACTTTCCTAAAATATAATTCAGAAAGATTAATACCCTGATTTAATTCTTTACTTTCCACGTAAGATTTCTCTAGTATAGTAATGTCTCCCAAAGCATAAACATCCTCATTCATACTAATAATTGATTCCACTAATGTAGTACCACTTCTATGCATACCTACAATGAATATACTTTCAGGGTATTTTTTGGGTTCTTTTTGATTAATTTCTTTTTTATTAGATTCAATAAGTAATACTTTTGATTTTTTCAGTATCCTCTCAGGCATAGATGGTTTGATGTCAAGTTGTAATTTATTCGCTAATTTTAGGTATCTAGAACTTTTCTCGTAATTTTTCTCCTTATGAAGAATGTTTGCTCTTGCGAAGTAAATATCAACTTGATTTTTTTTTGAATTGTTTTTTAAGATATTTTCTGAAAAAAGTTGATCCTTCCATTTTTTATTTTTATTAGAGTATTGAAGATTCGATAGTGAAAAATATGCCATTGCAAAATCATGATTCAATTCAATTGCTTTGAGTTGAGATAATTCTGCTTCTTGAAATTTGCCAAGATCTTTCAATACAATTCCCAAATTGCAATGTGCCTCTGCGAAATGGGGATTAATTTCAATTGCTTTGCGTTGAGATAATTCTGCTTCTTTTAATTTGCCAAGATCTTTTAATATGATTCCCAGATTGCAATGTGCTTCTGCGAAATCAGGTTTGATTACAATTGCTTTGCGAGTGGATGACTCTGCTTCTTGAAATTTGCCAAGATCTCTCAATATGTTACCTAGGTTGTAATGAGCATCAGCGAAATTAGGATTAAGTTGAATTGCTTTGCGAGTATATAATTCGGCTTCTTTTAAATTTCCAAGATCTTTTAATATGACTCCATAATTGGAAAAGACTCTAGGGGCAGTGAAACCTTGATTGATAAAATATTGATAATATTTAAATGCTTCTGGAATATTTCCTTTTGAATGAAATTTAAATGCTTGATTAATTATTTGTTCTTTAGACGGTTTCGTGGCAGGAGTATTAGTAATAATAGTAATATTTTCTTGATGTTCTCCTATGGGAAATGGAACAGGGAATGTTTTCACTTCATATCTTTCTATCTTTTTAATCTGATCCTCTCTCATTCTCATCTATTTTTTTACTAAGATTCAACTAATCAGGATTATACCTTATTTCATTATTGTTCGATATTATTGCTTAATCACTAAGAGAAAAACTTTATCTGATATATTGTAAGCTCATATTAAATTCCCTATTTCAAAGGAAATTTATTCTCATATTGTTTTAAATTAATTATTTTTTTATTTGCATCTCTTTAATAACTATCTAATTCACAATAATGGGACTTAAAAAATATACAGAATACAGTCTTTTAGGATTTAAAATTCTAAATTCCTGGCATTCTATTCTAAGTGCTTATTTTCTATTGTTGTTTGAATTTCTTATAACCCCATATTTTGGAATTGAGAATGTTGAGTACCTATCGGGCTTATTATTTATATTTTTAGCGAATGTTAGTATTATGATATTAATATTTAATGCTTTATTGAGGATTTCTAAAGTGTATTTCTACTATAAGTTATTTAGCATTCCTTTATTATTATATTTCCCCATTTCTTTGAATAAAACAATCTTTACTTTATCAAAAATAAGATTACTTTTATTTGATTCTTGCAATATAAATTTACCATTTTTAAATGGAACATGTATATTCTGATTATTAAACTAATAATATTTTATGGACCTAAGCATATTAATCGTATTGGTTTTTGGTAGTTGTATTGGAAGTTTTCTTAATGTTGTTATATATCGATTACCAAGAAAAATATCTTTTATTTTTAAAAGAAGTCAATGTACATCTTGTAAAAAAAATCTAAATATTCTTGATCTTGTTCCAGTATTAAGTTGGATTTTACTTAGGGGAAAATGTAGATATTGCAGTACTCTCATTTCCATAAGGTACCCGCTAATTGAATTTATAACTTCAATTTTATTTTTACTTTGTTTATTTAGTAAAGGTTGGATTGATGATTCTATACCCAGTTTGTTTATTGTGATTTCTGGATGGATATTAGTTGCCTATATTGTCTCTCTTTGTTTTATTGATTATGATTATATGATACTTCCCAATTCATTAACTTACTCAGGGTCTTTAGTTGGTTTATTTCTCATTTTTTATTATGAGAAGTTTATTTCTAAGACAAATATAATTTTTTTCTTTGATCATTTTTGTGCCTTTGTTTTCTCTTTAATTGGCTTTCTGGTATTTAATTTGCTAATAAAAATAATTATTAGAAAGCCAGGGCTTGGAGATGGAGATGCTAAACTATTCGCTATGGGTGGTGCTTGGTTAGGGCTTCCTGGGCTCGAAGTTACCATTGCATTATCTTTCTTGATTTCTTCGGTTTTTGTCGTTTTTGGCCTTATTTTTAAACGAATTAAAAGAGGTCAATACATACCATTTGGTCCTTTTATATGTGTTTCTATTTTGTTTGTTTGGTTTTTTGGTCCAACTTTCTGGTTTGAAATATTAGGTGATATTTTTTGGTGGAAATATATCTAAATATTAAAATTTTATAATTATAATTAAGTCTTGTATCTCTTGATTTAGATTATTATTTATTCAACGTCTCAAAAAATATAGGAATGATTTCAAATATTTTGAAAACTAAAAATATTATTAATCCGACTGTTTTATTTTTATTATTTTTGTTTCCTTTTTTGGTTTCATGCTCCTCAAAACAAAATAATATAATTGAGGTTATTACTCCACCCATAATTCCGAATGAATTTTCAAATATTCCTGATCAAACTCTCAAGCCAGAATTGTTAACTCTTATTTCTGTGGATGAAAAAGTTAGTGAGATCAAATCTGGGAGAACGAATCCATTTCTTCCACCTCAGTTTAATGATGAACTCCAGATACCTTTCTCGTTTAAATATTATGGACAAATTGCGACAGGAAATACTATGAATGCTTTTGTCTCATATGAGGATAGGAATGGAACAGTTAAAAAAGGTGATATCGGAGGGGATAATACAGATCTTTTGCCTTTGGGTTGGACCGTCATCTCGATGGATCCACATACAAACGTATTAATGCTTGGGTATCAGGATCGTTCTTTAGCTATTAGGCTTTTCTCTGAAAAGTAATTTTTGTTTGGTGGCTGTATTTCATTTACTTGTCTATTTTTTCAAAAATATATAAAATATAAATTATATATAAATTTTTGACTTGATGACTCTTCTAAGTTCTTATTTGTCTAAGGCCAAGGTTAAAAAGGTACTTTCTCTTAAGCCTGGGCAGGAGGGTTTCTCTTTGATTGAACTTGTAGTAGTAGTAGCTGTTTTGGCCGTTTTATCAGCTATTGCAATTCCTCAATTTACTAATATTAGTAATAAAGCAAGAGCAGCTGCTGCATCTAACACTGTCGCAACAGTTGCTAAGGAGTGTGCCGCTAAAGTGGCTGATGCTGGTTCAGGAACTTATACACCGCCAATCACAATACAAGGTTATAAGGATGGTGTTGGTGGATGGTATTCAAACATAACGAACAACACTACTTTAGGCACCAAAACTACAAGTGCTGCTAATCCAATCGCATGTCCAAATGGCTCGGGCATATTTGGCTTACATTCTGAAGATAGAAATGAATACCCTTCTTTCTTCTACAATAATGGTAATGGTGCGAAGACTTGCATCGCAGTTGGTGGTAGTAATGCAGTGAATAGAGGATGTCCTAATGGAACATGGTAAAAAGTTAGTTTATGATTAAAAATTTTATAAAAAAACTCAATAAAAAAAACAGCCTTCTTCTGACTTTTTCAGAGGAAGGCTTTACTTTGACTGAGCTGACAGGAGTTGTCGTTATTCTGGGAATATTAGCTTCACTGGGGATTGGAAACATCACAAGGTGGATGAAATTATCAAAAATAGATCAAGCATCAACACTTTTAAGTAGTTCATTAGTTGAATGTCTTGCTTCAACTAGGGGAGGAGTTGATCCTTCTACTGTATCTCCACCAACTGATGTGATTGATAACAATGCACTTCTGTCGTCAGCATATAAAATTAAAGATTCAAAAGATAAATGTTCAGATTTTTTTATTAAGCCAATAAATACGGATGAAAAAGTATTATTCGAAATGGGATATCAAATAAGCGTAGATTCTAAAGTAACAAAAATCGCAACACCAGCAGATGATCAATCTAGCTTAATTAGATGTAAGCGTTGGGCTGGTCCAAACTGTGGTGCGAGCGAAGAGCAAAAAGCAGCTTGGGCGGCGGCGGCGGCTCTAGCAGTTAGAAAAAAAGAATGTACTGAAAATTTCTATAACTGGTTAACTGGACCGCCTCCAGGCACAACTACTGATGGAGACCCGAAATATAGATGGAATTCCGATCAAAATGAATGTAACTTAGCCTCTTTTGCCTTTGATGGGAATATTCTCGGCTCTCAAGAAGCTGTTAATCAGGCTATCGAAGATAAATTAGGTGCTCAGTGTAATGCAAAAGTAATTGCTCAACAATCCTTGAATCCGCCTACTGATGGAGTTGTCAATAATTTTTCTGAGTGTCCTGGTAAAACATTCTATTTTTGCGCTGGTGTTGATAAGTTAAATGAGACTGATATGACAGCTTGTCTAAATCAACGCAAATCAACAGCCTGTCAAAACAATATAGATGCTAAAGCTGAGAGTGGACATTCTGGTAAATGGGGTCCAGATCAGCATGGTCTAACGGGACCATCCCCCTGTGGTACTACTTATTGGATGTGCAATAAAGCCTACACTGATGATGAAAGTTCTTATAACTCTGGACCTTGTTACACACCTCCAAATAGCGGCGGCGGCGGCGGCGGCGGCGCCGGCGGTGGAGGCGGTGGTGGCGGTGGCGGCGGCGGCGGCGGCGGTGATGCTAGTTCATGTATAAGTAAAGAGGCCGCACCTATTCAATACTATATTAAATGGTTCTGTACTGGGGCTGGTGGCGACGAAGCTGCCCCAGATCACTCTTATTGTACTTCTTTTTATTCTTGTATGGATTGATTGAGCTTTCGTATGAGTAATACATACCAAATAAGCACGATTAGAAGCCTAATTGATAAACACTTTTCTCTCCAATGGTGTAGGGAAAATGTTGTCATCCCATTAAAAATTGAACCTAGCTTGCCTCCCAAAAGTCAGGTAATAACTATTGCAGTAGGTAATATTTCATATCTTGGAACTATTGGAAATATTATAAAGCAACGTCTTTCTAGCAATGGCTTTGATTGTGTCTTTATAGAGATTTCTCCCGATGAAATACAGTCTTATCTTGATCAAGCCTCTAATGAGAGGATATTTAGTAGTGAAGGAATAGAAAATTATGATTTTTCAGAGGATGATGTAATTAAATCATTAATTGATGCATCTGAGGAAGAAGGTTCTGATACTGTAGAAGGTTTCGATTTTGATGATAGTGATGATGGTGAATTTTACGTAGAAGAAATTGATTTATCAACTGAAATGCTTGGTAATAAGATACAAAGAGCCGCCGCTACAGTTCTAATAGATTCATGTAAAAAAGGTGCATCTGATATACATATTGAGCCACATGAAAAATATATAAAAATAAGACTTAGGAGAGATGGTGTACTTCAAAATTATGTAACAATTCCAAAAATACCAGGCCTTAAATTAACAGCTTGTCTAAAAAATATGGCAAAAATGGATATTGCTGAAAAAAGAGCATCACAAGACGGCAAGATTAGAAGAAAATTTGAAAATCAATCTCTTGATTTTAGGTGCTCAACTGCTCCAGGTAAATATGGCGAAAAGATGGTTCTTAGATACTTAAATAATGATACTGATGTCCTTAATTTAGATACATTGATTGATAATGAACAAGTTAGGTCTGATTTTAGAAAAATTATTAATCAAGCCAATGGTATTGTCATTGTTTCTGGTCCAACAGGATCAGGTAAATCAACCACTTTAGCCTCAGCTTTAAGAGAAAA
Organism: Prochlorococcus sp. AG-436-C14; assembly: GCA_003209755.1. Classification (GTDB taxonomy): domain Bacteria; phylum Cyanobacteriota; class Cyanobacteriia; order PCC-6307; family Cyanobiaceae; genus Prochlorococcus_B. The sequence goes on from QCPD01000012.1 coordinate 17,961, forward strand.
GGATAATGGTGAACTTAATATAATGACAGCAGAAGATCCTATTGAATATGATATGGGTGGAGATATTCAACAATTTCAGGTTCTCAAAGCAAAAGGTCAGACATTTGCAAATTTCCTGAGAACTTTTCTTCGTCAGGACCCTGATGTGATTCTTATTGGTGAAACCCGAGATCCTGAAACTGCAGAATCCTCAATGGATGCTGCTGAAACAGGGCATTTAGTTTTTACTACTTTACATGCAAATAGTGCTTCAACTTCTCTCACAAGATTATTAGATATGGAGGTACCCCCATATAAATTAACAGCTTCATTAAGAGGAGTTTTGGCTCAAAGATTGTTAAGAAAAGTATGTCCTAGCTGTAGCGTTGAGAGACCATTGGATGATGCAGAGGCAGAATTTACAGGATTAAGAATTGGCACACCAGTAAGATGCGCTAACTGTTTGAGCGCTGATGAAAAGATACAAAGAAAAAAGGAAGGAATACTTTGTAATAGATGTCTCGGTACGGGATATAAAGGACGTGTAGGAACATATGAATTATTAAAAATTTCAAGACCAATTTCAAATGCAATAAGAAAACAACTTTCTACCCAAGAGATAGAGGAAATAGCTATTTCTGAGGGGATGATAAGTTTAAAAGCCTATGGTGTAAAACTTATAGAACAGAAACTTACAACTGTTTCAGAATTAAGTAAAATTTGCAATGATGATCATAATTAAAAAAGATATTTAAAAATTTTTGTTATGTCAATAATAAGGAAAATAGTTAAGTACGCGTTAGACTTAGATTCTTCTGATATTCATCTTGAAGAAGAATCTCCTATCGCTATTAGAGTTAATTCGGATATTAAATTAATTGAAAAGATTCTCGTTAAAAAGGATATGGATGTTCTTCTTGGTGAAATTCTAGATAATGATAAATTAGAACAATTTAATAAAACTGGAGATTTAGATACTTCCATAGGCCTTGAAGGGCTTTCAAGGATAAGGATTAATGCTTATGTAGCTAATGAAAAAAGATGCTTAACTTTAAGAATTCTTCCTGATGATTTGCCGAAATGGCAGGACTTAGGCTTGCCTAAACCATTTATCGAATTAACTAATAAGCAAAGGGGCTTAGTTCTTTGCACTGGACCAACTGGATCAGGAAAATCAACCACTCTTGCTGCATTTATAAACTGTATTCTTGAGACACAAAAACGACATATTCTTACAATTGAAGATCCCATAGAATTTGAATTTAACCACACTCAAAACTCAATTATTCATCAAAGGGAAGTTAAACGAGATACTAAAAGTTTTAGTTCGGCTTTAAAGGCTGCATTAAGAGAAGATCCAGACATTATTTATATAGGTGAGATGAGAGATTTAGAAACTATACAACTTGCTATTACCGCAGCTGAAACTGGTCATTTAGTTCTTGGAACACTTCATACCTCCTCAGCAGCAAAAACAGTAGAGAGAATAGTTGATGTTTTTCCAGCTGATCAACAAGAACAAGCAAGATTGCAAGTTTCAACATCTTTAGCTGGAATAATGTCTCAAACTCTTTGCAAAAACAAAGCAGGGAAAAGGTCTTTAGCGTATGAGTTACTTATAAATACTCCTGCAATAGCTAATTTAATTAGAGAAAGAAAAGTAAGTCAGATATATTCACAATTACAAACTGGAAGCAATGATGGTATGAATACCTTGGAACAATGTCTACAGCAATTAATAGATGGTAATAAAATTACTCTTGAGGAAGGATTAGGTAAAGCCTCTAACCCTAAAGCAATAACTCAAAGTTAATTCATTATGCCTTCTTATGGAAAAAAGAATTCTGGGATGAATTCTCAAGAAACAATTTCAAGATTAGATATTAGTTCTAACATTAAATTTTCCCCAAAAAATATAACAGTTCCTCAAAAGGACTTACTTATTTTTTTTAGACAACTAGCAGTTATTATTCAAAGTGGTGTTCCTCTAGCACAGGGATTAGAATTACTTGCTGAAAATACTAAAAATGAAAAATTTGCCTTAATTCAAATACAAATTTCTCTAAGATTACAAGCTGGTGATGAATTATCAATTTGTCTAAAAAAATATCCCAAAGTGTTTGCTCCTATTACAATTGGCTTGATTGAAGCTGGAGAAGCGGGTGGTATTCTTGATAAAGTTCTTGATCGTATTGCAACATTAATTGAACAGCAGGCCAAGATTAAATCGCAAATTAAAGGTGCACTTACTTATCCAGTTATTATTCTTGTATTGGCCATATCAGTTAGCTTAGGTTTATTGATATTTATTGTACCAACATTTGATAAAATGTTTAAAGATATGGGTGCAGAATTACCTGGATTAACTGAATTCATGCTTACTCTCTCTAGGTTCGTTACTTCATACCAGTTTTATATATTTACTCCAATCATATTTATAATTATAGGATATATATTTAGAACATATTATGAAACAAGATCAGGTAGATTTAAAATTGATAGTTTTATACTGAAAATCCCACTTTTTGGCTCTCTTCTTTTAAGATCTGAAGTCGCATCTTTGTGTGATACTCTTTCTACTTTGATTGATTCAGGTATACCTTTAGTGGAGGCAATTGATAGGTGCATAGCGGCTAGTTCAAATGAACGTGTTAAGCGATGTCTTTCAATAGCAATTCAGAAAGTCAAAGAAGGACAAGAACTTTCAAATTCAATAGAAAGCTATAACGTTTTTCCGAAATTAGTTAGATCAATGATAAAGATTGGAGAAGAGACTGGGAAATTGGGATTTATGACAGAAAACTTGGCAAATTTTTATAAAAGAGAGGTTGAAGAAGCTGTCTCTTCTTTAACACAAGCAATGGAACCAATGGTGATAATGGTTGTTGCTGGAATAGTTGGCACTATTGTTGTTGCTTTATATTTGCCTATGTTCAAAATAATAAATGTTATGGGTTGATTAGATCATGAATTTTAAGGCATATTAAAATCATCATCATCATCATCATCAATATTTTGAGAGTCCAACTTTAAATCTAACTTTTTATTAGATTGACTTTTAGAATCTAAATTGTATGGATCTTTTTTAAGTTTATTAATTTTATAATCGTTTTTATCATCATTAAAAGTTTGAAACTCATCATTTTTAATAGAATTAAGTTTTGGATCAGTTTGTAAGTTTGAACTAAAATCTAGACTTGAGTCATTATTTTTTGAATTTAAAAAAGTTGAATTTGATGATATCTGGTTTGAATTTTTTGATGTAATTTTATTCTCTTCAATATTTTGATTTAAGAAATCTTGAAAAGAAATTGAATCATTTGAGACTGCTTTTGTTTTTCCAGAATCATCAGAAATATAGTCATTTTTATTATTAATTAACGAATTACTATATCCATTATCTCGATTTTTAATGTCTGTAGTTTCCAATATATTGGATCTGTTTTGAATATTTAAATCTTCTTTGCTGTTATTACTTTGATTATTCGTTTTATCTTGAACTATTTTATTTTCTTTGCGTTCATTTGAGTTTCTATTTGAACTTTTATAAGTATCTTCATCAGTTTGAATAATAGATAAACCTAGACCAATTATTCTATTGAAATCTTGCATTAATATAGGCTTTGAAACGTTTAAATCACCAATATCTTCTGATGATATTGCTCGAAGAACACTAGTTTTAATTTTTAAACGATCTCTAAAAAAATTTGTTATTCCTTTGTGACTACTATTTATGCCTGACAAAATAATTTCAGAAATTTCTAAACTGAAATTTCTTTTGAAAGTTATTAATTCATCTTGCACTTCATTTAATAAAACTTTCAAATCTAATGCTGAAATTTCAGAATAATCATCACTATTAATTGTATTTTCTTCTAGTGAAGTATTACCCTTATAATTTTCATTTACTTCAAAAGCTCTTATAGCAGCAAGGGTGGTTATGTATATAGGACCACCTAAACTTAGAATATATAGATGTGTACATTCTAATGATAGTTCTATTAAAACATATACCTGATTCTTTTTTAATTTATTAATAGTTGTACGCGCTAATCTTTCAAGAGATGAATAAGCAACATCTAATGAATGTAATTCTAAATTAGCATCAGAGAGCGTTTTTATAATATTATCTACTAGTTTCTTAGGTACGCTGCTTAAAAAGTACGGCTTGGTTTGATTCTTCTTGTTAACTGGTAAAAAGTTCAGCGGAATAAGATCAAAATCGGTATTTTCAATAGAGATTGGAAATTGAAATCCCGAGGAAGATGGATTTATTATATGATCTATTGCCTCATTGTAATTAAGATTTTTTGGCAAGTAAATTATCTTTGATAGTGCAGCCTGGGGTGGGAGTGTAATCGCGACACGATGTCCCCAGATTTGATCTTCTTCAATGATTTGAGAAAGGAATGATGCCATTACCTCTGTATCTGTTGGAGTTCCTCTCTCAATAGCTGATTTATCAATAGGTATTTGGTTTAATTTTGAACAAAAGACTTGATCTTTAAAAATGCGCGCTTCTCCATAATTAAGATAATCAACTCCGAATTCAATCAACAAAAATCTTTTTGAAATTTTCCTTCTAAAAGAAATAAATGCTTTTCTAGATCCAGAAATATCTAAACCAAAAAATGTATCATTTACAGATGGCGTTTGTACCATGACTATCTAACAAAAAGGTTTAGGTCTGCAAAACAATTTCCTTACTGGCAATCGTTCAATTGAGACCTCGTCTGGTAAGGCTAGCAAATAATATAAACCTGGATTTGCATCTATGCTATTACCTTTTGATTTAGAAACTAAATCTGATAAAGAGCTTTCAACGATAGAACTTGATTTCAAGCAAATAACATAACCAGCATTGGAAGGTGCCCAGTTGTTTGCTGGTAAAGGCTTTTGATTAATGGGTAGATCCCAGTCTATTTGTGGTGAAAGACTACAACCTGCAGGTAAATTTCCAACTTTTTTTTGCTTGATATTATTAATATCATGCAGAGTCATACCAGGTTGAGATAATAAATCTGAATATTTCTCTAAGGTCAGAAAAAGATAGTGATGGTCAATTAGAAGACCATTTGAATTATTTAAGTCAGTTAATTGTTTATTATTAAATCTTGAACTTATTCGTACAAAGCTTGCATAAGTAGTAAAAAATAGACTTAGAAGTGTTATGGAAATAATCATTTCGACCAAAGACATTCCGCTTTGATCTTTTAATACTTCAGGTTTAAAATTATTCATGAAATTTATTTATAACCTTAAAAGGATTGGGGAAGACTATCAATATCCCCTTTGATTAGATTTAGGTTGGATTCAGAATATAATCCTGCTGAATTAATTATTGCGTACTCTTTTTCGGTAAGCGAATGTTTACCAGCATTTCTAATTGATTTTTCCATCGATTGAATTGATAGCATCAATGATGATACAGAAACTGCGGCAATTAATATTCCTAAAAAAGATTCAAGCATAAGTTTTAATCAACCGTCTCAAATGTACATTTTGGTTCTACTTTAAGTATACAAGAATATAAGTTATAGCTATTAGTCTCTATTGAGCTTGGTACAATAACAACCCTATGATATCCATTAACTAAATCACATCCATTTATTAATCTAGGGTGAGAGGAGTATGAGGGAATGCCTGAGTTGTAACTATCTAATATTGAATAATTAGACAGTATGGAATAATTATCGTCCAGTTCATCCTTAAATCCATTCTTGAGGTTTTGACAAATTATTTGACCTGATCCTAAGGAGATTCCTTTCATATCATTTAACATCTGAAGAAATTTCTTGTCGTTTTCCTTTTGAAAAAAGATTTCATTTGAATTAATAGACTTATTTCTAATTGTATATTGATTTTTATTTATTGTTGTAGATATTTCAAAAATTGATAGAACGGAGGTCATCATTGCGATACCAATACCAACATAAAAAAATATCATTTTAAGTTCATAATATGTTTATTTTATAGTTTTATTAGAAACTTTAGCATATGAACTAAGATCAAATTTCATTTGAAGTTTTAAATTCTTTTTGGATGTATTCCCTTGGTATGCCTTTATTTCAATATTATCAGAAATTACTATTGCCTGAAGTAGCTCTAGTTCTTTGAGGAAATTTAGTAAGCTATTGAATTCTCCAATTAAAGTTATCTTAAAGATATGCTTTTCAATTGAAGGAACTAAAAATGGGTCCGAAGTTAACATATTATTTTTCAAATCAGATGAGGAATTACCTTGTGATTGAATATATTTTACTATGGGCTTAGTTTCTAAATTTATAATTTCAATTTTATTTTCGTTACAAATCCTATTTATTTCTGAAAGTATTGTATCTAATTCCTGAGGGTCAGAAATTAGATTAATCAAGCTTTCCTGTTGTCTTTTTGCATTAGTTGTTTTAATAGAAAGCTCATTAATGTAATTTTTATATAAAATAATATAGGATATCTTTTCCCTAAGAAGTTTAATTTGTGACTCTTCATTAGATAATTTTTTTGTTAGTGGTAAATAAACAAACGCCAATAATGATGTAAGGATAAAAAAGGCAATTATAATAGGAGTGAATATTAAAGATTTTTCAGGTGTTATGAGTTTCTTTTTTTTATTGGGAGAGTAGAGATTTGTCATTTAATTAAACCCTCTTCTTTTAAAAGAGTTACTCTTTTATAGAGTCCAAAAGAGCCTAAACTTTTATAATTATCGAGAAGTTCATCAGATGATGGATTGTTAAAAATAGATTTCAATGTAAAGTTAAGATATTTTCCTTCTTTGTTCTTTGACTCCCAAGCTCTTGATAGGAAAACAGATTTATCTTTGATCAAAAATGATTCATAGAGCTTTAATTTGACTGATTCTATTGAGCTTAATGCAGAAGGTTGATTTGCCTTACCTTGTAATATTAGATCTTTCCCTTTTGATTTAATTGAAATCAATTGAACATTTACTGGTAGCTGTTTTGTAAGCTCAAGTAATAAGGCAGATCCAGACTTTGTACCAATAATACCCTGGGCAATTTGATTGTTAACTTTATAAATTAATTTAAGATTCGTTAGAAGAGAATTATATTTAGTTTTGAGTAATTCATATTCATTTGCTTCTATCAATAATTTATTTTTATACTTTATTCTTGAAAAAGTCTGATATCCAGTCCATGCACAAATAGTTACTCCTATTAATGAAATTATAAGACCATAGAAAAAACCTTTTTTCCTAAGTTGTTTTATTTGAGAAAAAGTTACTTTTTTGCTATTACTGGCTTCCCTACGCCTTTTTAGCAAGTCTGGTTGATAATACATTTTGCTAATCATAAACTTTCTTCTAATAATTTTTTATTTTCTTTATTACTGGGATTAAAATCAGATACTTTTTCGTTTGATTCTTCAGGATAACTGTCATCCATGATTTTAGGAGTGACAAGTATAACTAATTCACTTTTTCTTTTGCTCCCAGTAGTTGATCTAAATAATCTACCTAGAATCGGTATATCTCCAAGTAAAGGTGTTTTAGATTTGATTTCGTTGTCAAAGTCAGAAATTACTCCTGTTAAAATTAATGTGTGAGAATCTTTAACTCTTAATTTTCCTGTATCTAATCGTCGTACATTTAGAATATTTACTAATCCACAACCTTCAATCAATATTTGATCTGATATGGAGGTTAATTCAGGACTTAAAGAGAAAGTAACAAAACCGTTGTCATCAATTTTGTGTACTCTGGCCCCGAAGGTTAGTCCAGATGTTGAGAAAGTAGCTTCGCAACTTGACATGAATCCCTCTTCACTTGTTTCTACTTTGTAGTTAGTTATTACTTTTGTACCAAGAGTTATAAATGATTCGTTCGCATATGGTCTTCCTATAGATGCTATTGCCGTGCCTGTATCTCCAATTATTTTTGCGCCACCCTCTATTTGATCTGAACTTTCACTCAAAATTAAAGTCGGATTTGATAAGACTTTTGTTTTTGAAGATCTAATTTGGGCAATTAAATACTTATATATTTCATTGGCATTATAATTAAAACCAGGATTAGGAATAATATTCGTTTGGTATGTTGAAGCTGTATCGCTAGTATTAGTTGATTCCCCATTTGCCATTCTAGATGAAGTATTAGTTGTTGAATTCACACCCGGAATTCCAGGACTTAAAGCTGGTGGAATAAAGTTACCAAATGCACTGAATAATTTCCCTCCTTCGTTAACAATAAAGGTACTGCCAGTTCTAAATGCTGAATCTACATTAAATGAATCATCATTTGTTAACTCTACATCTAATATTTTTACTGTAAGTGCTACTTGACGCTGTCTTAAGTCTAGTTGTTGTAAATATTTTTCTGCTAATAATATAATTTCTGAATTTCCAATTAATGTTATCGTCTGCAATCTAGAGTCTGTTGTACCTGTGAGACCAACCAAGGGACCACTTGATGATGAATATGTGTCAATTAACTTTATGTTATCGGGAGATACTCCTGTCGTGGATGAACCACTGAATGTATCAACCTTGCTTATTGAGGCGCCAAGAGTTGCTAAGTAATCAGCGGCTGAAGATGCTGCGGCTTGATTAAGTCTATAAACCTTTGAAATCTTAGGTCCAAAAGTTTTCCCTATCATATCTTTTCCTACAATAATCAGATTATCACTTACTTTTGCTTGTAATCCAGAAGCAAACAAAATGCTATTAAATGCTACAGAGTAATCTTCATCTGAAAAAGATAAAGTTACGTATGGACCTTCACTAATTTCTTCTGATTTAGAGGATGAGATATTATCTGAGTTTTTAGATTCATTTGCCAATACAAATCCATATCCTGCCAATTTCGTAAGCTTCATTAGGGCCGTTTTGGCAGAGGAATTATTTAATGTTAATGAAACATTAGGTCCATTTAATTTAATAAAACCTCTATTCTCTAAAAAGACACTACCAGTTGCAATATCACCTAATGGTGGGGCTACTGCTTCATTCTTAATATTAAAAATTGGGTTTCTTTTTCTGAATCTATTTAAGAAAGGAAAATTAAAACTCTTTTTATCTTTGAATTTGTTTTTTAGTGATTTAATATATATTTTAACACCTTTATCTATTTTAATTACCGGTTTTTGACTTGTAAAATTTTTATTATCTTTTATACCTATTAAATAAGTATATTCATTGAATTTCTTGATTTTAAGATCAGAAAGAGTGGTGGTATTTTTCGGTATTTTGGATGTATCTAGCTCGAGAATATCTGCTAATTGCAACATCAATTCCCAACCTGATTCGCTTTTAATTATTTCTGAATTAATTATTTTATCAATATTTAATATATTTATTTGAACTGAATTATTTGACTCAGTTATCTCTAATCTTCCCTTTTTATTATTTTTAAATGTAGATTTACTTAATTTTTTATTGCGCTCTTGGGAATTTGTCATTACTCTTTTTTTTCTTTCGCTTGGTAAATTATTTATTAATTTCTCTGCTTCTTGATTGCTAATGGCGCCTTCATCGCTAAGAAAAATTAAATCTTTTTTTTCTAAATCACTTTGTGTTTTATTTTGAATTGAATATGGGTCGGAATTTTTGGATGCATCAGTATTGATGTTTGCGAAAGCAATTATTGGAGTGGTTATGAGTGCGCCGAAAAATAGAGAGAATTTAATTTTCAATTCTTTTTTAAACTAAGTCCTATTACCACACTATCAACATCTAGTAAAAATAGCATATATAGAATTAATTCTAAATGAACACGTATTAACATCGCTAACCAAAATTAATGTTCATCCTGCGCTCAGGCTCAAATCACGATTGATTGCTTTAATCTTTTTCTATATCCTTGGTTCATTTTTTACAGTTGCAAGCCCTTTTGTTTTATATTCCTGACTTTTTGGGTGTTTTTTAGGCATAGGACTTTTGTAAAGATACGCTCTGCCTCTAATGAGAAGGAATTAGTAATGAACTAGAGCAAATAAAGTTGCTTAGACCTTTATCAGTTGAATAAAAAATGCATTTAATTTCCAACTTTGCAAGGTTTAATCAGATCAAGGATTTTTACATCATTGGCAAATGAAATTGATAAAATTATTCTATTCTTCTTCAATTGCTTAAGAGTATTTAGTGTTTTATTTTGTTGATTCCATTCAACTGGATAAGTCTCTTTTAAAGTTATCCTTATTACTTTAAGAGATGTTTCCCATGATCTTTTTTCTTTTGTAAAAGCTAATTAATCCCGATCTAAAATAATCAAGCTTGGGATCTATGCCTTCTTTGGTTTATTAGTTCTCACTTTGTTTGTATATGTTCCAGAGTGAATTAAATCTGAATATTATCGATTTGGAATACGGAGTGCTATTAAAAAAGAGTTGAATTAAGAGCAGGGTTTGCTATTGACTTACTTGCTCAATGTCAAAGTGGCACCTTAGTAACTACCAGAGTGAAGGAGAAGATTCATTAAGCAGAAGACAAGTTTGAAGTATTAGCCAACCCAATGGAAATGATTTTTAAGACTTTGAAGAGACCAATGTTGAGAGGCTGCAAATGGTGGCAAAACTACCTGTATGCCTTAAACAAGCGATACAACAAGGTTTACTAATTAATCAATCCAGTTGCGTTATTTTCTCGTAAAGCAAATAATTTCGTTAGCTGGATTGGCTGCTGATTATCAATATAGCTCAAGAGGAAGGAGAACTTTTGAAAAGGAAAGTGACTAATTAATATCAAGAAAATATTTTCCTTTGGTTGGCCGTATAGTATATATATACAAAATATAGTTATGGATTAATAATGATTTTTAAAAAAAGTTTCTCGATATTTACAATAATTGCTTCTTTTCTATTGGTTCCAAATGTTTTTGCTGGATATCAGCTAGGTGGAGAGATGAAAGAAAAAATAAAAGAAAAAAGGGTTGATCTTACTATTAAAGATTTTAAATATCCAATGTTATTTAATAATAAAATAATCGATTTTTTAACAGTTTCAGTTTACGGAACTGCTGCTCCAGGATCAGGAGTGATAATAGCCAAAAATGATAACAACTATTATATTCTTACTGCAAACCATGTAGTAGGTAAAGTTTTAAAAGGTGATGAAATTGAAGTCCAGACTTTAGATGGAGAATATCATCCTGCGGAACTTTTAATATCTTCTGAAAAAATAGATGGAGCGTTATTAAAATTCACTTCTAAAAATAAATATTATCAAGCTTTTATTGACCCGAATATATATCCTGAAACTGGGATGTACATAGAAACTCAGGGTTATGCACTGGCCTCAAAAGAGGCAAAGAAAGGCAGCTTAAGAAGATCTAATGGAAGCATTATTACTGTAATAGACGATAATACAGACGGTTATGACATTTTTTATGGTGCTGCTACAAATGTAGGAATGAGTGGTGGCGGAGTGTTTACTGATTATGGTCAAACTACTGTCGATCTAAATTCAGATGGTTGGAAAACATGTACTTTTAGTACTCCAATACTTGTAGGTATTCATGGAAGGGCGGAGTCATATAGAGCTGGTGGAAAGTCCGGGGCGAGTATGGGAGTTTCTGTTCACACAATGTTAAGAGAATTTGGTGGAACCTTAGTTAAGGAAGGAGTTACATCATTACCGGATGAATTAGATACCTTAATATATAAAGATGGATGTCCTCTTTATCAAGAACTTATGGGTAATAGGTAATAGATCAAAATCTAAAAATACTATAACGGAAATTAATTTTTTGAAGTTTAATGAAGATACTAAAAAAAATTAAACAATTAGATTAATTTGATAACTGAAGATGATATTAATCCACTTAGTATGGAGAAACCGATGGAAATTCATTATTCTGATGAAATATTTATTTATGATAAAAATATTAGAGGATGCATAGCTAATGGATTGTGCAAAAAAATTATGATTGATTTAGGCAGTTATTCATCTATAGAAAAACTAATTAATTAAACCTATAAATTTTATACCTTAAAATATAATTCCCTTAGTATTGATAAGATCATGAGAAAAGCAGGCTGTCTAAAATAATTACAATAAAAAATTTATTGAATAAGTGAAGAGGGTTTAAGAAATAACCTTTCTACAGTTTCATTTAATTGTGAAGACTGAGGAGGAGTGAATGAATATATTTCTGAAAGTGCTGTTGCCGCGTCAAATTCTGGATTAATAAATCCAATAATAAATTTACAAGGATAATCCTTTTCATCGCTTAAACATATTGTGGCTTTTCCTCTTTTTCTACCACTTGTTATTGAGATTTGATCGCTATTCATCTTATTCATATTTTTTGCGTCATCACATGTAAAAGAACTTACATTTGCCATATCACTTGATTCGATTTTAGAGATGGACCATTTTACGACATCGTTATTAACGGATTCATTGCAGCCATTAGCTTTAGATGGTTCTGAATTTATTAAACCGAAGAAAATAAAGGTACAGCTTATTATCATCGAAAAATTTTTGTAGGTAGTTTTCATTAGATCTCAACTTTTTAATCTTCATATATTAATCTAAGATGATAACTACTAAAAGTTGAATTAAAATTTTTAAAAGAAAGATGTATTTAAAAGCCAGCATCTATGGAGACAACCTCAAAAAGGCATAAATTAGTAAAACGACTGGTAATCACCTCTCTTGCCATAACAAGTGTTTTTGGTATTAATTCATTCTTCTTCTCTTTTACGCAAAATAGACTTTCTGATACGACAAAACATTTTGAAGCTTTAGATGCACTATTAACTTCAACGACTACTGATCAAATTAGTACTATTGCAGAGCTGAAAAGAAACTATTTATTATGCCAGTCTGACTTTCCTAAAGGTTGTGAAAATTATTTTACAGCTTTAATACAAACCAGAAATAGAGCAAAAGATTATCAAATAACATTTGCAGAAACCTTAAGTCTATCTGAAGATGATGCTTTATTTGAGCAGCTTTCTTTAGTTTATAATAAGACAAATTTAGTGGCTAAAAAATCCTTTGATTTGTCTTTTGATGAAGCTAAAGAGCAGAAAATCAGAAGTGCATCTGAGTATATAAATTTAGTTCAAGGTAAAAAATATTCCTTAACCAACTATGAGAAATCAAATAAAGAGCTAATTCAATCAATTAATATCTTATATTCAGATATTAATCAATGGATTAAAGATGATATAAATTCATCAAAATCAGTCCCAGTTATAATGAAAAGTGTTAATTTGGCTTATTTGATATTGGTCTTCTCAGAGATTTCATTATTTCTTTTAGTTGCTTGGGTAGATATAATTAATAATAACGTAAGTGTAATAGCAGAGGAGGCAAATTAAAATGTCATTTAAAATAGTACCTAAAGTTAAACCACTTACTATTTCATTTCTCTTTGCATTTGCAGGAATATTAGTTGGTCAGAAATTGTTATCCTATGAAAATGAAAATCTAATCATATCTCATTGTAGAAAATCAAATCTTCAACATATATTCTCTTATAATAATCTAGATAATGTTCCTTATAAAGAAAGGCCCAAGGTTTTAGATTTGTTAAAACCTAAGAAATATTGTTATAAGTATTTGTCTGATAAAACTAAAGAACAATTAAAACTATTAGATCAATATCCTCTAAAAGAATATGATGTTTTATATGAAGTAATTGGCTATAAAATTAGGCTTTATGCAGATTCATATAATAGGCTTGAAAATTCTCGTTCTAAAACTCAAGGAAAGTTTCTTATAGGCTTACTAGGATTTAATGTCGCAACATTGGCTACACAGGCAATATTTTTACAGGCGGATAGTAAAGAAATAGATGATTAGTCTTAAAAGTTTTAAATCATTTGGTTTGGGACTGCTTTCTGCTCTTCTGGGTATAACTTTTTCTGCGACTTCAGCTTTAGCTTCATTAAGTGTTAGCTATGCAATTAAAGAAAAGATTAATCAAAGTGTATTCAAGGTTTATGGATCTGGAACCCCAGGTTCGGGCATTTTGATTATCCTTCCTGATAGAAAAGCTGCAATTTTGACTTCTAAGCATGTAGTTCAAAGTATGGGAAAAGAGGAGATAATTGAAATTGAATTTGGAAATAATAAATTTCTACAAGTCAAAAAACAAGACTCGATAGACTTGCCCAACCTTGATCTTTCAATTTTATTTTTAAATAGAAAAGCTTTAGAAAAAGATAATACTTTTAATTTTATAGGAACTACTTTAGAAGTTGATGGCATTACTGCTAATAAAGATGTTTTTGTGGCTGGTTTCCCTATCTCTGGTCAATCTGTTTCAAAAAGTGTTCGAATATCAAATGGCAAAATTCAGATTGTAGATGATGTTCCTAATAAAGATGGATATGACATTGGTTACTCTTCTGCAACCTATGTTGGGATGAGTGGTGGGGGTGTTTTTTCTAATCAAGGTAAACTGATCGGTATCCATGGGAGAGGAGAAAGAATTGATAGTAGCGATGTAAATAAAACTGGTACTAATTTTGCTGTTTCTATTAGGAAGGTTATTGATTTTTATCGAAAAGAAAGAATGAATTTAGATAATTCCTCTTCTTTAGATCTGGTTGAGGCTTCTAGGCAAATATTTTTTCGTGATTTCAAGTCTGCATTGATTTCTTGGGGTGCATTAGCTGATAGGTATCCCGATTCACTTGTAGCTACTTATAACACTGCTTGCTTAAAACAGATAGTAAATAAAGTCACTTTTGATAAATCAAATTTCCCGTTGATATTTGACAGTAAATCTGGTTCTACTCACTATATAGTTCAGAATTATTCTGCTGGTAAAGGTATTGGTTATGCATTGTTAAATGACCCTTTAGTCAACGAGGCTTGGTCAGGTTGGAAAGCACCTTCAGAAAATAATCCTTATTTATATACACTTATAATGCAAATTCCTCTTTTAATTCGTCATATTCAAGAACCAGAAAGATTTTTTATGCATAAGCCAGTAGATCCACCCGACTATATAAAAGAAGGTGGGTGTGAACTATTCTCTACATTTAATCCATTAGGAGGTGAGTATCAAAAGGAATTTACTCTTCCAGTAACACCTCTAGTTTACGTATCCGATCAGACACGCCCCTGATAGATATTCAATTTTCTAGTTTCTTATCATTAAGATCTCTTGATATATCTCTTGTCCAATTTTTCTATTATGTGAGTCAACAGTACCACCAGAAAATAAAGCCTCGATAAGAGCAATTGCTGAAGGAACAAAACACCAGCATAGAAGCAAATAAATGATGCCAATACCAATTTTGCCCATGTAAAATTTATGGGCACCTAGCCCTCCCAGGAAGACAGCTAATAGTGCATAAACCCCTACAGATTTCTTACGTTTCTCAAATTTAATTTGAAATGCGGTTTTTTCTTCTCCTTCTAGTTCCTTTTGCAGAGCGACAAGTGCCAGATCCATTTATAGTCAAAATATTTTTTCTATACGACTTTAATAGATAGAAAGTGCTTTTTCTTGAAAACTCCAATCATGTTATGGCTGTAAAAAATTATACGTGCTTTTTTGAATATCTCAAAAAAAAATAAGAAATTAAAGTTAAATACCTTTTTTAATTCCAACCGTATATTCTATAGCTCTTTGAACAGCAATTATTGACCAAATTACAAATGGTGTAATTATCCATGATGCTTCCCCTTCGCTAAATAAAGAAATAGACCAAGTAAATATCCAACCAAGTAAAATTATGCCTGGTAAATTATCAATTGGTTTCTGTATCCCTTCCCTAAGAGTATTATTATAATCTCTTGTTTTATTAGCAAAATCTATTGACTGTTTAGCTATTTTATAGTGATAATAAACTGTAGCTAATCCACAAGTAATTATAGAGAAAAGAATAATAGATCCTTTATCTATTTTTGAATTATTTCCAACATCAGCTTCATTAAGTATCTCTGCCCAATTTAATAATTTATATATATAGTATAACCCGCAAGTGATTATCGTAAGAGCAATTATTTTAAAATTGCTTTCATAACTATATTTTGATTTTATTAATTTAAAACTAATATCCTGAAGATTTGATGGGTCTGAAGAACTAGCCTTAATATTGCTATTGTTTTTGGATTTAGCTAACTTGTCTTGATTGTTTTTATTTGGTTTTAAACTATAGCCGCAAAATTCGCAGACATCACTTGTAGATGTTGTTTTAGATGGGGCTCCACAATATGGGCAAGTATTTCCTTTCATATAAAATAATTGATATTAACTGTAAGAAAAATCCTTGTATAATGCCAACTATACCAAAAAATCAAAATCTTAAGATAGAGAATTTAATAAAGAGGAATAAAAGGATTATTCCTCTTTCAGGCTTGTTTTATTTATTTTTAAAAAAGAATTTAGCTTGGCTTCCAGGTTGGTCTTGCCCTGTTAGACATGCGACAGGGATGCCGTGTCCAACATGCTTTCTTACAAGGTCGATTACGGCCAGTTTAAATGGCGACATATCAGATGCATTGCATTTTCATGTATTAGGACCACCTACTACTATTTTTCTCGTCTCTTGGGCATTCCTTTCACTTAAATCTGGTCTATTTTATCCATTTAAAATCCGCAAAAAGTTTTATTATCTTATAGGAATTACCTTCCTTCTTTACTGGATATATAGATTGATTGGTTACTATATAATTGGTTGGGAAGTTTTTCCTATGTAAATTAATTATCTAACTTTCTTTAAAATTAAAAGTATATCATCAATATTATTGGTTGCCTTAACTTTAGTAAGTAGTTCAATTGACTTTTCAGATCTAAAGAAAGAGCTGTAATCTAATATATTTTTTATTCTATTTATTTCTAATAAAATATCTTCATTATCTTTGAGAGAAATTGATGATTCTTCTATATAATTACCCCAGCTTTCTCTTGCTGTAATAGAAAAATCTCTTTGTATCGAACGAGCTTTATAACCCTCTAACAATTGTTCATTGCTAAATGAAAATAGACCACTAATAAATATATAGATTACAAATGGAACAAGAGATAATATAATTGAAAGTGTTGTAGGAATAGAATGGATAAATAAGTGTGCTAAAACTATTAAACTTGATACTAATAAACAACTTATTGTGGCTTTTGATTTGGTGACTTTTGTAATATCATCAAATTTAGAGCCTGTTATCTCAGATTTAAGATTATATGCTAATAATGTAGTGAAAATTATATATATAATAATGGGAATATAAGGCATAAAGCCAGAAAATTCCATGCTTACAATAATTACAGCCAAGAATGCCCAGAAACCAATCAAAGGTAACCAGAATACAGAAAGATTTCGAAAGTTAAAATTCATTTTTATAAGTTGATTAGGAATGTATTAAGTTTAAAATTTATCTATTAATTTATTCTTCTTATTATTATAATCCTCAGAAGAAATAAGTCCTGAATCCAGTAGATCTTTTAGGTCTTTAAGTTTTTCTTTTAAGTCTTTATCTGATTGAGTTGAATTTATTTGTGTGTTTTCATTTATTGCTTGGCTCATTTGTTGACCTGCATTCGCACCTAGTCCAAGACCTAATCCTCCAGAGAGGAATGTTCCTGCCAGACCTCCTTCGTTCTCGGCTGCTTTATTTAAGGCATCGTAGCTTCTCTCTACTTGATAAAAATTACCTGACTCTGATGCTGCTTTAGCCCTCACTTTTAAGCTGGCGGCCTCTGCAAGACTTTCCTTGAATTTTATATATGTAGGATCATTTTCAATAACTGATAAACCTTGAATATAAAAATCTATTAGATCTAAACCAAATCTCTCAAAGTTTATCTTTAGAGATTCCATAACCTCTTCAGAAAGCTCTACTAATTTTGTATCTATATTGAAAATATTAATTTCTTTCTTGACAAGAGTTTCAGCAATCGTATCTTTAAGATTTCGCTCAACTATAGGTAAAAGCTTTAACTTTAGATCTTCTGTCGTTAATATTTTCCCTCCTCCTATGATTTGTATAATCAGGGATGCAGAATCTTTTATCCTTAATGAATAAGAACCATAACCACCTAAAGGAATTAATAATCCATAGTTAGATTCCATAACCTTTATTTGAGAGCCCCATTTATATTCAAAAGAGACTATTTTCTTTACAAAGCATATTTCAATATAAATTGGCGATTGTTTGTTGAATGCATTTTTTATTAAATTCTCAAGTCCAGGTATATTTCCTGATTCCAATAAGTGCCTTCCAGCCTGAAGTGTCAACAAGTGTTGGCCATTCTCAAAAATCAATGCTTCTTCACTTTCATCTACGATGATTTGAGAGCCTAAAGTTGCCTTTCTCTCAGGATGTTTCCAAACCAGAGTCTCACTGGGGGACTCATTCTTAATCGTTATTATTGGCATCCCTTAAATTTATTTTTATTATGATACCAGTCTTTACGAAGTGAAGTAATTAGTTAAATCAATAAAAATTAAAGGGGTCTGGAAACTTCAGACCGCTTTCCCTTAGGGGAATTTCTTTTCCTTTTACCCGAATTAGCTAAGTGCATCGTGGTGATGACTAGAGAGCTAAACATTCATTTAATGGAGGCCGAATGTGAAAAGAGCCAATAAATAAGAAAGATGCAAGGACTTCCAAGGCTGCTGAATTACTTGCTAAAGGTCACAGCGCAACAACCGTTACTTCCGAATTGGCCGAAATATATGGAATATCTAGGCGACAAGCGAAAAGAGTTACTGCTGCTGGAATGGATTTGATCGTTAAAGACTTTGAAGAGTCAATATTTAGCGGCCGAAAATGGTGTCAAAGCTAGTCGTAAATCTCTAACAAGGAATGCAAAAAGGATTGATCAATAATAAATCAAGTGGCGTAGCTGCATGTGCTAGAAAAATAATTTCAGTAGCTGGATACCTGCTGATTACTCAAGTAACAATCAAGTTAGAAAAATCTATTATGCGCTCGATTTCAAAACCTTTTTATATCTTTTTTATTTTCTTGTTATTTTTTTTCCATTTAGATAAAGTACATCTAGTTTTGTAGTTATAAGGAAATTAATAGCTTCTGTAGGTTTTTCAACAATAGGTTCTTTAGGACCATTAAATGAGGTATTAAGTACGACTGAACATCCTGAGATTTCTTTAAGTTTCTTAAGTATTAAAAAAAGACCACCTGTTTCTTCTGTAACGGTTTGGACCCGTGCAGAACCATCTACATGGGTAATTGCAGGAAGATTATTTTTTAGTACTTGAGCAGTGAAAAGCATAAAAGGTGATTCATTCGGTATCCCTCTAAAGTACAAATCAACATCTTCTTTTAGAACTGCTGGCGCAAAAGGTCGCCATCTTTCTCTTTGCTTTAAATCATTCATACGAGCCCAATTATTAGGATATGAAGGATTGAGCAATAGAGAGCGATGCCCTAGAGCTCGAGGTCCAATTTCACTACGACCTTCAAACCATGCAATAATTTTATTTTCATGAAGATCTTTTGCTGCTGACTGTTCACAATCAATATTTTCTTCGATATTAATTTGATTTTTATATTTTTTAATTGCCTTATTTAGATCATAGTTACTATTTTTCAAACCAAGGTACGGTAGAGATAAATATGACTTTTGAGAAATTTTTAAACGCGGGTTATCGAGTAGATGGTGATAAGCATATTGTGCTACTCCCAAAGACAAACCACTGTCATCACAATTAGGGGGAATATAGATATTTTTAAAAGCACTTTCTTTTAGTAAAAGTGAATTGGCAGGGCAATTTAATGCTGTCCCACCTGCATAGCAAAGAGTATCAGTATTAATCTCACTTGCAAGACACATATCTGAAACACATTTGACTGTAAATAAAAGAGTTTCTTCAAAAAGTTTCTGAGTACTAGCTGCTATGTCAACACAAATTGGTTCAAGAATTCGGTTTGTATTTCCTATTGGATCGAGATCATATCCTTTGGATTTAGCTAATTTTATACAATGTAAAAGCCATGAATTAACTCCTTTGGAAACAAGATCATAAGCATTTCCAATCATGTCTCTGTTAAAGAAAACAGGTTTACCATAAGGAGCTAAACCCATAACTTTTCCTTCACCAAAGAGACCGAAACCTAGAAAAAGACCAACTTGTTGATATAAGGATCCGAGAGTTAGATGATGAGGCAAAACAGGAAGAATTTTATTTAATTCTCCATAAAAAATCATTCCGTTGAGAGGACCAGTCTCTGACCCACCATCATGGGTGATAATTATAGAATTTTCAGATTTACAGTTATAAAAGGCAGAGGCGGCATGTGCCATATGATGATCAATAGAAACACCTGGTATAACTCTTCCCTTTAATGTAATACGCAATGGGAAATGAAAAAGATCTTCGATTTGTTCTTTTTCACTTAATAAATACTGAATGTTTATTCGAGAAATATCTTTTAAGCAATGTTCTTTATTCCAAAGATTTATTTGATCAAAATGTGCCAAATGTTTTGTTATTCCTAAATTTTCTTTTTTAATCTTTTTATATTCAGGGAATAAATTCCTAATGCTGTAATTATGTCTATTTGAATAAATTCTTTCTATATAACCACCATTTACTAAATGCCTTTCAAAATTATCGTAACCTTGAGTGGAAATTTTTTCGTAAAGAGTTGATTTGAATTTTTTATTAGGATGTTCGCCATATTGAATTTTTAATTCTTTAGGACGATCAACTACTACAAGCTCCCAGGTCTGAGTCGAAGTAATAGCAATCATATCAATATCTTCTATTTCTAATTCTGCATTTAATAAGGATTCTTCAATATGAGAAACATTAATTCCAAAAGAATGTTTAGCTCTGTTATGTCTTTCTCTAATTAAATTACATTTAGGTATGCCATTTACTAAAATAGATACACCTGCATCGTGGCCAAAGTGAAGTCCTAGTATTACATTTTGATTGTCTTTCATGATTATAATTCCTCAAGACCTTGTAATACTTGACCAAGAAATGTATAAGCATTTATGAGCTCAGGTTTAAGGGCAATTGCTTTGCGGATATATTTCTCTGCATCTTTTAAGTTGCCAAGATCTTTCAATATGACTCCTAGATTGAGATGAGCTTGTGCGAAGTCAGGTTTGAGTTCAATGGCTTTTCGCTGTGAAATTTCTGCATCTTTTAAGTTGCCAAGATCTTTTAATATATTTCCCAGATTGGAATAAGCATCTGCGCAATCAGGTTTGATTTGAATTGCTTTGCGGTATGATAATTCTGCGTCTTCTAAATTACCAATATCTCTCAACATGATTCCCAGATTTAAATGTGCCCGTACGTAATCAGGTTTGATTTGAATTGCTTTGCGGTATGACAATTCTGCGTCTTGTAAATTACCAAGATCTTTTAATACATTTCCCAGATTGGTATGTGCTTCTGCGGCATCAGGTTGAAGTTCAATTGCTTTGCGAGTATATAATTCTGCTTCTTTTAATTTACCAAGATCTCTTAATATTGCTCCATAATTAGAAAAAACTCTGTGGTCAGTGAAACCTTGATTAATGAAATATTTATAAAGTTTTTCTGCTTCTTTAATGTTTCCTTGTGAATGAAATTTAAATGCTTGATTAATTATTTGTTCTTTAGAAGGTTTAGAAGGAGTGTTCGTAGCAATAGTGATATTTTTTCTGATTTCTTCTAGAGCAAATGGAACTGAGAATGTTTTCACCTCAGGTTTGTCTTTCTCTTGATCTATTTCTCTCTCCGTCACATCTATTAGTTATAGATTGAGTGGTTTGCATACATTATATAACTTCCCTTGGGTAAAACTTCTATCCATTCAGTAATAGTATCGGGAAATTTATCAATGCTTTTTAAATCAATGCTTAGGCTCTTTCCTTCCCGTAAACTGGAGACTAAGCAGTAGATCTAGATCTTCTCAGAACTGTGTAATTGTTTGGTATCACTTCAGCTTGAGTACGCTCCCTGCAAGATTCGAACTTGCACCCCACTGTTTAGAAGGCAGTTGCTTTTCTCTTGTAAAGCATTGGTATAACTAGGTTTGGTAATAAGTATTACAAAGTTATGCTCATCAAGGTGTGCACCATATCCATATCAATATTAATTAAAACTATTCAGTCTATAAATATATTTTACCACTTTATTTCTTATTTGTTTATACAAAAAAAGCCAATAAACAAGAGATGGAATTAACGGCAGACTTTGCCGCTGACTTACTTGCTTAAGGAAATAGTTGCACCGTAGTAACGACCCTAGTGACCGAAGAGTATGAATTAAGTAGAAAATAAGCTCGAAGAATTACAACGAAGGCAATGGACTTGTTTACTTAAGACTTTGAGGAGGTCCATCTATCTATTAAGAATAAACATATTGATTATAAATTTTGTTTTTTACAATTGATTCTTTAAAGCCCACATCCATGTTTCAGTTAGACCAGCTTCTAAAGTTACTTTTGGATGGAAGTTTAAATGATCTCTTGCTTTCTCAATTGATGGAAGTCTTCTTGTGGGTTCATCTTCAGGATAATATTCTGGATATGGAGTTAATTTATAACTTAGATCTATATTAATTGTTTTTCGAAATAATTTAACTAAATCTATCATCGATATTTCAGGTTTGTCATTGCCAATATTATAAGTTTCGCCATAAACTCCATTTTTTATAACTTTTATTATCCCCTCAATTGCATCTGTATAATAACAAAAAGTTCTTGTCTGATTACCATTACCATATATACTAACTGCCTGCATTCTTAATGCAGATTTAATTAAATTGGGAATCATTCTATAGTCTGTCTCGATAGACATACTTGGTCCATAAATATTAAAAGGTCTAATTATATTTGTACTTATGTTGTATTTTTTATTATATATATAGCACAAAGTCTCTCCAAGTCTTTTGCTTTCGTCATAACAAGATCTTGATCCTTGACATGAAACATATCCTTTATATTCTTCATTTGTAGGGATATTATCTGGTGAGGGATTACCATAAATTTCGGATGAAGAGAAGAATATAAATCTTGCCTTCCAATCTTTACATTTTTCTAGTAATTTCCGTGTAACTTTTGTGCCAATGTCTACTGTCTCAAGAGGATATTTATTATAGTAGAAAGGGCTGGCTAAACTAGCCAGGTGAATAATAGTATCAAAATCTTGTAGTTGATCTAAGTCAAATTTAATTAAATCAGCTTCGATGAATTTATATTTAGAATTACTTGTATAAAGATTTGACTTATTAGAACTAATGAAATTGTCTATACCTGTGATATTAGTAATTGAATTGAACTGATTTGAATTTATAATTTTAGATAAAAGATGTTTCCCTAAGAATCCATTAGAGCCTGTCAGAAGAATTTTTTTCACCAATTTTTTCACACTCACCTTTCCGATTATATGTTATGGAAGAACTATTACAAAAACATTAGATTTCCTTTTGACTTATTTTACTTTCATGAATTAACTTCAAAATATATATTAAGGATTTTAAGAGATGTTTTTTTAATTATCTCTCGTATTATGATGTAAAAATTTGAATACGAATTGATTGAATTTATAATTTATTGAGCTGTAAATAATTATTTATGATATAGAGTTGAAAATAGCTTGGGGCAAAAAACTAATTATCTTATTTAGAAAAATTTATACTGAAGATTTTTCTAGAAGTCTGCTAATTTCTACAGTAGTGATAAAATCTAATGATTTTTGATATCATTTTTAATTAAATCTTAAAATGATTCCATAACTAAATATATTGGTTCCTTATCTGGTTTGACTGGGATTGATATTCATACCTTTCTTGGAAAATTACGATAATTCCAATTTTTATAAAATTTCAAAGGACAAGTTTCTAGATTATCAATAACAATCATTCAATCGGACGTGCCAAAAATTCCCACGGCGAAGGAAATCAGGATCTTTCTCCAAGTTTTTTAAAATTGTGCGCAGATTTTCATACCACTTAGCTTTCATTTTGTGCTTGCAATGGTTTCAGCGTGTGCATATCTGTGCGCATATTAGCCATATCTAGCCATAGCCAGCTATGCAGTAGTTCTTAGTGGAATTACTGTAACCTCTTGTTATTACTTGGGTTTAAGTACGCTCCCTGCAAGATTCGAACTTGCGGCCCACTGCTTAGAAGGCAGTTGCTCTATCCAGCTGAGCTAAGGGAGCAGAGTGACTTTTGAGTGTTTTTTTACTCCTCTGATTGCTGAGAAATTAAAACCACAAAAATCAACTAACTAACATTACATACTCATATAACCATCTACAACTAGAATTAAGCAGATCAACAAGAGAAATTAAAATGGTCGTTCCCACATCATCCCGCTTGGTTGTCATAGTTCATTGCAGCAATAATTTTTTGGATTTTCAATAAAAAGAATTAGATGAATTTCAAATAATACTCATCATGATTTTTTCTACTTAATATGATTAGGTCTTATCTTGGATAGATAGAGGTTACAGAGATGATTTCAAGAAGATTGACCAAGACGCAAAAAACTGAAATTCTAGATGCCTATAGAGCTGGAGATAATACAAATCTCTTGGCAGAAAAATATAATTGCACTCCTAATACTATAAATAGAACAGTTAAAACACTATTGACAGAGAGTGAATATACACTTTTAAAGAAAAAAAGATCAAAGATCAGCAAAAAAAACGATAAATCGCTTGGTATTGAAAAGTTAAAAGAAAATAAGGAAGATTTAGCGCAGGAGAATGCATTAATTTCATTTAAAGAAAAAGTTAAAGATGAAGATTTAAGTTTTAGAAATAATGAAAGATCTCATGGATCTGAGTTTGATGAGATTTCTTCTTTAGCTCTTTCTGATGCGGTTGATTTGGCTGGAGATACACATTCTGAGGACATAACAAATACGAATCATTACATAGATGAAAATCATCAAAACTTTGACAATAACTTTGAGGAAATAGCCCCCCTTGTTTCTAGCTATGACTTTGACTTAAAGAGTCAAAAATCAGATTTTGAGATCCTTAATTATGAAAGCCTTCCTGAGAGTGTTTATATGATTGTTGATAAGAAAGTTGAACTAGACTTACAACCTATTTCAGATTTACCAGAATGGAGTTTTTTACCTGAGAATGAATTGCGAAGAAATGCAATTTTATTATTTGCTAATCAACGTTCCGCAAAAAGAATTTGTTCAAGAAATCAAAGAGTTATTAAGATTCCAAATACAAGTATTTTTAAGCTTTCAAAACCATATTTAATATCAAAGGGAATTACTAGATTAATTCTTGAAGATTCAATAATAGGTTTGGATGATTAGTGAGTATAAAACTTAATTTTGATCATTATTCTTAATCATTAATACTGAAGTTAAGCCTCCAGACATTAATCCTAAAGTAAATGATGTACCAATTAAGAAACCAATTGGAAGAGCTACAGTTTTATTAATTAGAAAATCTAAGCTATATTTCCTGCCTAGATTTTGAGATCCAAGGCAAAGGAAAAAAAGTAGTAATATTGCTGTGAAAATATTAAGAGTTAAAAGTTTTAATCTAAAAAACATTTTGAAATTTTTATTTAAATAAGCTTTGATTGAAAAAGCTTATTTGTCAAGACTCTTATGCAATTGGGAATACAGCCATTTTTTTTCATAACCTGTTTCCTCTGCGATTTTTTGAGCTGCAAAATTTGATTTTTCTCCTTGATTGATTAATTTATTGAGTTTATTTAATGCTTCTGATTCACTTACTCTATTATTTTGATTATTATTATTTCCTCCTAGAACTATTGTGAATTCTCCTTTTGGCTTGTTTGTCATAAAATATTTTGTTACCTCTTCAATTGTATTTCCGATTGACTCTTCATATCTTTTTGTAAGTTCTCTTGCGATTTGAATAGGGCGTTCTTTCCCGCATGCAACAGATAAATCTTCTAAGAGTTTAATTAATTGATGGGGTGATTCATAGATTACCGTCGTTCTATGTTCTTGAGAAATATCTTGCAAACGCTTCTTCCTGAGCCTTTGTTTCTTTGGCAGAAACCCTTCAAAGCAAAATCTTTCGGAGGGTAATCCACTTATTACTAATGCTGTAGTTGCTGCGCATGGTCCAGGTATACAAATCACTTCAAAACTATTTGACTTGGCAGCATAAACAAGCTCTTGTCCTGGATCATTTATTCCTGGTAATCCAGCATCACTAATTAAAGCAAGACTCCCACTACTTTCTAGAATTTCTAATAATTTAGATTGACGACGTTTGAAATTATGTTTGTGATAACTAAGGAGAGGTACTTTAGATTTTATTATTTTCAATAACTGTCCACTCCTCCGAGTATCCTCACAGGCTATTAATGAAACTTTCTTGAGAATGGACTTTGCTCTTGGAGATAAATCGCCTAAGTTACCTATTGGCGTGCCTACTACGTAAAGAGTCCTTGGACAAGGTTCTGATCTTTCTCCTTGAAGCTGTTGATCATCAATTAAATCCATTATGTCAATTGATCTTGTTGTGCCAGAAGAGGTCGAATTAACGACTTTATTGGATGAGCTTAGAAAGCTTAGCTGGGCTTCCGCTGATGTTTTGATGGCATATGCGAGAGGCAAAGAACCTCCCTATGGCTTCCCTAAATCTCTCACTGTAGAAGAAGGTGGCGAAGGCCCAGTCTCAGCAGCTGACATGGCAGTGAATGAATTACTGATCTCAGGATTGAAGGATAATTTCACTTTTAATGACTGGGATATTTTAAGTGAAGAAACTTCTAAGGAAAAAACTTTTCAGCGAGATGATTTTAAAAAAGATTGGTGCTGGATTATTGATCCACTTGATGGAACAAAGGATTTTCTACAAGGGTCTGAAAACTATGCAGTTCATATTGCTTTGGCATATAAACAAAAGCCCAAAATTGGGATAGTTTTAATTCCTGAAAAAAATGAATTATGGTTTGGAATTCTTGGAATTGGTGCATGGTTTGAAAATCGTGATGGCTCTAAAAAAACCTTTTCTTTTAGTGAAAGGCTTGATATCTCTAAATTAGTTCTAGTTTCAAGCAAAAATCATCAACAATCAATACTTAAAGACCTTCTTTCAACTTTGTGCTTTGCTGAGACAAAAAAAATAGGCAGTGTCGGTTGTAAAGTTGCCTCAATTTTGAGAGGAGAAGCAGATGTTTATATATCTCTATCTGGTAAAACTTCGCCAAAGGATTGGGATATGGCTGCTCCACATGCACTTATTGAGGCGGCTGGAGGGACTTTCTCTCATGCCAATGGAACAAATTTGACTTACCAAAAAACAAACTATTCTCAATCTGGTTGCTTAATTGCAAGCCATGGGAAATCCCATCAAAATATTTGTAAAACAGCTATGGAGTTTTTCTCTCTAAAAGAACCTAAATATATAGTCTAATTATTTAAGTAAGAGGAGCAACAGGAGTAGGAGTTGGCTCAGGGTAGTTATTCATTCCACCATTTTGAGATACTCCTCTTAATGTTAGATTAATCCGCCCACGATTATCTATTTCTCTAACCCTTACCGTTACTTGGTCTCCCACCTTTACAACGTCTTCAACTTTTTCAACTCTTGCTTCAGATAATTGAGAGATATGGATCATTCCTTCTTTACCAGGAAGAATTTCAACAAAGGCTCCAATTGGAATAATTCTAGTTATGGAACCAGGGAAAATTTCGCCCTCATGTACTTTTCTAGTTAAGCCCTCGATAATTCTCTGAGCTTCTTCTGCAGCTGCTCCATCATGGGATGCAATAGTGACAATGCCTCCATCTTCAATGTCGATTTTTGTATTAGTTCTTTCTGTAATTCCTTTTATTGTTCTTCCACCAGGCCCAATTACAGTTCCAATAAGCTCAGGATCTATTCTAAAGCTCAATAGTCTAGGTGCATGAGGAGAAAGATTGTCTTTTGGTGTTTCAATTGCCTCAAGCATTTTCCCTAATATATGAGTCCTTGCAGGAAGTGCCTGATTAATAGCTTCCCCAATTGTCTCAATTGGAAGTCCAGTTATCTTCATATCCATTTGCAAGGCTGTAATTCCTTTTTCAGTTCCTGCAACTTTGAAATCCATATCCCCAAGAAAGTCTTCAATTCCTTGAATATCAGTCAATATTTTAACTTCTTTTCCTTCTTTGATTAGCCCCATAGCTGCTCCACCTACAGGGGCTTTTAAGGGGACTCCTGCATCCATTAGGGCAAGTGTACTTCCACATACTGAAGCCATAGAAGTAGAGCCGTTTGAACTCAAGACTTCACTAACAACTCTCAAAACATATGGGAAAGTATCTTTCGCTGGGAGTACAGGAATTAATGCCCTTTCTGCTAAAGCTCCATGACCAACTTCTCTTCTCCCAGGAGTTCTCATAGGACGAGTTTCTCCAACTGAATAAGGAGGGAAGTTGTAATGATGTATATATGTCTTATCAGTATTAGGGTTTAAATCGTCCATTTCCTGAGCGTCGCTTGGAGTGCCCAATGTCGCAGTAGAAAGTACTTGTGTTAAACCTCTTTGAAATAAAGCTGATCCATGAACTCTGTTAGGTAAAACTGCAGCATCAGCATCAATTGCTCTTACTTCATTTAATTCTCTTCCATCGACTCTTTTCCCTTCCTTAATTATCTGATCTCGCATTAACTTTTTAGTTAAAGCCTTATAACTATTTTCTAGAAGTTTGTTATTTAAAGAAAGAGATTTTTTAACTGCATTATCGTCTTTTAGTCCATCTATTTTTGCAGAAATATTTATCTTTATCTCTTCGATCTTATTGTCTCTCTCTTCTTTTGTTTGATCAAAGTTTTTAAGGACTTCACTAATTGATTTTGTACAGTTTTTCTCTAAATAGTTTGATACTGTGTCATCAACTTGAGGAGCTTCAGGCATCTCTTGCTTTATTCCTGATTCTTTTAAAACTTCTTTTTGTGCATTGATTAATTCAGTTATGGCCTCGTAACCAAAATCAATAGCTTCAATAACGTCTTGTTCTGATAGTTGATTGGCTCCTGCTTCAACCATTACTACACCATCTGGAGTTCCAGCTACTACAAGGTCAAGATCACCTCTTTCTATTTCTCGATAACTTGGATTAAGAACAAAATCATCACCTAAGAGGCCTACTCGAACAGCAGCCATAGGTCCCTGGAAAGGAATACCTGCCATTAATGTTGCCATTGAAGCACCAGTTACCGCTAGAACATCTGCTGGAACTCTTTCGTCTAGGGAGAGACATGTCGCAACTATTTGTATATCGTCTCTCATCCAGCCTGGGAATAGAGGTCTCATTGGACGATCAATAAGTCTTGAGATCAAAGTTGCTCTTTCAGGTGGCCGACCTTCCCGACGCATAAAACTCCCTGGAATTCTTCCTGCTGCATATAACCTTTCTTCGTAGTCGCACATTAAAGGTAGGAAATCAACCCCCTCTCGTCCTGTCGATTTTGTTGCTGTTACGAGAACGGAGGTGTCCCCACACTCAATCATTACTGAACCACCAGCCTGTGGAGCAAATCTCCCTGTAGTGAGCTTTATCTCTCTACCATCGAAGGAAACGGATTTTGTCTGACCTTGCACGTGACTTTATAGCTTTTTGTCTTCGGACATTCTTACACTTAATGGGACTAATTGAGTAAAAATCTCGATAGATTTGTTTCCTAGAGGAAACATTTACCTCAAATTACTGAAACTATAAAACTAAAAAAAAGTGGGAGATATAATCTTTCCCACTTTTTTGGTATTGATGAATTTACTGTTGATTTTTACTTCACCAACTTGATTTTACTACTCCTGGCAATTCTCCATTATGAGCTCTTGATCTAAGTTGATTTCTGCATAGGCCAAAATCTCTATAAACTCCTCTTGGTTTTCCAGTTGCCCAACAACGATTCCTAATTCTATTTGGTGCACAATTTCTAGGTAAAGCTTGAATCTTTCTATGAATTTCTAGTCGTTCCATAGGATCCTTTGCTGATTTGAACGCATCAATAAGAGTTTTACGCTTTGCTGCGTATCTTTCTACTAGTTTTTTGCGCTTTACATCACGCGCTATCATTGACTTTTTGGCCATTAAGGGGCTTATTTAACTCATTTGAATATCATTTTAACTCCTTGTCTGATTGTTTTAAGAAATTGTGCGAAATTTATTTTCAAATTATTTTTTTTCAACATTAAATCATTGATAATTAGGGTTTATTATCTGTGAACGAATTGCTGAACTAGTGATAGTTGTGTCGTATCACGGATTATCAAAACGACGCTTAGTCCTACAAGTAAAACAAATCCAGATTGCATAAAAGCTAATTGAATTTTTTCAGGAACTGGCTTCCCACGTACACTTTCCAAAATGAGAAGAAATAATTGTCCGCCATCTAGAAGTGGTAAGGGTAATGAGTTAAGAACTGCAAGATTAATCGAAACCAAAGCAGAAAAAAGTACAAGCCCTGATCCCCCTTGCTCTGAAAGTTGAGCACCAATTTCAACAATTTTTACTGGGCCACTTAATTGCTGAGCAGTTGAGGAGAAATTAGTAATCAAACTTTTATAACCAACAACTGTTCGACTTAGTAATTCATAAAATTGCGAATTTGAGCTATTAACTATTTCACCAATATTCTTTGCTTTAGATACTTCATTTGGAAGATTTGGTTGCAATTGAGCTCCTATCCTTCCATTTCCCTCGTTTTCAGCTGGGATTATAGAAACTGTATCGCTTTCTTCTTTATTAACTCTCTCAAAAAGTAATTCTTCTCCAGATGATTTTTGAATGATATTGACTAAATTCATAATTCCCTCCTTGCCGCTGCCTAAAGCTTGACCATTTACGCTCATTATTCGATCTCCAGCCACTAACCCTGAATTAAATGCAGGTTCATCTTGCTGGATTCCCATTAGTATCACTCCAGGCTCAGGTTGATTAGGAATTCCTACAAAGCTTGCTTGACCAATCAGTACTATCCAAGCCAGTAATAAATTTGCTACGACACCCGCTGAAATGACTATTGCCCTTTGGTGAATTGGTCTGTTCTTTAAGAGATCTGGGTCATTGGGTTGAACTAGTGAATCTGTTTCTTCATCAGGAAAGGATACGAATCCTCCTAAAGGAAGAGATCTAAGTGAATAAGTAATTCCATTTATTTCCTTTTTGAGAAGAGCTGGTCCAAAACCAATTGAAAAACCACTGACTTTAATTTTTTGAAGTATTGCTGCTAAGAAATGACCTGCCTCATGAAAAAAAATCAGAAGGCCAAGTACAGCTATAGATAAGAGAACGTTCATTAATTAGATTTTGATTGGGCTATTCTGGCTGTAATTTGTTCGAACCGAAGTAAGGTATTAAGGCTTTTGGTAAATTGATACTTCCATCAGATTGCTGACCATTTTCTAAAACCGCAGCCATAGTGCGACCTATCGCCAATCCACTCCCATTTAGGGTATGCAAAAGTATATTTTTTTTATTCTTATCTTTTGTTCTTATTGAGGAACGTCTAGCTTGAAAATCTCCACAATTACTGCAGCTAGATATTTCTCTAAAGGTTTTTGCACCTGGAAGCCAAACCTCCAAATCATATGTTTTTTTCGCTGAGAAACCTAAGTCTCCTGTGCAAAGCTGAATTACTCGATATGGTAGTTCGAGTTCTTGCAATATAGATTCTGCATCATATGTGATTTGTTCTAGAGCTTCTTCAGATTTTTCTGGATTAGAAAACCAATAAAGTTCAACTTTATTGAATTGATGAAGTCTAATTAGACCTCTCGTATCCCTGCCATAACTTCCAGCTTCTCTTCTGAAACAAGGGCTATAAGCAACATATTTTAATGGGAGTAGATCTTTAGGGATGATCTGGCCACGATGAAGAGAGGTTATTGGAACTTCAGCCGTTGGAGTTAGCCATAAATCATCATCAGCACATCGAAAACTTTCTTCTGCAAATTTTGGTAGCTGTCCAGATGCCGTGAGACTAGCTGTGTTTACGAGAGCTGGAGGAAGAACTTCTAAATATCCTTTTTTAATATGTAAATCAAGCATGAAATTTATAAGTGATCTTTCAAGCTTTGCCGCTTGGTTGAAAAGGGTTACAAATCGACTTTTGGCAATCACTGAAGATCTCTCACTATCCCAAAGGTTTAATTGATTAGCAATTTCCCAATGTTCTTTTAAATTTTTTCCTGAAATAGGCTCACCCCATCTTCTAATTTCCTTGTTATCTTTTTCATCCTTCCCTTTAATAGAATCTTTTTCTGGAAGGTTAGGCAAGCAAAGAATTTGTTCATTTAATTTGTTTGAAATCGTTTTCTCTTCCTCTTCAATAATCCCAACTTGTTTTTTAATTTGATTTCCCTTACTGCGAAGATTTGAAATCTCTTCAGAATCTTGAGAAAAACCTTGTTTGATTTTTTGTCCAACCTCTTTCCCAATTGAATTCCCTTGAGCTTGTAAAGAATTTCTCTTTTCTTCAAGCTCTTTAAGGTCTTTGCAGGATTTTTGAAGAGGTTCTAGATCAATATCCATTCCTCTTGATTTAAGACCCTCAGTAATTAATTTAGGATTGTCTCTTAGTAGTCTCTGGTCTATCACTATCTAAATATTGAAGTCCTTTTAGCCTAAACGTTAATTGTTCCTAAAAATAATCACTTTTGTTAATTTCTTCTAAATCAATAACTGTTTTTGATTAATTAAAAAAAATAACAAGAAAAATCTAAAAAAGTTTTGGAGATGAAGCTCTTGCTCTTCCGCTAGAGGCCCATTCTTTTAGAGATTCAAGTTGTTCCCTTGCGGTTCTAGAAAGAGGAACTAGTTGACTAGTCGCGAGGATCAAATCACCCTCAAGAAGCTCTCTATTCTCTGCAAATGCAAAGTACATTGCCTCTATGACTGATTGCTCTAGTTCTGCGCCAGAGAATCCTTCTGTTCTATCTACAGCAGTATTTAAATCAATTTTTAAATTAGGTCTTCTTTTTTTAAGATGAAGTTCAAGAATGCTATGTCTTTCATTTCTAGAGGGTAATTCCAGCATGAAGATTTCATCAAATCTTCCTTTCCTAAGTAACTCGGCAGGAAGCTTATCTATTCCATTAGCAGTAGCCACGAGAAAAACAGAAGAAGTTTTTTCTGACATCCACGTGAGAATATTAGCAAGCACTCTTTGACTAGTTCCACCGTCACTTCTACCATCTCCACCAAAAGCTTTGTCTATTTCGTCAATCCATAAAATGCAAGGGGCCATAGCTTCAGCACGCTGAATGGTTTCTCTTGTCCGAGCCTCACTTGCTCCTACTAAGCCAGCAAATAATCTTCCTACATCAAGTCTCAACAGTGGCATAGACCAGCTATTTGCTATCGCTTTCGCTACTAGAGTTTTTCCTGTTCCTTGAGGGCCAACTAGCAAAACACCTTTAGGTAATGGCAATCCAAAAATTTTTGCTTCTTCGGAGAAGGCTTGTTTCCTTTGCTTTAACCAATCTTTCAATATTTGTAAACCACCAACATCATTTGGTGACTTATTTGTTTTGCAATATTCCAGTACCTCGCTTCGAGCAATAGATTGGCGTTTCTCTTCCAGTACTTCTTTTAAATCTTCTTTACCAATTTGACCTCTTTGTGAAAGAGCTCTAGCGGCTACTTTACGGATTCTTGATTCACTCAGCCCCCCACAAGCATTGGTAAGTTCCTTTAAAACATTTTCGTCCAATTTAGAATTACTAGCCTCAGCAATATTTGATAAAAGTGTCTTGATTTCATTCTCTTTTGGTAAGGGAAGATCAAGAATCGTTAGGTCTTCTTCTAAATCATTTGAGGGACTCCATAATCCAGAACTTATAATTATTGAATGAGGCTTTGAGCGAAGACTAATAGTTAGGTTTTTTAGCATTCTTAGAATTCCTGGATCTTCACAGAAATGATGAAAATCTTTTAATAAAAGAATGGTTGGAGAACTTTCATCAAGTTCTTTAAGCCATTCAAGTACGGCCATTGGCTGCTTAGAACCAATTTGATTGGAGTTAAGAACATTACTAATTCCATCTATGTAATCCCAAGTCGCAAGTCTTCTGGGAGAAAGCCTTTTAGTACAATTTTTTAAAAGAGTTTCAACTCTTTCTTCTTCATTGCTTCTTATCCATATAATAGGAGTTCTAGCTCGAATAAGTAGATCAAGTTGTTCTTCCCAATTAGACATCAGTTATGAATTTGATTCTAGATAAGGCTGAATTTATATAATAAGTTGTTCTTAATTTATTTATTACTTTTAGGTTCAAAGGGTAATCTGTCAGAATCTGATATTACTTCTGAAGAAACAGAAACAGAAGGTTTATCTTGCTGTTTTAATTGCTCATCCAATATTTTTTGTAAATTCTCTGGGAGTGATTCTCTACTAAGGAGAAATGTTTGTAACCCTTGAAAAATATTCGCTATGACCATATAAAGCAAAACACCAGCAGGCAAAGGGAAGAATAAAAACATTCCAGTAATCATTACCGGAGTGATTTTATTCGCAGTGGATTGTTGTTTGTTTACAGGCATTCCTCTACCAGAAAGAACCTGAGAAATTACGAGCGTCAAACCAAAACCTGCTACTAGAATTGCTATATCCCAATGAATTGCGCCATCTACATAAAAGCCAACATTTCCTAATGCTTTAATAAACAAGAACCCGCTTTTCGCAGCTAAACCAGGGATCTTTGCTTCTACAGTCGCATCACCAGGATTAAGGGCATTTACAGTCCCATCAGAGGAGACTTTGACTATATCTTCACCTTTAGTGACTTTCCAAGAGGGAAAAAATCTCGATCCATTTTCATATTTTTGCAATTCATTGACATATGAATCTCCACTCAGCGTTTGCAAATTGATTTTTACCGAATCACCTGAACCGATTTTTGTGCCACCTGGAAGAGATGCGATAACTGGGAAATGATTCTTTTCGGTTATGAATATTGAATGTTTTGCTGTCTTGAAAGGTTTGGGCTCTACTGCGGCTATTTGGTCTGATGGCAGAACCTTTAAATTGACAAGATAAGGTACATCAGCAAATGGTGAGCCTCTTAAAGTTGCGAATAATGCAAACAAGATAGGCATTTGTACAAGTAAAGGAAGGCATCCAGCTAGAGGACTACCGAATTCACCCATTAATTTCCCTAACTCCTCTTGTTGCTTCTGAGGATTACTTGCGTAGCGGCTTTTAATTTCTGCCTGTCTTTTTTGCATTACAGGTTGAGCTATTTTCATCCTTCTTGCGCTTCTGATGGATCCAGCGCTAAGAGGAAAAAGTGCTAGGCGGATGACTATGGTTAATGCGACAATCGCTAGTCCATAACTAGGAACTAATCCGTAGAAAAAATCTAGGATCGGGATAAGTAGATTGTCTGAGATGTACCCGATCACGGCTTTTAATGTAGAAAGATTGAGGTTGTTAGGCTAGTTTGCCTTAGAAGATGTGTTCTTGTCTCACATATTTGTGAGGGCTCATTAGTTTGAAAAGCCCTGAACATCTTTATCGAGTTTCTTGGTGGGTAACTTTTCTATTTTTTCAAGGATGTACGATTCCGTTTCCCGAAAATTTGGTAGTGATCTCATTTCTAGTCGAGCTCCGTCTTTTAATACTAAAACCATATCTCCATAAGATCCTAAACCTCTTGGTATGGCTCTTATCTCAGCTATTTGACTATAAACAACTTGAGTTTTATCTCTACCTAGCCAACCACCAGTAACAGATATTCTACGAGTAGTTATCGTGTACCTTACCCAAAGGGCTCTAACCAAAGCTCCAAATGTAAAAGGTAGTCCTATTAGTGTTATCCCTGCTATCAAATTAATTATTAAATCGCCACTTGCAGGACCACCTTGGTAAAAAATGTCTTCATTGGGACTAAATGTCATTTGGTTATTCCAGCCTTAATAAGTAGTTTGTCACATTCTTTAAGCAAAGTACTGTTGGAGTTTTTCAAACAAGAGGGTTTCAAGGAGATAAAGGCCCAGATTTCATTTTCACATTGCATATTAGAAAGTCTGCGAGACAGATGATGGTGGAATAACCGTCGAAGCTTATTTCTTGTAACTGATTTTTTACTTACTTTATTGCTTATTGAAATAGCACATCTAATAGAGGAACTAATCTGAGGATTAATTCCTTTCGCTTGAAGATTTATGTTTGCTTTTGTAACTCTAAGAACCATTGAAGGGCTATAAAACCTTGCCCCCTCCCTATAGATGAGGTCAAAACATCTATGCCCTTTGAGTCGCATATGTTTTGGCAAAACCATGAGAAGAAACTTCTCCTTTAAGTATCTTTAAGAGGCTCTTTTTATACAGTTAAACGAGCTCGACCGCGTTTTCTACGAGTCCTTACAACTCTTCTTCCAGTATGAGATCTCATTCTCACTCTGAATCCGGAAACTCTTTTCCTTTTCCTACTAGTTCCTCCAAAGGTCCTTTTTGTCATTTCTATTTATTCTCGTATTGGATTAGATATAAAGATTAATTTATCAGTTCACTGTACGTCTATGTTCCAAGTCCCTAAATATGTTGAGATATCCATTTCTCCAACATTTTGTGAAAAAGCTTGGAACTGGAACATTCCTCTTTTTCTAGGATTAAAAATTTTCATGACCACTGCGTAGTTATCTTTGTTTAGTGGAATTGGTTTTTCTGGAACCACTTCAATAACAGTTTGTTTGTCATTGACCTTGATAAGTGAAGGAATAGTTTTTAAACAACGAGTTCTGCCTGTATATCCCCCAATCTTTACCTTGCAAAAACTTAATTTTTGAGACTTTATTTTTGCATCAAAATAATCAGGTACTTTAAGAACTAATTTGGCAATATTTTCTTTTCTATCTTTGCCTCTAAGGAATAAGTAATAAGATGCTCTTTCAAGTCTTTCTGATGCAGATTGATAAAAACTAAGTTGTTTATAGTCTGGATCTCGATTCCATTGAAATTCAAGAAATCCAGGCGATGCAAAAGATTTTGGAGCAAAATTTAATGCTCCTGTTCCAATTAAAACAGCTGAACATCCAATAAAAATTGCTTTATTGATGCTTGCTGAAGCTTGCTTTTTGAACATGAAGATGATTTCTGAAAAATTATTGATCACTTGAATTTTCAAGTGTCTCAAGAGAGTTTCATCAAATATAATCGCATGTTGTCAAGAATCCAGGAATCATCGGTCTGGGCGCAAACTTTTTGCCCTGCCTAGATATGGATTTTGGGGTATTTGCTCGTTTGGTAAAGAAACGTAAGCAAGTAGACGAATACATTTGCATAAGTCGTCTTTAACAAACATTTGTTGGCAGTCCAAAAGAGCAATTTTTTCCCAACCTGTTTTTTTTCTGGCAATAGAAGCAGGGAAACAAGCATTTAAGTCTGAGGTTACGGAGAAAGTAACAGAAATAATTTGATCTGGGATCAAATTATTTCTAGAAACTAATTCAACCAGTAATACCTCTACCGCCGAAGTGATTGACTCGACAGAATTGTTTTCACAAGTCGTTGCTCCCCGCAATGCGCAGAGATAATTGAATTCATTTTGAAAATTCATGGCTTATAGAGCCAAAGGATTTTTCCATTTCCCTCCAACTCTTGGTTTAATGCACTAAGAAGATTGTGGATTATTTTTCCTCCTGGTAAAAAACCTAATAATTTCTTTTTGGTTTTGCCAAAGGTAATAGGCTTTGTTTTTTCATCTAGGTTTGCAATCTTTATAGCAAGTAATTTCGCATCATCTTCGTCTCCAATTTCATCCACCAGTCCAAATTCTTTGGCTTGCTCTCCAGTAAAAACTCTTCCATCGGCAAAACTCTTAACAATTTCTGGGGTTAAATTTCTTCCTTTTGAAACTGCCAAAACAAATTGTTCGTAGCTGCTATCGATCAAAGATTGTAGGAGAGCTCTCTCTTCTGTTGATAAAGGGCGATCAGGGGAAAGAATGTCTTTATAAATTCCACTTTTTACAGTCTCGAATTTAATGCCAACCTTTTCTAAAAACTTAGATAGGTTGTTTCCTCTCAAAATCACACCGATAGAACCTGTTATTGTTCCAGCATTTGCAACAATTTTTTCAGCACCTACTCCTATATAAACTCCACCTGAAGCTGAGATGTTGCCAAAACTAGCTACAACATGACAACCTTTTTCCCTTAGCCTCAAAAGAGCGCTATGGATTTCTTGGCTATCACCAACCGTTCCCCCAGGGCTATCAATGCGAAGTAATAGGGCTGGAAATTCTCTTTCCTCAATTTGCTTTAATGCTTTAAGAACATTTTTTCGAGTTTCTGAATTGATAGGACCTTCAATACAGATTCGTGCCATCCTTTTTTTGGATTTTCGTCTCAAGGGCCAAATCATTCAAATTATGCATAACTTTATTGATCTTAAAAAGGAGATTGCTTTCTGACCTTATGTTTGTCATTTGGAATTGGTTTTTGATGATTTTGCCGTTCGCTCTTTGGGGCACTTCAATGGCGGCGATGGCACCTTTGGTTAATGTCGCGGGGCCTGAGATTGTTGCCTCACTAAGGCTTTTGCCTGCAGGTCTAGTAGTTTTAGCTTCGGTACCTTTCTTGAAGAGGCGTTGGAATATTTCAAAAGATGATTTGGTGTGGTTTTTGGTATTTACTTTGATTGACGCAACCCTTTTTCAGATTTTTCTAGCCAAAGGGTTAATGGAAACTGGCGCAGGATTGGGTTCTGTTCTTATCGATTCCCAACCTTTGATGGTTGCTTTATTAGCAAGGATTTTGTTTGGAGATGCAATAAATCCAATCGGATGGCTTGGATTGGTTCTTGGCTTGGTTGGCATAATTTGTCTTGGAGTCCCTACTGAGTTGCTAGGAAATTGGTTTTTGCTTGGCAAATTTGAATCAGGAAGTAGTTTTTTAAGCCATGGAGAAGTATGGATGATATGTGCTGCAACCTCTATGGCTTTAGGAACGGTGCTAATTCGATTTGCTTGCAGAAACAGTGATCCTGTTGCCGTAACAGGATGGCACATGGTTTTAGGAAGTGTTCCTCTTCTCGTTTGGCATTTGTTCGATAAAAATTGGCCGTTAATTCCAGATTGGTCTGTTTTTGAATGGACCTTAATGTCTTATTCAAGTTTGTTTGGTAGTGCTTTGGCATATGGATTATTTTTTTGGTTTGCAAGCAGTAAAGAACTAACAAGCTTTAGTACCCTTGCATTTTTAACACCTGTTTTTGCCTTGATTACTGGCGGAATTTGGTTAGGAGAGAGACTCTTCCTGCTCCAGTGGATTGGAGTGGCTTTGGTTTTAATTTCAGTACTATTTGTAAGTCAGAGGAGAAGATTCTGGGGTGATAAAAGCAATAATGAATTAATAAAAGAGGCTTGATTTAAGTGATAATTAAGCAATTAAAACTTATCCTTGTCAGCACACCTATAGGTTATCTGGGCAGTGGCAAAGGAGGAGGAGTTGAGCTTACTATTGTTTCTCTCCTAAAAGGATTAATTTCTTTAGGTCATAAAATTATTTTAATTGCACCGAAAGGATCAAAATTACCTTTTGATAGTCACTTACTTGAAATAAGATTAATAGATGGAGTTGATCAACCTAGTTGGCAACATCAGAAAACAATAGATCCAGTTTTAATTCCTTTTAATAGTGTTTTACCAAAGTTATGGGAAGATGTAATTGAAATAGCAGATGAATGCGACGCAGTTATTAATTTTTCATATGATTGGCTTCCATTATGGCTAACAAAAACTCAAGAAATTAAAATATTTCACTTAATTAGTATGGGTGCTGAATCACTAATAATGAAAGAAATCATTAGTGAAATAAGTCATTTATATCCTTTTCAGTTAGCTTTTCATTCTAAAAGACAATCTAAAGATTATTCCTTGAAAACGGACCCAATTATTGTTGGTAATGGTTTTGATAAAGAAGACTATGTATTTAATCAAAATGAGAATGGACCATTAGGTTGGGCTGGAAGAATCGCGCCAGAGAAAGGTTTAGAAGATGCAGTAAAAGTTGCAAAAAATTTAGGTGAGAAATTATTAGTTTGGGGACTTATAGAAGATAAAGAATATGCATCAAAAATTGAAAATACTTTCAAAAAAGAAATAATTGAATGGAGAGGTTTTCTTCCAACTAATAAATTTCAGGAACAATTAGGACGATGCAGAGCGTTGATAAATACCCCTAAATGGAATGAAGCTTACGGAAACGTTATTGTTGAATCGATGGCTTGTGGTGTCCCAGTAATTGCTTATGATCTTGGAGGACCGGGGGAATTGATCGAAGATGGATTTAATGGTTTTTTGGTTAAGCCCAATGATATCGATGGATTGATAAAAGCGACAAAATCAATCTCAGAAATCAAGAGAAAAAATTGTAGGGATTGGTTTGAAAAAAAAGCCACTAACAAAGTCTTTGCCGAACGAGTTGAGAATTGGCTTGATAAAGGCTTAAATAAAAAAATCTCTGCAGACTTTCAAGATTAATTGAAAAGTTTAACTAAATCTTTTTGCCCAACTTTAAAACAAAGAAGACGTGGACTTCTTTGTATTTTATTTATTGGATTAATAATTTTTGTTTGGCAATTAGGGAACACAGGTTTAGTTGATGAAACACCACCTTTGTTTGCGGCAGCAAGTAGAGCAATGGCAGAAACGGGTAATTGGTTCACTCCTCAAGTAAATGGATTGCCTCGGTTTGATAAGCCTCCTTTGGTTTATTGGTTGATGGGGCTAGGATTTTCAATCCCAGGCAATATTTTTTGGGATCCTTTAGGTACTTGGGCTGCCAGACTTCCCTCTGCATTATCAACAATCTTTTTAATGCTTGTTATGGGAGACACAATGATGAAATATCCCCAAGAAGAAAATAACTTCAATAGAAGAACAGCAGTTGCTACTGCGCTGGTATTTGCGTTGTCGCCTTTGGTAATAATTTGGGGAAGAATTGCTGTCAGTGATGCACTCTTATGCAGCACTCTAGGAATTTGCTTACTTCTTAAGTGGAGAAGATTCGCTAATCCAGAAGGAGAAGTTTGGTGGCTGTCTTGGATTTTTTTGTCATTGGCAGTTTTGACTAAAGGTCCTGTCGCATTGGTTTTATCAGGATTAACAATTTTATTTTTTGCCTTATTTCAAAATGAATTTTTTGGAATTTTAAAAATATTGAGGGTATTTCCAGGACTTTTTATTGTTTTTATTATTAGTTTTCCTTGGTACTTGATTGAATTATTAATAGAGGGAAAACCCTTCTTAGATAGTTTTTTTGGTTATCATAATCTACAAAGATTTACCTCAGTAGTGAATTCTCACGGTGAACCTTGGTGGTTTTTTTTAATAGTATTATGTATAGCTTCTTTACCTTTTACGCCATTTTTATTAATAAGTATTTGGAAGCATTTTTGCAATATATCTAAATGGTCTAAAAGGCTTATTAAAAAACCAGAGAAGTCATTATTTGAGTTTTCTTTTTTTTGGTTAAGTGCTGTATTTGTCTTTTTTACTATTTCAGCTACAAAGCTTCCTAGCTATTGGCTTCCTGCTACTCCTGCTGCATCAGTTTTAATATCACTTTCCTTAACAAACCATGTTAAAGAGAAATTTTTAAAATCATTGGCTTGGAAATTTACAATATTTTTATCAATACTCCTTTCTATATTTCTCTTCTTTTCAAAGCTATGGATTCAGCTTCTTAATGATCCTGAAATTCCCAATTTCTCAGAAGAATTAACCAATAGTTTTTTAATTCAAAAAGCTGGATTTATTTTTCTTTTAATTGCTGTTCTAGGAATCATATTTTCTTCTAGAAAAATATATGGAAAAATATTTATTTTACAAATCCCTGTTGTTTTATCATATTTTCTTATCATTTTACCAACTTTTGATTTGGCAGATAGGTTAAGACAGCTCCCTTTAAGACAAGCATCAGAATTACTTTTAAATTCTCAAAACAGAAACGAGCCATTAGTAATGGTAGGAGCTATGAAACCCTCAATTCATTTTTATACTAATCAGGTCATTGTCTTTGAAGGTCGATCTAAAAATGCTTTTGTAAATGTTTCAGATCGACTTAAAAATGAGAAGCGAAGAGGCTGGGAAGGAAGACCAATATATGGATCCAATGGCTCAGAAACAACTCTTTTAGTGATTGATAAAAGATCAGTGGAAAAATCTTATTGGCAAGGACTTAATCCAAAAGTTCTAGGTACTTTTGGTGTATATAGCGTTTGGAGACTTGATAGAGAAATTCTCGAAAGACGAGCTAAATTATTGAAAATAGAGGGCGTTATTCCTACTTGGAAAAATCCTAGACCGGAAAGATTTTAAAAAAAGTTCAATATCTATTGAATCGAATTTATTAAATCTTGTTTGCTACATTTTTCTGGGATGATAATAATTCCTAGATCATCCTGAAGCCTCTCTAAATCAATTACCGAGTCTTCAGTTATTGAACTTATTACATCTTCAAGACTTGCGCCCATATCATTTGCCATCTCTATCAACATACGCAATGTCTCCTCTTTTAAAGAGAGATTTACGTTAATAGAAACGTTTTGACCTGAGCAATTATTTGAGTTCATAAAGAAAACATTAAGATATCGTCGGGCTGTTTGGGGTCGTTTCTTAAAAAGCTTCAGAAAATGATTTTTTTAGAGATTTTTTTAATTTATTTTTTCGGAATTTTGTTCTCATAAAAAATGAACAAAAAAAATCTTCCTAAGTAACTACTTAGGAAGATCTAAAAATTTTTGTTTAAGGCTTAAAACATTTCGCCTTTTAGTTTCTCAGCCCATCCTGAAAGCCTTTCATCAGTCATGTCTGATTCACTGTCTTCATCAAGAGGTAATCCGCAAAACTCTTCTCCAACTACACTTTTTGACTCGTCGAAAGTGTAATCAGTCTTTGCAGTGTATCCAACCATTGAAGCACCTGCTTGCTTGAAGTACCTATGAAGCTCCTCCATT
The DNA here is from genome assembly GCA_003209755.1 of Prochlorococcus sp. AG-436-C14. Classification (GTDB taxonomy): domain Bacteria; phylum Cyanobacteriota; class Cyanobacteriia; order PCC-6307; family Cyanobiaceae; genus Prochlorococcus_B. The sequence goes on from QCPD01000012.1 coordinate 60,732, forward strand.
GCATCGCAATAGTTTTCGGTGTAAGTAGAAGAATCTCCTAAACCAAAAATTGCAACTTTCTTACCACTTAGATTTAGTTCTCCAATGTCTTCAAGGATTGAGTCCCAAGCAGTTCCTGATCTCTCAGAGTCAGCACCGGTATTCCATGTTGGGATGCCACAAATAACCCCATCATGTCCAGCTAATTCACTAAGGTCATCGACGTCTGAAATATCCTTTGGACCTTCAGCAGAGTCAAGTAAGCCGTGAAGCCTTTCCGCTATATCTTCGGTTTTACCTGTCGTTGTAGCGAAGTAGATTCCTACAGTCATGGAGCAATTTAAAATCAAAGATATTTTAAAGCAGCTTTGCACATTTAGAGTGAATTTGGTTTTTTTTAAATTTTCTTGTCTATTGAATAT
>QCPD01000013.1 GCA_003209755.1 Prochlorococcus sp. AG-436-C14
GGATCATATGGATTAGTGGTAGGCCACGTAGCTCCAGAAGCAGCTGTTGGAGGAACAATTGGGTTAGTAGAGGAAGGAGACAGTATTACTGTTGACGCTAATAAATTGTTAATTCAGTTAAATGTTGAAGACCGAGAACTAGCTAGAAGGAGAGAGAATTGGAAGAAGCCAAAGCCTAGATATAAGACAGGCATTCTTGGAAAGTATTCCAGACTAGTAAGTTCATCAAGCCAAGGAGCAACAACCGATCAAATATAGTTCAGTTTAACGAAGTCTTAAAAACTGTCCTGAGTCTTCTCGCAAGGGACTCAAAAAGTTTTCCATATGAAGGCGTTTCGCATTGAACACCAGAAGAGCTATCCATCCAAACAGCATGCTTCCCTTGCCATAATATCGGCCTATCAATTAATGATTTCCAAGATATAGTCATATTTACATCATTTCCACTTTTATACACTTCAAGTTCAATATCCATAGATTCTTCTCTTTCGCCGTCTATATTTCTAGATTGAATTTTAAAAATCAAGTCAACAAAATCATTATCATCATCTAATTGATTTTCTAAAAATACAGAATGAACATATGGCTTCATACAAAGGTCTGCTGCTTTGGCAACTTCAGCTATCAAGCTATCTTTCGAATCAGGAGTATGCACTAATTGACTTAATTAAGACTTTGATAGGACCAGCAAAAAATCCTGAGTTCATTTTGCCTGGCTGACCAAATTTTGAATGGAGTACTTGAAATCTATTGATACATGTGGGATCAAAACTAAGAGGTAGGTGAACAGGCTTTGCTCGACGAGCCGGTTCCAAATCTTTGAAAGGTATTTTTATTCTACTAACTCCATTTTTCATTGTGGGTATTGATGCAACCCAACGAATATCACCTTTTAGAAGATTTGATAGTGATAAAGGTTTCTTTTCACAAGCAATCGCAAATTTCAATGTTCTCCCTTCTCCTTCAACGTCAAGAATTAATCCGGAATATTTGGAAAGATTAAAAGGCTTATCAAAAATTGGAGAGCGGCAACTAACAAAGCCACCCCCTTCTTCTACTAAGTTACCCTCAAGAAATAAGCCTTTCTCTGAAGAACGACACTTTGCAAGACTTGATCCGCCCATAATTGTGTCATTCAGAGATTTCCAATCTGAAAATTCCGAACCCTGTATGAGAGGAGTTATTGAAATTTCAGTCGTTAGTGAATCAGGAATCAATTAAGAAGTATGCTCTAGTCATACAATAATCTAACAAGAAGATGGGTAAGCATCTTTATCAGCTAAGACGATAATTTTAGAGTTGGGTGAAACTAATTTTGCAGGTGTTCGTGTCCATGATTCTGATTGATCAAGTAGACGTTTAAGAGCCGTTTGTTTAGCAGATCCACTGATTAGGAAGACCACATTGTCTGCTGAACTGAGTAATTTACTGGTAAAGGTAATTCTTTTATGACCTTTACCTTCGCCAACAGTTATTAGGCTATCTCTTTCAAATAATGCATCCGAACCAGGAAAGAGGGAAGCTGTATGCCCATCATCTCCCAAGCCCAATAAAATTAAATCAAATTTTGGTGGATCCCCATCCATATTATTTTTCAAAATTTTTTCATAATCTTTAGCACTATCCTCTGGCGATGCTAATTCAACGGTTGAAACACTAAAAAATGATGCCTCTAGAGAAGGGTTACCTTCTTTAAATAATGAATTATTCAATAGAAAGCAATTACTATCTTGAGATTCATTTTCAACCCATCTTTCATCTCCAAGGAACAAATCGACGTTCATCCAATCAATATTTTTTTTACCCAATAAAGAATAAGCAGCCTTAGGAGTCGAACCTCCGCAAAGGGCAATTTTTGCTTTATTTTTAATTTTTAAAGTTGATTCAACAATCTGAGCAATCAAATCAGAGGCAGCTTGAGCGAGAGAGTTTTTGTCTTCTGAAACTTGAATTTCATATTTAGTCATTAGTATCAATCCATTCAGTGTGAAATGATCCAGCTTTATCTACGCGCTCATAAGTATGAGAGCCAAAACAATCTCTCATTGCCTGAACCAAGTTTTGGGGAAGTCTAGAGGTTCTAAAGCTATTTAAATAATCAAGAGTGCTACTTAAACACGGAACTGGAATTCCAGCATTAGCAGCAGAAGAAACAACCTGAGTCAGACCAGAAAGACGATTATTGACCTGTTCAGTAAACCAACTATCTAGAATAAGATTGCTTAACTTCGGATCTTTCTTAAATGCATCCTGTATACGACTCAAAAGAGTAGACCTTATTATGCAACCACCTTTCCATATTTGAGCTATGGAGGGCATGTCAAGATCGTAATTATATTCATCAGAAGCAAGTCGCAAAATATCCATACCTTGGGCATAGCTAGCTATTGTAGCCAATACTACTGCATCCATAAGCAAGGGCATTCCATCAGAAGGCTTTCCAAAATCAACAAACGAAGGCTTATTGCCGTTCAAAATTGTTTCTGCATAATTTCTTTGGTCTTTCATCGAACTCATAACCCTTCCATTCAAAGATGCATAGATAGTTGGGACAGAAGCTCCAAGTTCAAGCGCGCTGACAACTGTCCACAAGCCAGTACCTTTTTGACCCGCCTTATCCATTATCTTTTCGACAAGATCGGAACTATCATCAGGATCCTTAACTCGTAAACATGCCTCAGTAATTTCAACAAGATAGGAGGAAAGTTCTTCAGTTTTATTCCAATAACCCATAACAGATGCCATCTCATCACCACTCATTCCACAAACTCTCTTCATCAAGTCATACGCCTCAGCCAAAATCTGTTCGATACCATATTCAATTCCATTGTGAACTGTCTTAACAAAATGTCCTGAACCCCCTGGACCGATGTAAGTCACACAAGGTCCATCTTCAACCTGAGCAGCCATTTTGTTCAACAAGCTCTCTATTGCGTCATAAGAAATCTTTGTCCCACCAGGCATCATGCTAGGTCCTTCCAACGCCCCTTTCGCTCCACCGGACACCCCCATTCCGATGTATCCAAAACTCTTGCTCTCAAGTTCTTTTACTCTTCTTTCTGTATCCATAAACTGGGCATTTCCTCCATCTATGAGCAAGTCACCTTCCTCGAGGAAAGGCGAAATTTGATTAATAACAGCATCAGTAGCTGCTCCAGCTTTAACCATCATTAATACTCTTCTTGGACGTTCCAGCTTTGATACAAATTCTTGAAGATCCTTCGCTCCTTGAATTGATTTATTTAATCCTCTGCCTAAAAGAAAATCTTCAGTTTTTTGATAAGTACGGTTATAGACCACACTAGAAAAACCATTTCGCTCTGCATTAAGAACAAGGTTCTCTCCCATTACTCCAAGACCGACTAATCCAAAATGTGCCTTGGTCATTAAGTTAATAAGTTTCTACTTGAGCCAGTGTGACGACTGTGGAATCATTTCGCTGCATTAAGAAGCTCAATGTCAGGAATGAAGGATTCTTTCAATAAATATTTGATAATAAAATCTTGCAAAAACTAGGCTTATTAAATTTCTAGAACATTAAATAAAAATCAAATAATAGTTCCATCAGGAATTGTGGCATTTTTGACTATGACAACTATTCCATTACGAATATAAAAGCCTTGCTCTGCTCGATCAGCTTCTTCCACATTGTCTTTATTAACTATCGTCACATTGTCACCTATTCGAGCGTTTTTATCGAGAATTGCTCTTTTAACAGTTGTCCCTTGACCAACACCTAAGGGTATCCCTCCCCCTTTTCTTAGAGCTATTCTCTCTTCATAAGACTCATAAAAATCAGATCCCATAACCAGGGTTTCATTTAAAACAACGTCACTTTCAATTCGACTCCTTACTCCCAATACACAATGATGAATGCTACAAGACTTTAGTATTGAGCCTTCGGAAACTATTGAATCAGTTATTTGCGTATCTACAATTTTTGAAGGTGGTAAATATCTAGGCCTCGTGTAAATAGGAAACTTCTCATCATAGAAACTAAACGGAGGAGTCGGTTGCTGAGTTAAGGCTAAATTTGATTCAAAGAATGCACCAATGGTTCCGATATCTTCCCAATAATCATTAAAAACATAACTTTTAAGTTTGTCACCTCTACCTAAAGCCTCAGGAATAATTTCTTTTCCAAAATCTGTATAGGAAGGAAATTTATTTAATAAATCAAAAAGAGTGGAACGACTAAAAACATATATACCCATAGAGGCCAAATAAGGTTTTTCTTTAGCCTCATCTGCTTCCAAGCCAAACCTAGAAGTATCTACAGCCATTGCTTTCAATGAATCACCAGTTGGCTTTTCACGAAATTCTTTAATATTTCCTGATTCATCAGTACGCATCAAACCAAACGCCTCAGCTTGCTTTGTGTCAACTGGCAAAGCTGCAACAGTTAAATCAGCTCCGCTTTTTCTATGCTGCTCAACAAATAAGCTGTAATCCATGCGATAAAGCTGATCTCCAGAGAGAATCAAATATTCATCAACATCCCACTCTTGAAAAAGCCATTGATATTTTCTTACAGCATCAGCAGTACCCTCAAACCAAGATGGGGTTTCGGGTGTTTGCTGAGCGGCTAAAACCTCAACGAAACCCTGGCCAAAAGGTCCGCTCAAATTATATGTCTGTGCAATATGTCTGTTAAGTGAAGCGCTATTGAATTGCGTAAGAACATACATTTTACTGATGTCCGAATTTATGCAATTACTTATGGGAATATCTATTAATCGATATTTACCCGCCAATGGAACAGCAGGCTTTGCCCTCATCTTCGTTAATGGATATAGGCGTGATCCTTTTCCACCTCCAAGAATGATGGCAAGTACTCTCTTCATAAAGGCACTATTAATCGGCTATTCGGAGCAAACCTACTGGATAGAGTGCTCATTAATCCAGAAAAAAGTGATATGTAGTAAGAAATTCAAAAGTAAATAACAATAATCAGTTGTTTTTAGGCTTGTTTAAAGAACTAGAAACATCAAGATTAAAAAGTTTTTCAATCACATCAAGAGCATCTCTGCGATCATTCCTTGATTGAGGTGCTCTCAATTTTGTGACTGGCGTATGAAGTATTTTGTTAATAATGCCCTTGCTTAATGCCTCAACAACTTTTCTTTCTCTAGCAGAGAAATCAGGTCCCATTCTGCTTAATGCTTTCTGAAGTTCTTCTTTTCTAATTGCCTCCAAGCCAGATCTAAGGCAATTAATGGTTGGAACTGCCGCTAAACTATCCCACCATTCTAAAAAAATACGACATTCTTCCTCTATCAAACCTTCTGCTTCGAGAGCGAGCTTTTGTCTTGCCTCTTGATTTCTTGAAACGACTTCTTGAAGGTCATCAACATCGTGAGATTCAATTCCAGAAACAGATTTTGCATCAGAAGAAATATTTCTAGGAACTCCAATATCAATAAGCCTTAACAAAGGTTTTCTATCTATTTTTATCAATTTTTCAGCATCAATAATTGGCTCATTAGCTGCTGTACTTGTAAATACAAGGGTACTTATAGAGAGACAACTATCAAGCTTATCGATTAATTGACAATCAATTTGAATATCGGGAAACGCTGCTGAAAGATCCTCAGCCCTTTTTTTGGTTCTATTTAAAAGAGTCAATGAACAACATCCTTTCGATTGGAGATGCTGTAGCAATAAACGGCTCATTCGACCTGCGCCAACAACTGCGACCTTTTCAGTCTCTAAAGTCATCAATTGATCTTTTCCATGCGCTTGACCAAGTTTTAATTGAGCTAGTTCTACTGCCGCAGAACTTATAGAAACTGCTCCAGTTCCAAGATTCGTCTCGCTTCTAACGCGTTTACCAGTACTAACTGCTTGAGTTAATAATCTATTCAAAATAGGGCCTAGACTTTGATGGTCTTGACCAAGACGAACCATTTTTTTTACTTGAGAAAGGATCTGTCCTTCTCCTAAGACCAAACTATCCAAGCCAGCGGAAACTCTCATCACATGAGAAACAGCTTTCTCTTGGACAAAGTTAAATAAGTGTGGGGAAAGAATGTCCTCCTCAAGGCCCGAAAACTCAAGAAGAAAAGATTTAATAGCTTCTATTCCTAATTGCGGATCCTTAACTAAGCTATATATCTCAAGCCTGTTACATGTACTCAATATAGAAACTTCAAGTATTTGATCAATTTTCTTTAAATTATTAAAAGATTTTTCAACGAGTTCTTCTGGGATACTTAGCTTTTCGCGCACTTCGACTGGGGCCGTGCGATGGCTAAGACCGACGACAGCAATATGCATAAATAGCCCCTTACTTCATTTTTAATTAAATTTCACTTCAAAGAGATGCTTTGAGCACCATCTTTGATGTGAACCGTATTGGTAAATCTTGCTGTCTGATCAAGCGTACTAATAACTAGACTACTAGTTCTGGTGCAATCTTTTTCAAATTTAACACCATCAAAAAGCAATCCATCTGTTATTCCGCTACCAGCAAAAACGACATTTTCTCCTGAGGCAAGTTCATTTGCTTCATAGATCTTGTCGATATCAGTTATGCCCATTTCGTTCAATCTTTTGATATTTCCCTCTTTTGTATAGTCTGCCCATTCTGATGTTTGAGCGATAGCTGGATCATAAACAAGTTGTCCCTGAAAATGTCCCCCAAGTGCCCTCATGGCAGCGGCTGAGATGACACCCTCAGGAGCAGCACCAATACCCATTAAACAATGGGTGCCAGTCCCTTCAAATCCGCATGCAATTGCGGCCTGAACATCTCCATCTGAAATAGGTTGAATCCTAGCGCCAGTAGATCTGATTTCGGAAACTAAATTTTTATGCCTAGCTCTATCCATAACAACAATAGTTAAATCACTTATTGCTATACCAAGGCAATCACTCAGGATTTTTATATTTTCTGTAGGGGTCTTTCTGATATCAACTTTGCCCTTAGCTGCTGGTGGAGCAGCTAATTTATTCATATAAAAATCTGGAGCATTAAATAAACCGCCCCTGTCTGAGGCCGCCAGGACGGCCATAGATCCACGCTGGCTATTCGCACATAAATTTGTCCCTTCACATGGATCTACAGCAAAGTCAACTCCAGGGCCTGTGCCTGATCCAACTTCTTCTCCGATATAAAGCATTGGAGCTTCATCTCTTTCTCCTTCTCCAATTACGATCCTTCCTTGCATCTGAATCGTTCCCATTCTCTTTCGCATTGCCTCAACGGCAGCGGCATCAGCCTCATCTTTTTGACCCAAACCAGTCAATTGAGCAGAAGCAATTGCAGCTTGCTCAACTACTTCAAGAATTTCTTGGACGAGAGTACGATCCACTTTTTGCAGCTAGGTAAAGAAATTTACGCCTTAAGGCAGACAATATTGTAAGTAATTGAGGGCATTGAAAAATGCTCAGAAAAAAGTACTCACAAAAAACTTATTATCTGTTGATAAGCGATAATTACTGTATCAGTGCATGGTCACACTAGAACTTGTGACCATGAATTAATAGAATCTCTGCCAAAAGACAAAAACAATGATTCAATCCATTTCGTCAGCAATTTTTTCTGAACACCGTCCAGTTCAAATAATCCCTTCAGTCTTGCCAGCAGACTGGGCAAATATGGGCCAGTGCGTAAAAGACCTTGAATTAGCAGGTGTAGATAGAATTCAATTTGATGTGATGGATGGGAACTTTGTTCCAAATCTCACATTCGGGCCAGAAATGATTTCCGCATGCCGAAAGTATTGCAAAGTTCCATTTGAGACTCAGTTAATGGTTAGTCAATACAATTGTGAAACAATGCTTGAGGGATATGTAGAAGCAAGTAAGGGTGCAAATGGAGAGCCTGGAGTTGTAATTGCTCATGCTGAAGCTAATGTTCACCTTCATCGAATTCTTGGAAGGATTCGTCAACTAGGAGGGTCTCCCTCAGTAGCCCTTAATCCTCATACTCCAATGGATATGGTCAAGGATGTGCTTGATATGGTTGATCACGTACTAGTAATGACAGTTAACCCTGGATTTGGCGGGCAAGCTTATATTCCGACAATGCTGAACAAAATCACTCAATTAAGAAAAATAATTTTAGAAAATGGATACAACGTAGATATAGAAGTTGATGGAGGAATAAAAGCAGATTGGTCATTATCTCAATGTTGCGCTGCAGGAGCAAACTGTTTCATAGCAGGCAGTGGTATGTTTGCTTATCCATCACTTAAAGAAGGTTGTGATGCACTAAGAAAAGTTGCGAATGACGCACAGAATGGAATCATTATGGAGAAATAGTCAATGTTAATTAAGCATCAAAGAACCAACCATAGCTATGCAAGCCAACCCCAAGAAGGTTAACTCCTATATAGCAAACAATAATAACGAAGAAGCCTGCTATAGCAAGCATTGCAGGCTTCTTTCCTTGCCATCCTCTTGTTAGCCTAGTGTGCAAATAAGCCGCATAAACCAACCAACAGATTAAAGCCCAGGTTTCTTTAGGGTCCCAACTCCACCAACTACCCCAAGCTTCATTAGCCCAAACAGCACCGCTAATAAGACCAACTGTAAGCAACAAGAATCCAGCAGTTATTGATCTATAACTTAAAGAATCAAGTTGCTCAGCATTTGTAAATTCCACTGGTTGTATTGAATTTAAGTTCTCATTTCTTTCATCAATATATATTTCAGAACTTTGCCTAAATGAACCTGAGCCAAAGGAGCTATTACGGATATTGAATTGCTTTTTTCCATCTACAAGAAAGACGCCAAAAGACAAAATTGAACCTATTAGTAATGCAGCGTAAGAACTCATAATTACACTCACATGCATTACCAACCAACTAGAACGAAGTGCTGGAACTAAAGGAGCAGAAGATTGCAAATTCTCTGGTAAAACAAAGCTAGCAAAACCTATTGAAAGCAATGAGATAGGAGTCGCAACTGCAGAAACTATTGGCGACCTCCATGCCCTTTCTACAAAAAGCTGAGTCAAGGTACAACCCCAAGTCAAAAAACAAAGTGATTCATAGAGATTACTAATTGGAAAATGTCCTGATTGCCACCATCTCAGGATCAATTGAGTAGTAAGAAAAAGATTGGATATTGCGACTAAAAATCTAGCTATGGAAGAATCACTGCTACCAGCAACTGACCAAAAAGAAATAGGCAATGCAATTAATAAGAAAAGAAAGGCTACAAACCCAAGAGAAACAACAAGGTCAAAGGAAAAATTATTTAACTGAAAATCAAACATTGATAAAGCAACTAGAGATTATTTAGAAAGACCAGATCATTTGCTTGCCTGTTTTAACAAAAAACCCCCTCCTAACATAGACAAAAAAACAGGCGACCAAGCAGCAAAGAAAGGATTTATTATTCCTTTGACTCCTAGAGAGCTAAAACTAAAACTCAAAATATAATAGATAAGTATCAAAATAATACTTAATCCAAAACTTTGACTTCTACCACCTCCTTTTTTTTGCATTACCCCAAAACTACAACCAATCAAAGCAAAAACTGAACAAGCGATTGGCAAAGTAAATTTTTCCTGAATTCTTACTTTCATTCTTCTTGCTTCTTTAATATTGCCGCTACTTTGATATAACTCCATAGCCGTATTCGCTTCGCCAAGATTCATATCATTTGCATCTTTTGGCAGTTGTGCAATATTTGTAAGTTCAGTACCTAATGGATATAAAAAGCTCAAGAATTTAGTTCTCGTATTACTGCCATCAGGACTAAGTGTCAAAATATCTCCTTCAAAGAATTCCCAATTATTTTTGTCACTATTCCAAATTCCTTTTTTAGCCTTAAGCATTTGAGTAAAACCTAATCTTGAGAAATCAATAACTGTGACATCCAACATCTGTCCGTCAATAAATTTCCAGGCATAAAAAAGATGAGTAACTCCTCTTTTTTTATAACTTGAATATGGATCTATAATTTCTCCTTTCTTTGAAAAGATAATATCTTCTCCCTTTTCATTCGTAAAAGATTTACCTAAAGAATTAGCCAAGATGATTTCAGCATTTTTATTTGTGCTTGGAACAATATTATTATTAAAAATGAAGGTCATATACGTCATAAATATTGACAAGATTAATCCTGGTAAAATAAGTCTATAAATTGATATACCAATACTTTTTAATGCCTTAATTTCACTATTATCATTAAGACTTCCATAAGCCAACAAAGTTGAAAGTAACATTGCCATAGGGAAAGATATAACAATAAAACTAGGTAGCTTTAGCAATAGAATCTGAATAGCTATAGAGAAAGGAAGTCCAATCTCAACTATTTTCCTTATAAGATCAAAAATAACTCCTACTGAAAGAGAAACGACGGTAAAAGCGGCTATTGAAAAAAATAAAGGTGGCAATAATTCAAAAAGTATCCATCTATCTAACAAAGGAATTATTTTCCAAACCCTTTCTACTAAATTATGAAATCTAGATAATAAGAATAAATTATTAGGCATAGCTAATTAATCAAATGAATTTCCAAGATAACTCTCTTTAACAACTTCATTTCTTTTGAGTTGACTTGAAGTTCCATTAGCAAGGATTTCGCCTTGATTAAGAATATAAGAGCGTTCGGTTATAGCCAATGTCGCTCTAACATTGTGATCAGTAATTAATATGCCTATATTCTTATTTTTTAACTTCATAATTAAATTTTGTAGATCATTAATAGCTATAGGGTCAACTCCTGCAAAAGGCTCGTCTAAAAGTAAAAATTTCGGACCTAAACGTCCCACAGCCAAAGCTCTCGCTACTTCACATCTGCGTCTTTCCCCTCCGGAAAGTTGATGACCAAAACGATCAAGGAAGGAAACCAAATTAAATTCCTCAATTAATTCCTCACGTTTTTTCCTAAATAAAGAAATTGATAAATTAGCCTGAGAAAGCGCAATATCCAAATTCTCAATAACTGTAAGATTTCTAAAAACACTTGGCTCTTGAGGCAAATAACCTATTCCTAATTGAACTCTTTTTGTCATCGAAAAATTTTTTATGCTATTTCCCTCCAAGTAAATATTGCCTCTATTTGGCTTAATCAAGCCAACGATCATATTAAAAGTACTAGTTTTACCTGCACCATTTGGTCCCAAAAGGCCAACAACCTCCCCAGGTTTAACATTTAAATTAACGTTTTTAACAATGGTTTTACTGGATAAGTTTAAGTCCAAACTCTCAATAAGTAGAGTCATTTCAATAAGACCTATCAGTGGGAAGCTTATACATAAGAATTCTCAGATAATAAACTATACCTCTCATATATAAGGTTATTCAACAATCCTCTCAACCCAATATAAGTAGAACATCTCTGAATCATGAAAGGAGTTCTCAAATTTTGAATCAGCAATTACTTTAAATTTTTCAAAGTAAAGAGATTCTCCTGGCTCCAAATTCTTAATAGATGAGCGGTTACTTAATAGTAGTAATAATTTATTTATATTAGGAAATTTATCTAAATAAACTTGGACTTCATCAAGTGTTTTAGTTCTGTCTAATATAATCCGATTAGCCCACTGAGCATAAGTTCCAAATCCATTCAATTCAGGCAAGTAGAATTCTCTATCGAGATATCCAGATACTGTCGCCACTTCAACATCTCTAGTCGCAAATATTGGAGAATCCTCCCATCCTTTACTCTGTATATATTGAGCAGTTTCCTTTCCACTAGAATACGGTACGCGAAAATCATTAACGACCATATGGATCCCAACAACCAAATGTATAGTTAAACAAATAGTAAGTAATTTAGGGAAATAAAATAAATTACCTTTAGTGAATAAATTTTGGTGATTAGGAACCGTAAGTTGCTGATCTTGCTTAGATAGTGCTAACCATAATGAGGAGATAATTAAGAGATAGTAATATCCATAATGTCTTGAACCATCGCCCAAAAATAAAAAATAGTTAAAAAGAAATAAAAATATAATACCGCTAAAAAAATAAATTAATGCTGGACGATAAAATTTAATATATGTAATTGTACTAACAAGCAAAATTAAAGTTATTAAAGAACATAAAACCAAATCAAAAAACCTACTTGAATTAGGAATAATAAGCATATATCCACCAAAGATCTGTCCAACTACTCTAAAGAAGTGGCGAATATCTATGAAGGAAGAAAGCAACTTAACTGAATCTCTTACTTGAAGAAGACTAAAAGCTCCAAAACACAATAATGTGGAGGAAATAGCGATACTAGAAGTTAAATCAAAAATCCAATTTTTATTTCTTTTATAATTTTTTCTTTGATTAGGGTTGAAAAACCAATCCATGGCTAGAGTCATTCCGATAGCAAATGCTAAAGACCAAGACAAAGCTTGTGTATTAGCCAAAAGACCAATACATAAAGAAAATGGTATGTAAGTTTTTTCTTTTAAATGATAAATAGAACAAAAAGTAAATATTAGTAATTCTGCGATAACATAATGACGACACACAAAGAAATATTCCCAAAATGGAAAGTATCCAAAAGTAAACAGAGCTTTAGTAGTTACATTAAAAGGACTAAATCGCCAAAAAATTAAAATTGCAGAACTGCCTAAAAACCAATGCATCAGTTGCATGCTTATAGGTGTACCAGTAATATTTTTTGAAAAATAAATTAATAATGACCAGAGGACAGGATGTCCAGATGGTGCGTTATTATTCCATAAATCTATTAAGTTATCACTTTCCCAAGCAACCAGCCATCCTTGCATCTCATCTCTCCAAAGAGCATGATTAAATGCACCAAATAAACCTATAATTATAAATAAAATAGGTAAAAATATCTCATAAAATCTTCGATCAGGTAATTGTATTTGATTGATTCTTTTAAATTCCATTTTAATTTATGCAGAATGTTGATCTATATAATTTGGATTAATCAAAATTGAAGCAAAGCAAAAAATCATAACAAGAAAAATAATAAGAAATCATCGCTCTTTCAATAGCAAAACTGTAAGAGACTTAACAAAATTTTCAAAGGAAACTGAGAACGGGCAAGCTGCAAGAAGATAAATCCTTACCAATTTGTAAAAATTCCAATCTCCTTGAAACGCAGGTAGAAAGTCCTTTAATATCTAATCCAAAATTAGCTAAATGAAATCTTTTTAATCTACCCAATGCTTCTCCGTAAAGTATTGTCGCCCCATTTAAATTTCTATTTTCTAGATGAACTTGTGCAACAGCCACTTGTAAGATGCCCTGTATCAACTGCCTTTCAGATCCTCCAGTCTCATGCCAAATCTCTTCAAAAACATCATGAGATTTATACCACTGACAAGAATTAAATAATTTCATTCCTATTTCAAAACGAGAATCATTAATAAATAAATCATCATGTTTATCTATAAGAGTCATTATTTTTTCAAATTTTTCTTTGCATTAATTTTTCTCAGCCTTATTGATTCAGGAGTAACTTCTAACATCTCCCCTGGCCCAATATATTCAAGAGCTCTTTCTAATGTCATTTCAATAGGGGATTGCAATTGATCTAACTCATCCGCACCAGCTGATCGCATGTTGGTAAGTTGTTTAGCCTTGCAAATATTTAATTCAAGATCTTGTGGGCGATTATTCTCTCCAATAATCATTCCTTTATATACTTTGGCTCCAGGAGTAATAAAAAATTGTCCACGATCTTCTGCATTTTTTAAGGAATAGAAAGTAGCTACTCCCTCTTCAAATGAGATAAGGACTCCATTTCTCCTTTGTTCAAAATCTCCTACGGATGGCCTGTATTCAAAAAACGAATGACTCATAATCCCTTCACCTCTTGTTGCACGAATAAACTCACCCCTAAATCCAATTAAGCCTCTTGATGGAATAACAAATTCAAGTTGAGTTCGATGATCAGTACCCGTTTCCATATTTTGCATTTCACCCTTTCTTATCCCAAGGCTTTCAATACAAGCCCCAATAGAAGCTTCAGGGACATCAAGGACTAGGGTCTCAACCGGTTCGCATTTAATTTCATCAATAGTCCTAAAAATTACTTGTGGTTGAGAAACTTGAAATTCATACCCCTCTCTTCGCATTGTCTCTATAAGAATTCCTAAATGTAACTCTCCTCTTCCGCTAACAGAAAAACGATCAGGTGAATCTGTATCCTCGACTCTTAATGCAACATTTGTAAGAAGTTCTTTGTTTAAACGATCCTTCAACTGACGACTGGTTACAAATTTCCCCTCTTTCCCTGCAAATGGAGAATCATTTACAACAAAGGTCATCTGCAATGTTGGCTCATCTACCTTTATTAGAGGTAAAGGCTTCGGTTCATCAGGACAGGCTACGGTTTCTCCAATAGAAACATCTTCAAATCCAGCCAAGGCAACTATATCTCCAGCATTTGCTTCATCAATTTCAATTCTTTTTAATCCCTTAAATCCTAATAGTTTATTAATCCTTCCTTTTTTCAAACTCCCATCTTCCTTTATCAAACAAGTTCTTTGACCATTTTTAATCACACCATTATGCACTCTTCCAATGATTATCGTTCCTAAAAAATCTGAGTAATCAAGAGTGGTGACTTGTAATTGCAAAGGCTTATTCTGATCGCCTACAGGGGGAGGAACTTGCCTAATAATTGCATCAAATAAAGGTTTCATATTATCACTTTCACTTTTAACTTCAGTCTTTGCGAAACCACCTAGTCCACTGCCAAATAAATAAGGAAAATCACATTGATCATCATCAGCTCCTAACTCCAAAAAAAGATCTAAAACTTTGTCTACCGCAGTTTCAGGTTCTACTCTTGCACGATCAATTTTATTAACAAACACAATAGGTCTTAAACCCTGCTCTAAAGCTTTTTTAAGAACGAAACGAGTTTGTGGCATTGGTCCCTCGTTGGCATCAACAACAAGAAGACAGCCATCTACCATACCCAAAACCCTCTCAACTTCCCCTCCAAAATCAGCGTGACCTGGAGTATCAACAATATTTATACGTGTGTCGTTATATGTAACAGCTGTGTTTTTCGAAAGAATTGTTATACCTCTTTCACGTTCCAAATCATTTGAATCCATAGCACAAGTTGGGACTTCCTCGTTATCTCGAAAAGTCCCAGATTGATTTAAAAGGGCATCAACCAAAGTTGTCTTACCATGATCGACGTGAGCAATTATTGCGATATTCCTAATGGCCTGTATATCAAAACTCATAATTTAAAAAAATTAAAATTTCTTTGTTTAATAGAAAGCTAAAGAATATCTCACCATGACTTCATTTAGCTGTTTTAAATGCGAATTAAAATATCGAATAAAAAATTGGAAATAAAAAAAATTAAGTTGCAATTATTTGAATTTTGTAATTTTATTGGCAGCTTCAAATTTCCTCAAAGCATTAACAGTCCCTTCAAATCTCCAATGCCAAGGCTCATAAGTTACTCCTTGTTTGTTATTGGGTGGAAAAGAAAGAACGAAATGATATCTAGGGGCAAACCTCTTCATCCATTTAAAAGCAGGCGTTTGTTCAAATTCAACCTCAAAATGAGTATCTGGATAATTCCCATCACCAACATCGATTGCATATCCCGTGCTGTGTTCAGAATAGCCAGGTGGAGCTGAAACCATAGAACGCTCAACAGCAGTTTGATTTCTAATAGATTTATTTTCATAAAAAATATCTCTTTGCAAATCAATTGATCTATAACCACTTAATAGTTGTAAAGAAATCCCTCTTTGGGCCGCCATAAATTGCATTTCCTTAAAATTTTCATAAATTTCTTTATGAACGTAAATACCTGGAGAGAAAAGAATTAACTCATTTTTTGAAGCCTCAGGGTAAGGAAGATGGCCTAACAAACTTTTATTTTGATTTATCTCAGTGGACTTAATCGAATCATCTAAAGATTTTGTTTGGCGAAATAATGATTTATCAATTAAAAACGTTAACGATATGCCAAGTCCAAAGAATAGAAGTCCTAAACGCAAAAAAGACTTGGCAGTAAGGGTTTTTATGGATTTTATCCTTTTGGCCAAAGGGATGTCATCTTGGTAATTCATACGATCTACTTATGGTCACAACAATTGGAATTCACAAAAATGATGTTTCGATAGTAACGAGTATCTCCAATCTTTATACTTTCTATGAGATAACGATGTAAGTTTTATATATAGAGAACTAAATTTTTCATCCAAAGATGTTAAGAGTTGCTGTTATTGGTGGTGGTCCAAGTGGATCATGCGCTGCAGAAATTTTGGCTAAAGCGGGAATTAAAACTTGGATTTTCGAGAGAAAGCTTGATAATGCAAAACCATGTGGAGGAGCGATTCCATTGTGTATGGTTTCTGAATTTGATCTTCCTGAATCAATTATTGATAGGAAAGTAAGGAATATGAAAATGATATCTCCATCAAATAGAGAAGTAGATATTATTTTGGATGATATTTATCCAGGAAGCGACAAGGAATATATAGGAATGTTGAGGAGGGAAGTAATGGATTCATTTATGAGAAATCGAGCTGCAGAACTTGGCGCAACATTAGTAAATGGATTGGTATCTAAAATAGAAACTGGTAGTAACAAACAAGGTCCATATACTCTTCATTACACAGAAATCCTGAGCGACCAATCTGAAGAAAAAGGTAAGCAACTTGAGGTGGATTTAATTGTTGGGGCAGATGGTGCTACTAGCAGAGTTGCAAAAGCAATGGATGCTGGTGATTACAACTATGCAGTAGCAATTCAAGAAAGAATAAAACTTCCTAAAGAAGAAATGAAGTATTACGAAGACAGAGCCGAAATGTATGTAGGCACAGATGTATCACCTGATTTCTATGGTTGGGTCTTTCCAAAATACGACCACGTTGCAGCGGGAACAGGAACAATGAAACAAAATGGTGGTTTAATAAAAAGCCTCCAAATTGGTGTCAGAGAGAGAGCAAAGAAGAGACTAGTAAATGGAGAAGTCATCAAAGTAGAAGCTCATCCAATTCCTGAGCATCCCAGGCCAAGAAGAGTTGTTGGAAGAATGGCTCTAGTTGGAGATGCCGCGGGTTATGTAACCAAAAGTTCCGGAGAAGGAATTTATTTTGCTGCCAAAAGCGGAAGGATGTGTGCCGAGCAAATTGTTGAATCAAGTCAAAATGGGAAAATAATACCCACAGAGAATGATCTCAAAAAATATTTAAAGAAATGGGACAAAAAGTATGGGACCACATATACAGTCCTAGATATTCTCCAAAGAATTTTCTATACCAGTGATGGTGCAAGAGAGGCTTTTGTCGAGATGTGTGGTGACATGGATGTTCAAAGACTTACATTTGATAGCTATCTATATAAAACTGTGGTGGCAATGAAGCCGCTTCAACAATTAAAACTTACCCTATTAACAATTGGTTCTGTTTTAAGAGGGAAGGCACTAGCACCTAGTACATACAAGCCAGTACCAAGTGCAGTAAGAGATGATAAAGAGGTTAATAAAATGTTAGCAGTAAGTTCAATTAAAGGGGGTATAAAAACAAGTAAAAAATAATAGAAAATCAACTAAATAATTAATTAAGCTTGCTGAAATCGGCAAGCTTCAAAGACTGATTCCTTAGGATTGTAAGTAAATTTAGTCTGTTATTTCTTAGATTAATATCATCCGTCATAACCATTACACTTCCTTCTCCATCAAAAAAGTTGGCTAGGGTTTCAGCGCTTGAGGCTAGACCATCAGCTAACAATTTATATTTAGCACGCTCACCACTTACAGCTAGAGGTTTTAATTTCTCCAAAACATTAAACATTTCGTTTTCACAATCCTTCTCAAATAGTGATTTATCTACAAAAGCTGAAGGGTCTATCACATCTTTGGGAATAGAACTTTTAGCTGCCAACTTAGAGGCTCGAGTCACTACAGCTTGCAACAAATTAAGTGTATTATTTTTCCTCATTTCCATTAATAATGAAGTGCGAAAATAAACGTCAGTTGGATCATCTAATAATTTTGATGTTGAATATGTATCTCCTGCAATTGCCTGAATAATATCAAAGTCGATATCTTTCTCTTCCAACAAACTAATTATTCTTTGACGAAAGAATTCCATTATCTCGCTTGAAAGACTAGTGATTTCAAAAGGGAGAGTAGGGAAAATTTGCTGCCAAAAAATAAGTGAATCATTTTGTATTTCATTGATATTTAATTGCCAATCTTTATTCCATAAAATCAACAATATTCCATTAGCAGCCCTTCTCAAGGCATATGGATCAGATGAGCTAGAGGGCCTTTCGCCCTTAGCAAAGATACTAAAAAGCAATTCAAAACGTTCAGCTAATGAAACCGCATTGCCCAGGTCGTTTGATGGAAGAAAGTCTGAAGTTCCTTTAGGTTTGTAATGTTCCAAAACACCAAGGCATACATCTCTAGCTTCACCTTCATGAAGTAAGTATTTAGATCCAATAGTTCCTTGTAATTCGGGAAACTCGCCAACCATGTTGCTAACTAAATCATGTTTAGAAAAATGTGCAACTTTCAAAGATTTCTCAATATCTTCTTGATCAAATTTAAGTTTTGTTGTAACTAATTTAGTAAGCCATTCAATCCGATTAACACGCTCATATAAGGAACCTAATCCGTCAACAAAAGTTACATCTTTTAATTGATTAATACGAGAAGAGCTGCTGATTAATAAATCTGACTTTATAAAAAATGAAGCATCAGAAAACCTTGCCTTTAATACTTTTTCATTACCTAAAATAATATTTTCTTTTGCTGAAGATAATCCATTACTAATACACAAAAAACTAGGAAGTAAAATATTTCTTGAGTCGAGTGATAATGGATCAAACTCAACATTTACTTTGTATAAAGGTATGTACCTTTGATGAACCTTCATCACTGTGGACAAAACCTCAGGGGGTAAATCGAGGAAAGATTCATCAAAACTTCCAGTCACAAGTAAAGGAGACTCAACTAAATCAGTCAGCTCATTTAAAAGGGGTTCACTAAGATCAGGCTTAACTTTTTTATTTTTTTCATGATTAATAACTGAATTTTTAATATTTGAAAGACGACTATTCCTGTCAACTATTACTCCAACATCCTGCAATTGATCTAAATAAGTTTTTGCATTTTTTATTTCTAGTGTTGTCCCATGCAACCTATGTGGCCTTGAGATATTTCCAATTTGAATTTCCGGATCACACCCTGAAATTCTAAAAGGTAAAACTTCTGAATCAATCAAAGAAACAATCCAACGGATAGGTCTCGAAAAGCGAAAATCACCTTTCCCCCATCTCATAAACCTTCTACCTTGAATTTTGCTGATCCATCCAGGTAAATAGTCAGCTAACAAACTCCCCACGGGCTTGCCTTTCTCGATTAATTTAGCGAAAACGAATGAACCCTTTGGCGTTTCACGAACCTCTAATTTTTCAGGAGAAATCTCATATCTTCTAGCAAAACCAATTGCTGCTTTTGTAGGTTCTCCATCATGAAAAGCTTGAGAAACAGGAGGACCTTTTCTTTCTAAAATATTATCTTCTGAAAAAGGCGAAATCCCTTCAATTCTTAATGCAATTCTTCTAGGAGTAGTAGTAACTCTTATTTCACTAAATTTTATTTGAGAAGAATTCAAGTCATTATTTACATTTAACTCAAGCTGGGAAATAACGGATTCAGCCAAATCAGCTGGTAGTTCCTCAGTGCCGATTTCTAAAAGGTAAGTAGACAAAAAAATTTCCTTATATTCACAACAAGATTAGATCTAAATTTGAATTAGTTCTACATTCTGTGTCCTAGAAAAAATTTAATCTTCAATGAATGGGGTTTTGCTCACCCATAGCTTTATTTGAACAATTTGACACTAACTAACACGAAAAATGATACAGTGTAGGTACCGGTGTAGGTACCATTGCCTAAGATCATACAAATTCCAGGAAGATCAGGCTTCTACCTAAGGGTTGCTGTGCCAAGAGGTAAATTAAGGGATGCTTTTGGAACATGCGATGTAGTAAAGAAAATAGGTAACACTAAAGAAGAAGCTGAGGAGAACATAAGCTCAGCAGAAATAGCTATTCAACAAAAATTCGATGAGAAGCTCAGAGAAGAAGAGGCCAAGCAGATCAACAAGTCCTTGCCTAAGGGAATAAAACTAGAGGCTATTAAAAATAGCAATTCAAAAGAATCTCCAAAAAATATAGAAAAAGATTTAAAAGATGCTGGATTCAGCAATGCAGCTATTGAAGCTCTGATGAATTTTGAGAAAAATGGAAGTACAAATATTGAAGAAATAGAAAAGACTGTTCCTTCACCTTGCATAGCTAATAATTCCCCTCGAGCTAAATTTGAACAATTTAAAGCCGATAGTAATTACTTAAAAGAACCTCTACAAAGTGAATTATTAAATGACAGTGATCACTTTACAAACGACGCAGTACAGCTTTTAAAATTTCATGGTAGTTATCAGCAAGATGATAGGGAACATAGAAAGAGAGGTGGCACAGGTAAAGATTGGCAAATGATGCTGAGGCTAAGAAATCCAGCTGGTTTAGTACCAGCCCCCCTATTTGTAGCATTAGATGATCTCTCTGATCGGCTAGGCAATAAAACTCTTAGGGCGACCACTCGTCAATGCTTTCAAATGCATGGAATAAAAAAAGGGAATATTAAAGAAGTAATCGGAACAATAGTAAAGGCAATGGGATCGACCCTCGCTGCTTGTGGAGACGTCAACAGAAATGTAATGGCGCCAGCAGCTCCCTACGAAAAAGGATCTTATCCTGCTGCGAGAAAATTAGCTAACGATATTGCCGATGTTTTATCGCCTCAAAAGGCAGAGAAAACATACATTGATCTATGGGTTGATGGCGAGATAAAATATGCTATCAAGCCAACTTCTGAAGTCAAAAAGAACAGAAAGCTTCAACGAAATCCTGGTATTTTTAGTGGTGACAAAAATGAACCTTTATATGGTGCAACATACTTACCAAGAAAATTCAAATGTGCGACTACAGTACCTGGAGACAATTCGGTGGATATTCTTACTCATGACATAGGTCTTGTTACGTTTACAAATAGTAAAGGAGCTATGGAAGGATGTAATGTCTATGTAGGAGGAGGTATGGGCAGAACACATAACTTGGATACGACATTTGCAAGGACTGCAGATCCCATTGGTTTTGTAGAAGGTAAATATATTTTAGAGCTTGTTCAAGCCATCCTAGCGCTGCAAAGAGATTATGGAGATAGAAAAACTCGAAGACACTCAAGACTTAAATATGTTTTACATGACATGGGTGTCGATTGGTTTAAGAAACAATTAACCACGAAATATTTTACAAAACACATTGGTACCTTAAGGAACGAAGGGGATACAATACTTGAAGATTATTTAGGCTGGCATCAACAATCTGAGAAACTATGGTTTGTTGGGCTTCCACTATTATCAGGTAGACTTACCGGAGAGATAAAGAAAGAGCTGAGAAATATAGTTGAAAAATTCGCCTTGGATGTACGTTTAACTCCCAACCAAGACTTACTTTTATGTAATATTGGTAATTTTCAAAAAGCCAGTGTAAAGAATGCTCTTATTAATATTGGTTTTAGTAATCCAGAAAGTCCCGAGCCAATAGCTAGACATGCAATGGCTTGTCCAGCTCTACCATTATGTGGACTCGCAATGACAGAGGCAGAGAGATTTTTACCAGAGCTTTTGGAGCGAATAAACACTCAATTAAAAAAACTAGAGATTAATAAATCAATATTAGTAAGAGTTACAGGCTGTCCAAACGGATGTGCCCGCCCATACATGGCAGAATTAGCGCTGGTTGGTAGCGGTCTAAATCAATATCAACTATGGCTTGGTGGTAGTACTAATTTACAAAGATTGGCGACTCCATATCTACAAAAGATGCCTATTAATGAACTAGAGAAAACATTAGAGCCTTTATTCCTTAGCTGGAAAGATACTGGAACATCTTCTAGTCTTGGAGATCATGTGACTAAGCTTGGATCTGAAAGTGTAATGTCTTTACTTACCTCAAGTGCAGCTCCATAAATAGCATTGCCTTTCTTAGTTAACCAAGACCATAACTGATCTCCATAGCTAAAATGCCACCACTCATTTGGGTGCTGAACAAAACCAGCCTGTTTCATAACTGAAAGCAAAAGAGATCTTCTATACTGAAAAACCTGATGTTTTGTATAAGGCTTCTTATAAGAGTCTTTCTTATAAAAGTCAGGACTAGATTCAGGTCCAATAAAATCTATTTCTCCACCTAGATCTAATGGTTTACTAGTCATATCAGCAAGAGTCAAATCAATAGCAGCACCTGTACTGTGCGGAGGCGGCGTAAGAGGATCAGAAGATGGTTTTGCCCAGAAACGACCAACCTCCTCAATTACATCATTGATGCATTCATTGACAGGAAGATCATTAATATCAATTCCCTTCGACTTACAAGTTTCTTGGATAGTGTAATTAAACATGAATTTTTGGACAGGTATCGGTCTCCAAGCATCAAACAAAGCCAACTGCAATTGGGGGTTAATCTCGGAAAGGTGTTGTTGCGCAAGTATTAATCTTTTTAAAACACTTCTACGTAAAACCCATGGATCTGCTCCAGTTAAATATGGAGCACCTAACGACATATAAGGATGAGGTGTTAACCGAAATATTGATTTTGGAATAGAAATTAAAGGCTCATTACATTCATTTATTTTGATATTATTCCAGGGTCTCAACTTTATCATTTGTAGAAAATATAAGTATTAAATTTTAATCACTTAAAAAGTATAATTAAGTTTACCAAAAAAACGAATGACTTCAATAGCAAGAAGCTTTCAAAAGCTAATTTAATTTATTACCAATTCTAAGTTTCTCCCACTGATCTTTTATTAGCAAACGAAGCATAGAGTTATTTGTAAGAAAAGGATCAGAATCTAAAATTTTTCGAGACTCATTCCGCGCAAGTTCAAGGACATCAGCATCATCAGCTAATGATGCCAAGGCGAAATCAGGTAGGCCCGATTGTTTAGTACCTAAGACTTGTCCTGGCCCACGAAAACGCAAGTCAATTTCGGAAATTTCAAATCCGTCATTTGAATTAATCAAGACTTCCAATCTTTGTCTAGATAATTTATTTTTATTTTGATGGCTCAACAGACAATATGACTTAGATGCCCCCCTCCCAACACGGCCTCTTAATTGATGCAATTGAGCAAGGCCAAAACGATCAGAATCTTCTATTAACATTACACTGGCATTTGGAACATCAACACCTACTTCAATAACCGTAGTAGAAACTAGTATGTCACATTTTTTGTTAAGGAAATTACGAATGACCTCTTGCTTTTCTACACTTTTCATTTTTCCATGAAGTAATTCAACAGTAAATTCTGGGAAAATTTCAGTAGACAATTTATAATATACGTCAACAGCTGAGCTGAGTTTTAGTTTTTCGGATTCTTCAATTAAAGGAAGAACAACATAAATTTGATGTCCTTTATTGATTTCACTCCTTATCAAATCAAATGCATACTTTTTATCATTAGGTGATATCAACTGAGTATTTATAGGAGTTCGACCAGGGGGAAGCTCATCTAATTGACTAACATCGAGATCCCCATGCAAAGTAAGTGCCAAGGTTCTAGGAATGGGTGTAGCAGTCATAGTTAGCAAATGAGGTTGCAAGCCTTTATTCAAAAGTTTGTTCCTCTGCTTAACACCAAAACGATGTTGCTCATCTACAACTACAAGACCAAGTCGCTCAAAAACAACTGGTTCTTCAAATAATGCATGCGTTCCTACAAGAATTTTTGTAGAGCCATTAGCTAAATCAGTAAGAATTTCTTTACGGCGAGACTTGGGAGTAGAACCAGTCAACAAATCTACGTTTAATTCAAGCTGAGGAATCCATTTACTTAGTGTTTGATAGTGTTGTGTTGCAAGTACTTCTGTCGGTGCCATAAAAGCACCCTGCCATCCTGATTGAACTGCGGTGAGGAGTGCTGAAATGGCGATAACTGTTTTACCACTCCCAACATCGCCTTGCAATAGTCGTGACATTGGTTCGGCTTTTACTATATCTGATTCAATTTCCTTCAAAACCCTTTTTTGCGCACTTGTGAGGGAGAAAGGAAGAATACTCAAAAATTTGCCAACCAGGCTATTACTACTTTGCTCAATACTTAATTTAGGAGAATTAGATTTCTTATATAAATCACGTCTTAAAAGAAGACTAAGCTGCAACAATAAAAACTCTTCGAAAATAATTCTTCTTTTTGCTTTAGCTAAAGTTTTTGAATTCTCAGGATTATGAATATGAAAAAAAGCTACTTTTTTGTTAGGCAGTTCTAGTCTTTTTAATGTCTCTTTAGGAAGAGGTTCATTTATCTCAGATGTTAAATAAAGGATTGATCGTACGAGATCTCTGAATTTATCAGCAGTAATTCCTTCAGTTAAAGAATAAACAGGAAGTATTTGTCCAATAGTTGTAGATTTTAAATAACTATTTGGACTATCGATAATTTCTATTAAAGGATCATTTAATGATTTTCCATATCTACTTTCCTTAACTAGACCACTTACCGCTACAGTCGCGCCAACAGCGTACAAACTCTGCTGAGACTTTATATAAGCAATACTACTATTACGACGACCTGCAAAAAATTTAGTAACTTTCATACTTCCTGTCTTATCTTTTATAAACAACTCAAGAATTGTAAGATTTGGATTTTTTGGACTTTTAAATGAACTACATCGTCTTACTTTTGCGACAATCGTTACATTCTGACCTGCTTGAGTTCTATCTATAGTTTTCAATGAAGTGTAATCAACATAATCACGAGGAAAATAATTTATGAGGTCACGAATTACGATAAGGCCCAATGAAGACAATCTCTCGGCCTGTTTTGGACCCACACCTTTAATAGCAGAAATCGAACTTCCTAAACTTAATGAACCTATCGAACTACTTCGCTTAAAGACAAGAGAATCATGCGATCTTCTTACGTTTAATGTATTCGCAACTGTTTTCTCCGCACCTTCTTGATACTTGTATAAAATATGAAGAGCCTGTCTGGTCTGAACTATTAATCTACGTCTATCATCTATAGACATAGTTGAATATTTTTCATAATCTAAAGCTAATCCCTTTAATTTAGAGAAATCACACTCGTCAAGAGCTGTGGATGGAGCGCTTGATAAATATCCCTTTACAAAATAAGAAAATTTGTTTGTTCTTCCTTGTATATTAGTAAACCCGTGATCAACCTCAACTGTTAAAGCTTGTTGTAATGATCGAATCCAAGCTTTTAGTTCACTTAATTGGTTATCAGTAGTAGATTCTGAATCAGGGCTACTTATATGTTTGTTGTATCCTTCCACCATTCTTTATTAATCTCTTCTGCTATAGAGCGACCTTGCCAGTAACGTTGTTGTTTAATCATACCCAAGAGTACATTTTGATAATACTTGATATCAGTTCTATTTTTTCTAAGTCTTGGATTATCAAATTCCATATCGGAAGGAGTAATTAGCAAACAATCAATTTCTAAGGCTCCTGAAGCTAATGGATTATTCGTTGGTAATTTAAAAGTAAGAATATTGGATATGGATTTAGTAGAGATTAATTGGCCTGATAAAGCAGCATCTAAAATATTAATTGGAACAAGTGTATTTACTAAACCAGATTTTAAAAGCTCAGTATTAATGGAATGTGAAAGGTCACGCAATCTTCTTACCAAAGCTGTATCTATAGAAATCATCCATTCATACAGTCCAATTGGGGATTGTGGTAAAAACCGATTATTTTTTCCATTTTCAGAAGAGCTATTCTCATGAGATGAATCTTCTATTTTAAAATCTAAGTCACTTGAATTTGATTCATCAGTCAATGCAAATATTGATTGTAAAATTTCAATATCTTTACTTCTCAAATTAAAAGTATCGGAATTCTTCATATCATCTTTTGATGAATCATATTCATTGTTTATATTTTCAATTAGATCGTCACTTTCTAATATTTTACTCTTCAAATAAGGTTCTTGATCATCTATTGAATATGAAGATTTTAATTCTCCATTCCAACCTTCAGTAATTGATAAGTTCTCCAAGGGAGGACTGGAACTTATATTAATTGAATTAGGACCACTAAATGATTCTGATTTATCAGAATTATTTTTCTGATTAAGTGCCTTTGACATTTCATCTTTAGCATTATCTAAATGACGAATATTTTCTTCATCAATTTTCCTAGCCAACTCATTTAAATGTTCAATTGTTATTAGTGATATATTATCTGAAACTAATTTATCAATTTTTATCTGAAATATTTTTCTTGAGTTCACTGTTGAGAAGCCAAAATCTTCACCAGGCCTATCAGTAATAAGAGAAAATAATGACGCTTTTATTGTTTGAGGAAGGAATTTCCTTAGTTCCTCAAGATAAAAAGAATTTACCCTATATAAATAAGGAGATATATTATTACATTTTTTTTTAAGTAAATTTATTTGATTTGAAGGATCAAAATCAGAATCAAAAATAAATTCTTTTTCAGACAAAATCAACCTGAAGTCATAGATGCGACCTCTTCTGCAAAGTCAGAACCTTGAACCTCAATCCCCTCTCCAAGAGTATATCGAGTAAATCTACGAACCCTTATATTTTCTCCTATTTTACCAGCAACTTGTTTGACTAACTCTTCAACATTTATTGAACTATCTTTTATAAATGGCTGTTCTAAAAGAGCCATTTCTTTTAATCTCTTGCCTATTCTTCCTTCAACAATTTTAGATTTTATTTGATCAGGCTTACCTGAAAGGTCATCTCTTCCCATCTCTATTTCTTTCTCCTTGTTGGCAATTGATTCAGGAATTTGATCAACGCTTACATATTCAACACTTGGGCAAGCGGCTACTTGCATAGATAAGTCTCTCAAAAGGCCTTGGAATAAATCCCCTCTAGCAACAAAATCAGTCTCACAGTTCAATTCGAGAAGAACACCTACACGAGAACCTGTGTGTATGTAACTACCTACAGCACCCTCAGCAGCTACTCTACCTGATTTCTTTTCAGCACTAGCAATGCCTTTTTGTCTTAACCACTCAATAGATTTATCCATATCACCCTTATTTTCTATTAGGGCTTTTTTGCAATCCATCATTCCTGCGGATGTTTTATCTCGCAGTTCTTTTACAAGTTTAGCTGTTATTTCCGCCATTTTATTTTGAGGTAGTGAGAAAAAAGTAAATAAGTTTGTATTAAATAAATATGCTAACTACTCATTGGGACCATGTCTCCCTTCATTGATAGCATCAGCTAATCTACCCAAAACTAGTTGAACAGATCGGACAGCATCATCATTGCATGGTATTGGAATTTCACAAAGATCTGGATCACAATTAGTATCAAGCATTGAAACCAATGGAATATCAAGTTTTCTGGCCTCTAGCACTGCGTTTGTTTCTCGCCTTTGATCAACTAAAACGACAACATCAGGCAGACGTCTCATTCCTTTAAGGCCACCTAGATATTTTTGCAATCGTTCTAATTCTCTACGTAAAACGGCTCCTTCCTTTTTTGGGCGCATTGCAATAGCACCACTCGATTCCATTCTTTCAAGATCTTTTAGACGATCGATTCTGGCTTTCATTGTTGTCCAATTTGTAAGCATTCCTCCTAACCATCTTTGATTGACATAGGAAGCTCCACACCTAGTAGCTTCTTGAGCAACTACTTCGGAAGCTTGCTTTTTAGTACCTACAAAAAGGAATCTTTTACCGCTTCTTGCCGCTCCTCTTGTCCATTTATAGGCGCTGTTCATACAAACAGCTGTTTTAACTAGATCTATAATGTGTACCCCATTACGAGCCGAATAGATGTAACGGGACATCTTGGGGTTCCATCTTCTTGTCTGATGCCCAAAGTGAGCACCAGCTTCCATCATCTCTGAGAGAGAAACTACAGCCATGTTTTTTGTGGGTTCCGGGTTTGCCTCCACCCAACAGGGATAACTTAAATAGTGATTAAAAAAACACTATTTATTTATCACCCGAAACAGTCAGGTGTGCGGTTTTAAATTACGATACTAATCTAACAAACTATGGTTCACCGAAGTCCAATTAATGATGCTTCTCTAAAAATTTGTCTCACTCCGATCAAATTAAGAGGAAGTCTTAACAATTCCATAGCTAAACTAGATTGACCATTCTTGATTAGAAAAGCCAATAGAGGTCTAAGTGTATTTGTATTAATAAGTCCACCTAAAGTTAAAAATTCCCAGAGAAAACGATGAAAAAAAGTGTATTGGATTATAAATTTAACTCTCAAAGTTGGGTGCTTGTTATAAAAAACTAATCCCATCTTTGCTCTCTCTTTTTCAATTCTAATCAACTTAGGAATTTGTTCAATAGCTAGTGCTGGATGCCAATGATATCCAATAGCTCTTGGACATTTGATAAGTTTAACTCCCATATTTCTTAGCCTTTCTCCTAATTCCAAATCTTCCCAGCCGTATAGACGAAAAGATATGTCAAAAAGACCTGATATTTCTAAAACCTTTTTATCAATAGCAACATTTCCAGTAGCGAAGTAAGCCCACGACAAGTCTTGAAGTTTAAAAGGTTCAGAATTTGGATTTTTAAAATTAGAAGTATTTATGACAGATCCATAGGTAAAACATTTTCTATTACCAAGTTTTTTCCAAGCTTTTAACAAAGAATCAACATGGCTTCTTAAGAAAGATCTATCAACAATTAGATCACTATCTATAAAAACAATTAGTTCACCCTTTGACTTCTCAACTCCAAGATTTCTTCCTAGAGCAGCACCTCCATGTGATTGTTCAAAAATTCTTAAATGAGGATAAGTCTCAAAATTATCTCTTAGCCAGTCAACTGTCCCATCTGTCGATCCATCATCAACTAAAACAATTTCGAAATTATAAATTTCATCATTCAAAATTTGTTTTTCTAATGCATCTAGACACTTTCTTAGTATCGGAAGTCTGTTATAAGTGGGTATAACAACGCTAATTAACATCCCTAATTAAAAAATAAACTCAAGTTTTTGTTCAAACACTTTAAATTAAAAGACTTAAAATGAATATTTTTTGATTTGAATTGCGATTTATTAATCAGCAGCTCCACCATTATTGGCCGTGCCGGTAACACCATTACCTGCTCCTTCTCCCCTACCATCATTGCGAAGCTTGCGTTTCTTAAATTTCCTGGCATAAGCTCGGTTTCTTTCTTGCTTTTCTTTCTTAAGATTTCGTCTTTTAGACATAATAAATTCCTACAAAATTTTATTTCTATCTAATTTACTAAACAGAGTGCAATATTTGGCCATCTTCCATTCTCAAGAGACGATCTGCTACATCCAATATTCTCGGATCATGAGTAACCATCAACACTGAACAGGATTGTTCTAAAGCTAGTTTTTTTAACAAATCAACAATTTCTCTACCAGTTGAACTATCTAATGCAGATGTTGGTTCATCAGCTAGAAGTAATTTTGGTCTAGCGGCTAGAGCTCTGGCAATTGCAACTCGCTGTTTTTGCCCACCTGATAAATCATGTGGAAGCTTAGACAAGTGGTCTTCTAATCCAACAGCTCTCAACCACTCTCTAGACTGAGACCTTCTAGACTTGTATGAAAAACCATTTAAAAGATCAGCACCCATTTGGACATTTTGTTCAGCGGTAAGACATCTCAAAAGATTATGCCCCTGAAAAATCATTCCAATATTTTTTCTAAGATTCTGTCTAGTTTTTCTACTGGCTCCAAAAAGTTGCTTACCAAATACTTTAAGGTCGCCATCTTGAACTTTACGAAGAGCTCCAATCAAAGTTAAAAGAGTGGTTTTGCCACATCCGGAAGGTCCTGTCAATAAAACAACCTCGCCAGGAGAAATTTCCATTGATATCGACTGGAGAACATGCCTTCTCATTTCTCCATGCCCATACCAATGATTCAAAGAAGAAATAGTTAAAGTATTATTATTTATATAATTCATAAATTATTTAAATTAAAACATTCAATTTGTTTTTCAAAATATCTCAGCAGGATCTGCATCCGCCAACTTTTTCATAGCTGCTAGTGCTGATCCCATACACATAAAAAGTATCAAGCAGAATATAATTGAAGCTCTACTAAAACTCATTTCAACAGGCAGTTTAGTTGATGATCTAACCAAAGCATACAAAACCTGTCCTGAAACATAAGCAGGAATATATCCCATAATTGATAAAATAAATCCTTCTCTAGCCACTACTCCTAAAAGGCTTCTTAAGTTATAGCCCATAGCCATTAAGGTTGCATATTCAGGTAAATGATCACTTACATCACTATAGAGAATCTGGTAAACGATTACACACCCAACAATAAATCCCATTGCAGCTCCCAATGTAAAAATAAATCCAATAGATGTACTACTTTTCCAATAATTCTTTTCAAAATCTATAAAAGATTTCAAAGACATAACCTTAACGTCACTAGGCAAACTTAAATTCAAAGAACGAACAACTTTTTCAATATCAGATCCCTTCTTCAACCTAACTAAACCAATTTCAATACTTCCTTTAGGATTACCTGGAGATAATTCTAAGTATGTCTCACTGCTAGTTATTAAATTGCCATCTGCGCCAAAAGAAGGACCTAAACTTACAATTCCAGAAACTCTTACTCTTTTACCTGCGACTTCAGTTTCAACTATACGCCCTGAATTAAACCATGTAGAGATAGGACCAAATTCATCTCTGGAAAGATCATCAAACAAAACCCTGCCTTTAATTTTTAAGGTTTTAGCCTTTCTTTCAAATTCAGAATCAATCAATAGTGGATTACTTGGCTCAAATCCTAAAGCAAGAATAGATCTTGTGGATAAATTTTCAGGATTTCGCCAAAGCAGAAAATTCCAATTAACAGCAGTTGTTCCAACAACATCCCTTTGTGCCATTGCTTGAACTAATCTCCTCCGAGGAAACCCACTCATACTTATTGAACTTTTTGAGCGAGGACTAATTAAAACAAGATCTGCATCAAATAACTTATGAACAGTAACACTTGCGTCAAACAAACCATCTCTAAAACCTAATTGCATAAACATCAAAATCCCAGCAAATGCTATTCCTGCGATAGCTACCAATATTCGTAAGGGTTGTCTTGTTAGCAAAAGCCAAGCAAGAGGGATTTTTCTTTTTTTTACAAAATTATTTAATTCCACTATGGCTGAAAACGAGCAATAACTTTCATTCCAGTTAGATGAGAAACCTTTTTGGCTGATGCATTATCAAGCTTGACTCTAACCTCAATCACTCTTGAATCTGCATCTCCTGTTGGATCAGTTGAAAGTACTCTTCTTTGCCTGACCTGTGGACTGATCAAACTCACTTGGCCTATTAGGGAGCCATTAAAGCCTCCATTCTCACTAATTAAATCAACAGCTTGACCCATTCGAACTCTATCTATATCGGATTCATACACTTCAATGAGCGCTTCCATTAATTGGTTAGCACCAACATTCATTACACCAGTCGAGTTTGGTCTCTCTCCCTCGCGAACTAAGATTTGCAAAACAATTCCATCAATTGGACTTTTTAATTGTGTTTGGTCTAAATCAACATTAATTCCATCAATAGAAGATTTAAGCATTAAAATTCTGCTCTCAGAAATCAACAAATCATCTTTCATCTTTTCTAAAACAATTAGTGCCACTGCACCTTTATCAACAAGTTTTTGATATCTATTGATTTCCCTTTTTTTAATCCTAATTTCACTCATTAATATATTTAAACTAGCTTGCTCAGATTTTAAATTAGCTTCAAGCTTAGGACGGTTATCAAAAACAGCTAAAATTTGATCCTTAGTAATAACATCACCTTCTTCAATTAATAATTTAGATAATCTTGGAGTGCCTCCCTTTCCACTTGTTGGAGCTGCTAATTTTCTAACTTCTCCCAGAGGGTTTAATTTACCTAATGCTGCTACACCTTCTATCCTATTAACAAATTCATTATTCTTAGGGGTTTGATTTACTTCTAAGTCTTTATTATCACATCCACTTATTAAGAGCAGATAAAAGGGTGTAATACTGATACTAAATAGGAATTTAAAAGATAAATATTTAAACATAGTTAACATTCAAAAAGGATTTTGTTGATGTATTCATCTGCCCAGGATGAACCAAAAAATTTCGTTAATATACCTCTGGTCTTATTATTACGTTTTTGATTTGAGCAATATCGTTTTTGATAATTAAATCTTTCCATCGTATCCAACGAATCAATCTCGTCTGCAACTACATTAACTAATAAAGATAATAATAGTGACAAATATTGATCAATGAGTTTTAAAAATAATTTTTCTTCGGAAAAATCAACTGGACGAATAAAGCACACATACGGAGAAAAGATAACTCCCCATTCTGGGAGCTTACAAGGTTCATTAAATTTTGGGATATATAATGACCTCATTTGAGAAACCAGTGAATCGGATAAATGTTTACCAACAGGTGACAAATCAACAATTGCGGCAGAAATAGTATTTGAATTAACTACCAAATCAGCGCCAAATATGGGGAGTTCATAACATGGATCAGGGAAAAAGACACAATGGAGTATTTGCAATGATTTTCCAAGCTTTGCAACTTCCAAATGAATTTTTCTAAATCCTTTTGCTTGATAAAACTCGTTGAAAATAAATAATTCCTCCTTATTTTGGTTGCTAAAAATCCGACTCGACCTAGGGTCAATATTTAGAACTTCAAGATCAGTCAAAGAATTGATTCTATTCTTGATAAGTTCGAAAGCTTCAAGTAAAAGAGGATTTAATTTACTTTGATTGCAAAAAACTGACTTCAAAACTAAGAACTCAAGCTAAAAGGGTTTGGCTAAGATTCATAGAAACAGTTTATTTATATTCTCACACAATATTATATTATTATAAAGGCTAAAAGAATTAAAAAAGAGAATTTTTATGCAAAGATAAGTGAATGTTCACCAAAGGCTCAAAGGTTGGATTTAGAGTAAGAATAATATACTAATAATAAAGCAAGTAAATAACGATAATTTAAATATATAATAAAATATAGATATAAAAATAATATAAATATTAAATTAATTTTTTCAATTTAATAAATTTCAAACCATCAGATTTAGATTTATTAATCTTATTCGCATAGATTCATATAGCATAAGGGAATAACGTCCTTTAAGATATATGGAATGAAAGTAAATCATTGGACATTATCTAATGGTGCTACATGTGTTGTAGCTAATATAGAAAAATCAACATTGACTTGTATTGACTTTTGGTGCAAAGGAGGAAGTCTTTATGAAATGAAAAATGAAGAAGGAATGGCACATTTCCTTGAGCATATGATTTTCAAAGGAAGCAAGAACCTTAAAGAGGGTGAATTCGACTTAAGAATTGAATCTCTTGGTGGAAGTAGTAATGCCGCAACGGGATTGGACGATGTTCACTTTCACGTTCTTGTTCCTCCAGAAAAAATGGAAGAAGGTCTAAAGCTGATATTAGAATTATTATTATTTCCTAAAATTGAACAAGAAGCCTTTGAAATGGAGAAAGAAGTAGTTTTAGAGGAAATCGCACAAAATATAGAGCAACCAGATGAAATTATTTATTTGAAATTATTAAAGGAATGTTTAAAACCACATAGATATTCTAAACCAATACTCGGTGATAAAAATACGGTAAAAAGTATAAATACTAAACAAATGAAACTATTCCACCAAAATCATTATGTAGGTAAAAACTGTACACTATGTATAGTAGGAGAAATACCAAAAGAAATACATTCGATAATTAACAATAGTAAACTTAAAGAATTAAATACAATCTCAGAAGAAAGAAATATAATTCCAAAACCCACTTTTAATAAAGGTTATATAAAAGAGACTATTCCAAGACTTGAGGGCGGAAGAATATTGAAAGCCTGGAAATTACCCCCTGCAAAAGAGCAGATCTTAATTTTAGGAGCTGAAATTGCAGCTACAATATTATGCGAAGGTAAAAGTAGTCTTATTGTTAAGAACCTAAGAGAAGAAAAACGTATTATTGAATCAATAGACATAGATTTACAAATTCTTGAAGAGGGTGGATTAATCCTTCTAGATGTCAGTTGCCCTCAGGAAAATCTTAAAACTGCCGAAAGTGAAGTCAATAGCATTCTTAAAGAATTAAATATGGATTTAGTTACTAATAAAGATTTGGACCGTGCAAAAAAATTAGTCATAAACAACATTTATTTTAGTCTAGAGTTGAGTAGTCAAATCGCCTCAACACTAGGAAATCAAGCTCTATGGGGGCGGCACCAATCAATATTAAAGTCAATAGATGATATTTCATATTGGACAACTTCTCGCTTAAATGAATTAATTTTTCCATTATTTAATCCAGAAAATGCATTTACATTAATTGCCGAACCTGAGGAATAAATATGAAAATAATTCTAGACAAACTTAATAGTAAAAATATCATGTCCGCAAAATTATGGATAGAAAACGGTAGTAGAAATGATCCAAAGGATAAAAAAGGTATTCATCAAATTTTAAGCTCAACAATGCTTAGAGGTTGTGGGCCATACAACAATAGCCAAATTGCAGAAATAGTAGAAAATTCTGGAGCAAACTTAAACAGTGAAACTTACGAAGATGGTCTTCTAATAAGTCTTAAATGTATAGAAAGTGATGCTTATAAACTTCTTCCTTTAATTGGGTGGATGATTACAAAACCTTTACTTCAAATAGATCAAATAGAATTAGAAAAAGATCTAACGATAAAAGCCATTAGAAGACAACAAGAAAGTACATATCAATTAGCTTTTGATGGATGGAGAAAGATGGTATACGGTGATGGTCCATATGGTCACGATCCAATGGGATCAATCGATAATATAAATAAAATCAATAAAGAACATATATTACCAATCGCAAGCTCATTAATTCATAGAAAAAAAAACTTAGTAATTTCAGGTAAGTTTCCCATTAACATAGACAATTATATAGAGAATGCAATTGCATTTAAGGAGATTAATGAAAATTCCAATAATCAAAAGAAAAGATATGAAAAGAAGAATAAAATTGAGATTCCGTATAAACAAAGATCAAGTATTTATACACGGTCATTAAATACAAAACAAGTCATTCTGCTTCTAGGTAAAGCAACAATTAGATATGATAATGAATCAGACATTATGCTTAGATTATTATCATGTTACTTAGGATATGGAATGTCAAGTTTATTATTTAAGGTTCTAAGAGAAAAGTATGGAGTAGTTTATGAAACAGGAATTTATCATCCAATTAGAGAGAATCAAACACCCTTTATTATGCATGCATCTACAACTGAAGATAAAGCAATCCTTACTCTTCAATTACTAAATGAGTGTTGGGAAAAAATTATTAATACCGAAATATCACCTGAAGAATTAGATCTTGTAAAGATAAAGTATCAAGGTCAAATTGCTCATTCATTGCAAAGTGTTAGTCAAAGAGCTGAGCATCAAGCTCATCTTTTAGGAATTGGACTAACAAAAGATCACGATAAAGAATCTCTACTAAGGCTCAAAACTATAACTAGTAAAGAAATCAAGGTTGCTGCTAATAAATACTTAAAAAAACCAATGCTAAGCGTTTGTAGCAACAAAGAAGTTATTCAAAAAATAAATAAATACTGGAAAATTCAATCAAGTCACATTTAATTGTCAGATATCTTTACCTAAAATTTTAAGTCTTTCAGAAGGAACCAAGAAATTTCCCCTTCTAAATCTCACTTCTAATAAATCATTTGGTCTTATTCCAATAATTACTCCAACCTCATCTAAAGATACTAGGTCTGGAGGTCTAAGCATTGTTATCGAATCTGCTGTCTTCAAATATGGCAAAGGAACTTGTAAGGATACTTTTTCTCCGACTGAAAATTTCATTATGACTAAATAGTACTAAATGATCTTATTGACATATCAATCAATTTGTAAATAATAATGTATGAGAACTGGTAATTAAATTCTTTGCACAAATTTAGTAGCGGGGTAAAAGCTATAACAGGAGTGATGTTAATTATAATATGCGCAATGATACCATCATCTATAATTTTTCCTCAAGAAGACCTAAATCTCTCTCTTATCCCACTACATAGCAATTGGCAAATCCAGGGAGTTCTTTTGACATCATTGCTGTGTGGCCCTCAAATAGGAACAATTTCTGCAATATGCTATCTCATTATAGGTTTATTCTATTTACCTATTTTTCATGGAGGGGGTAGTGTTGGTTATATCTTAACTCATGAATTTGGTTACTTATTAGGATTTATTCCTGCTGCTTGGACATGTGGTTTTTTAGCTAAAAAAAATTCAAATACTAATTTAATTAATTATTCAATTTTTACGGCCATATCTTTATGCATTGTGCATATTATAGGTATAATTTATCTAGTTATCGGTAAAACGCTTGGGAATTGGTCAGATAATTTATTCGATCTTATCTTTATAAATACTTTTATACCACTCCCAACTCAATTATTACTATGCATATCAATAAGTCTATTATCAATAGTATTAAAAAGTATATTAATAGTAAAATGAATTCATTAAATAATAGAAGAGTAAGAATATTAGCTTTCTCTTTTTTTATTATTTTTTTAGATCAAGTTAGTAAGTTTTTAGCATTAAGTACATTAGGCTTTGAAAAGACTAAAAATATTATTCCTAATTTATTAAATTTCACACTAGTAAAAAACAAAGGTGCTGCATTTAGTCTTTTTAGCAACTCGACAAACATTCTTACAATTATAAGTATTCTAACCGCATTATCATTAATTACTATTATATTAAAATTCCCACCGAAATCTTTTTGGAATTTAATTGGACTTTCATATCTATTAGGAGGGACTTTGGGTAATGCAATTGATAGGTTTTTTAAAGGTTATGTTCTGGATTTTGTAGAAATAGTCCCAATTAATTTTCCAATTTTTAATGTAGCAGATATATCAATAAACATTGCTGTATTATGTTTTATAATAGATATAATTAAATCTAAAGAGATCTCAAAAATAAATTATAAATAAAAATGATCGTAATTATATGAAAATATATACTTCAAAAAAACTATTATTTTATATATTAATAGTTTTCATTAGCTTAATATTTGTAGGCTTAATTGGAGCAATAATTAGATTAATAAACTTACCTGCAATAATAATTACACTGTTAATAATATGTGGTTTAAGTTATTCAAAAAGACTAGATTGGTTGCAAAAATATCTAAAATCAATATTTAAAATTAAAAGTGAAAAAAAATCAATAGATTTTTCTTTAATAAGCAAAAAGCAAGCTGCAGATAAATCTTTAAAAAGTATTGATCAATTAATCACATTAATTAATGATAAAGTAAAGGCCAAAGCCCTCAAGGATGAAAAGGATAGAGTTTCATTAGAATTAGAAAGAGGGGATATTATTTTAGTAGTTTTTGGAATTGGCTCTAGTGGAAAAACTTCACTTATAAGAGCTCTTTTAAAAAGAATAATAGGTCAAGTCAGTCCTGAAATGGGTTCAACAAGATCAAAAGAAACCTTCCGACTAAAACTTAAAGGACTTACAAGAGGGATAAAAATTATAGATACTCCAGGAATATTAGAATCGGGGAAAGGTGGCAGAGACAGGGAAAAAAGTGCGTTAATAGAAGCACGTAAATCTGATTTAATCTTAGTAGTAATCGAAGGTGATTTACGTTCTGAAGAGACAAAAACAATTAGGAGTTTATCTAAATTAGGGAAAAGACTTTTACTTGTTCTTAATAAGATAGATTTAAGAGGAGAGAATGAAGAAAAAAGATTAATTGAAATTATTTGTTCTAGATGTAGTGATTTTATTGAACCAAAAGATATTGTTTGTACATCCGCGTCACCTCAGACAATTGCAATCCCTGGCCAAAAACCCTATCAACCAGAGCCTGAAATCAATAGTTTAATTAAAAGATTAGCAAATATCTTACATGAAGAAGGTGAAGAGTTAATTGCAGACAATATTTTACTTCAATGTAGCAATCTGGGTAAAGAAGGAAAAAAATTATTAATTAAACAAAGAAGTCAATCAGCTAAAAAATGTATCGACAAATATGGTTGGCTCAGCAGTGGGATATTAATACTAACTCCTCTACCTGTAATAGATATGATTGCTGCAGCGGCTGTAAATGCACAAATGGTAATTGAAATAGCAAAAATATATGGTGTAAAGATTACAAATGAAAGAGCAAAAAGTTTGGCGCTTTCGGTAGGGAAAATACTTGCAACTATGGGTTTAGTTAAAGGTGGAGTTTCAATAATAAGCTCTACATTAAGCCTATCACTGCCAACATTAGTTGTTAGCAAAGTAATTCAAGGTGTAAGTGTATCTTGGCTTACTAGAATTGCTGGAGCAAGTTTTATAACTTATTTCCAACAAGACCAAAACTGGGGAGATGGAGGAATACAAGAAGTTGTTGAATATCACTACAACTTAAATAAAAGAGATGAGTATTTTAAAGGTTTTATTCGTAGAGCTTATGAAAGGGTTATTGATCCTTTAGTTGAAAAAAAATTCAAAAAATTACCGCCGAGATCAAAGCCTCAGAGGGTGGAGGACTCATTGGACCTCTGAAATCTAATACGAAAACTAATGCTAAATAAATGAAGCCAATCAAAATTGATATGAAAGCTGTTATTAAAGCCAATATATTTTTTTTATTAAAAAAATCTTTATTCATCTAAAGTCAAGTAGTTGAATTGTTAATAAGATTAGCTAAAAGTTTTAAATCATCAAATTTAGTATTAGGGTTTCCCAAAACAGCTTTTAAATAATATCTATCTCCATATAGAGGTCTTGAAAGCATAAACTTTTTGGCTAATAATAAGTTTCTTGTTTGTACAGACCAATCAGACGCTTGAGAATAACTATAGTTGATAGGTGTAAAAGCTAAAAGGTGAAGTGGTCCTGATATTATTTTAAACTTTGATGAATCAATTATTGATTCTAAATAACATCTTCGTCTAATAGAATCCAAAAGTATTTTTTCAATACCCCCTTCACCCAATTGTCTTAAACCAATCCACAATTTCAATGACTCTGCGGATCTAGTACCTTGAATTCCAAGTTCACCTCCATGAAAGTCATTTCCTGTAATTGGTTCGGTATAAGGTAGTCCAGTTGAAAAAGTAGAAGAAAGATGTTTTTTATTAGCGACAAGTAGTAGGGAAGAAGTTTTTGCGATACCCAATAGTTTCTGTGGATTAACAGTTATGGAGTCAGCAGAACCTAAGCCATGAACAATTTCTGAAGTAATTTTTGATAGGCCATATATGCCACCAATTGAGCCATCAATATGAAGCCAAACTTTCTCTTTTTTGCAGAACTGAGCGATTTCAGAGAGTGGGTCAATAGATCCTCTGACAGTAGTTCCTGCTGTCGCGACGATAGCAAAACATTTCTTGCCCTCAGATTTTATTTTTTTCAAACTTGAAGACAGGCTAGAAATTTTCAATTCACCTTTTTCATCTGTAGGAACTTTAAGTAAAGATTCTTTCTCTAAACCCATAATTTGTACTGCTTTTGAAAATGAGACATGGCAATCCTCACTTGCAAAAAAGACGGCACTTGGATCACTTGCCAGACCAGAAATATTTCTTGCCATTACTAAAGCCATTAAATTACTAAGGCTTCCCCCGCTAGCTGCAACACCACCAGACAAATTACCAAAACCTAATTTTTCACAAAACCACTTACAAAGGTTTCTTTCCAAGGATGACAAGCTAGGTGATAACTCTTCCGCTAAAAGATTATTATTTAAACCTGCGCAAATTAATTCTCCCACAATTGAAGCCGATAAAGGAGGTGGATCCAAATGAGCAAGTGATCCTGGATGGCATGGTCGATATGAACCCTTCATTAATAGTTGGAGTTCGCTCAATAAAACTTTATTAGAAACACCTTCTTTTGCTGGAGAAGCTTCTGGCAAATCAAATGAATCTGGCATTGGTCCTTGACTGCCAGATTCAGCAAACCACTCACAAAGATTACTTGATGCTTCAGCAAGCAAAGAATAAAGCTCTTTATCTAAATTGTGAGGTGAAGCAAAAGGGTCCAAAAAAGTAAGTCTCTATTTGTAGTATTGGAAGATCCAGTTCAAACCAAAAAAAAAATGATTAATCTCTAGATAAACATTTTATTTGATAATTCTCCAAACATCTAAAAAATTGTCAAAAACAATCGCACTGAGTCAGGAAGAAAAAACAAGATGGATGACAAGATTGCTAATCAAAGCAAAGCTTGTAGGCGAGGGAGGAGAAGTTCCTATTGCTGCAGTTATTCTCGATAAAAGAGGTAGATGTATTGGCTATGGAGGGAATAGAAGGGAAGCAATGAAAGATCCTTTAGGTCATGCTGAGTTAGTTGCTCTACGACAAGCTTCTTGGATAAATAATGATTGGAGATTTAATGACTGTACATTGATGGTAAATCTTGAGCCATGTCCAATGTGCGCAGGTGCTTTGATTCAAGCAAGGATGGGGAAGATTATCTATGGATCTGAAGACCCCAAAAGAGGGGCTCTAGGCGGAACCATTAATCTCGCGGAACATAAAAGTTCACATCACAAAATGTTGATTGAAGGAGGAATAATGGAAGAAGAATCTAAAAAGATTATCGTAAATTGGTTTAGAGATAAAAGAATTTTGTCTAGATAGAGTTTATTATCTAAACTTAGGTAATTCAGTTTCAAAAATATTTATTATCTTATCTACATTTGTAGAATTTGAGTTGTATCCCATTAAACCAATTCTCCATACTTTTCCTGCCAGATCACCAAGGCCACCTCCAATTTCAACACCAAAATTATTTAGTAAATGTTTGGTAAAGGCCTTACCATTAACACCCTCAGGTATTTTCACTGTTGTTAGTGTGGGTAAACGCAATTCTTCTTTAACGTGTAATTCCAATCCAATATTTTCTATAGAATCCCAAAGTGATTTAGCATTTTTCCTATGTCTATCCCATGAAACTTCCAATCCTTCTTTCGCCAACAATCTGAGTGCTTCTCGAATGCCAAAATTCATGTTCACAGGAGCCGTATGATGATATACACGATCACTTCCCCAGTATTTATTTAGTAAAGAGACGTCTAGATACCAGTTAGGAACCTTATCTTTTCTATTATTCATTTTATTTTCAGCTCTCTCATTCATTGAAAAAGGACCTAGACCAGGAGGGCAACTTAATCCTTTTTGACTGCAACTATAAGCTAAATCAATTTTCCACTCATCCAAATAAAGAGGGACGCCTCCCAAAGAAGTAACTGTGTCGACAAGAAGTAAACAATTATATTTTCTACACAAATCACCAATTCCTTCCATAGGTTGACAAACACCTGTTGAGGTTTCTGCATGAACAATTGCTAATACAGCTGGAGAATGTTTTTTCAGAGCATCTTCTATTTCCTCAAGAGAGAATGCATTACCCCAATCTTTCTGAATGGTTTCAACATTTGCCTTATATCTTCCTGCCATGTCCGCAAGTCGATGTCCAAAATATCCTTTGATAGCAACTAAAACGGTATCCTCCGGCTCAATAACATTTGCTAACGTTGCTTCCATTGCAGCACTTCCTGTACCACTCATTGGAAGTGTTAAGCGATTACTAGTTTGCCAAGCATATCTGAGCAACTCTTGAACCTCACTCATTAAGTCCACATAAAAAGGATCCAGATGACCAATGGGAGGCTGAGAGAGAGCTTTCAACACCGCAGGATCTGCATTTGATGGGCCAGGCCCAAGCAATAACCTTTCAGGAGAAACAGTTGGACCAAAATCTTTACGATGTTGATTATCAACAGAAGGAAGAATTTGAGTGGCCAAGAAAACAGATCGGTTAATATATCCTCCGAGCCTAAAAGGCGATAGGCAAAGTCGGGGTGTTTTTTTTAGGGATTGCAATAGGAATTAGCTAGATTTCACAAATAAGACAGAAAACAATCAAAGTTTTCTCTTAAAAGTCTAAAAAAAGTGCGTGTCGATACAAAAATAGATACGAACGCTTATTACGTTCATAATTAATTATCTCTGTTGCAAATTAATTTCATCATGAGCAAGACCTCTCAAGATGTTCTTCGTCAAATTAAAGATGAGGGCATTGAGCTAATAGATCTAAAATTTGCTGACCTTCATGGTAAGTGGCAACACTTAACCGTAGCTTCAGACCTCATTGAAGAAAGCTCTTTCTCTGAAGGACTTGCTTTTGATGGCTCTTCTATTCGCGGTTGGAAAGCTATAAATGAATCAGATATGGCGATGGTCCCAGATCCATCAACAAGCTGGATAGATCCTTTTTATCACCATAAAACTCTTAGCTTGATTTGTTCAATTCAGGAGCCAAGAAGCGGAGAGCCATATGCCAGATGTCCAAGAGCATTAGCACAAAAAGCATTGGATTATTTAGGAAGCACAAGTGTTGCAGATGCTGCATTCTTTGGACCTGAACCTGAATTCTTTATTTTTGACGATGTCCGATACAACTCAGGGGAAGGTGGAAGTTTTTATAGCGTAGATACAATAGAAGCCCCATGGAATACAGGCAGAGTTGAGGAAGGAGGAAACCTTGGATACAAAATTCAACTAAAAGAAGGATATTTTCCTGTCTCCCCTAACGATACAGCTCAAGACATGCGGTCCGAGATGCTACTACTTATGGGTGAATTGGGAATACCAATCGAGAAACATCACCATGAAGTAGCAGGAGCTGGCCAACATGAATTGGGGATGAAATTTGCGCCCCTAATCAACGCAGCTGACAATGTAATGATTTATAAATACATCGTCAGGAATGTAGCCAAAAAATATGGAAAGACCGCAACTTTTATGCCTAAACCAGTTTTCAATGACAATGGAACAGGAATGCATGTCCACCAAAGTTTGTGGAAAAGTGGTCAGCCCTTATTCTATGGAGAAGGCACGTATGCAAATCTTTCTCAAACAGCTAAATGGTACATAGGTGGAATCCTTAAGCATGCGCCTTCTTTCCTTGCATTTACTAATCCAACTACCAACAGCTACAAAAGATTAGTTCCAGGTTTCGAAGCACCTGTAAATCTAGTTTATTCGCAAGGTAATAGATCAGCTGCGGTAAGAATTCCTTTGACTGGGCCAAGTCCTAAAGCAAAGAGACTTGAATTCCGTTCTGGTGATGCGTTGGCTAACCCTTACATTGCTTTTTCAGCAATGATGATGGCAGGTATAGATGGAATTAAAAATCAAATTGATCCCGGAGATGGTGTTGATGTTGATCTGTTTGAGCTTCCTTCTGAGGAATTATCAAAAATAGATACTGTTCCTTCTTCATTGAACGATGCTTTAGAAGCATTAAAAAGTGATAACAAATATTTGACGGAGGGAGGCGTATTTACCGAAGATTTCATTGACAACTGGATAGAGCTTAAATACGAAGAAGTTCAACAGCTAAGACAAAGACCTCATCCTCATGAATTCACTATGTACTACGACGCATGAAATAAATCCTTTTTTAATTTTTTAGAGTACAGAATTAAGGTCTATGTACAAATATTCATAGACCTTAATTTTTTTTAGATAAGTCGTCACTAATCAATCAAATCTGTTAGATAATAAATAATTAATAAATGGTTTATGGCAGCGCCAAGCCTTAAAAAAATTGCATATCACACTCTTCAACAAGGAAAAACTCTTGCTGGACTAGCTCATAAAGAGTTGAGTACAAAGTTAATGGAAGTATTTGCGCCTGAAGCAGCCCCAGGAAAATTTCCAATCAATCAGGATCTAATAAAAGAAGTTAGAAGATCAATGGAAAATCTAGAAAGTATTGATTGGAAAGAAGCAGAGGCTGGCATTTATCCCAAATCACAACTATTCGAAGCGCCATGGTTGGAATGGGCAAAGAAATATCCCTTGGTTTGGCTAGATATGCCTCAAACTTGGCAGAGGCGAAAAAAAAATAAAACCAGAGAAATCCCCAGAGAGGTAAACGAGGAAGATTACCCTGACTACTATTTGCAAAATTTTCATCACCAAACAGATGGCTACCTAAGCGAACATTCTGCTGAAATTTATGACTTACAAGTTGAAATTCTTTTCAATGGAACGGCCGATTCTATGAGAAGAAGAGTTTTATCTCCTTTGAAAACAGGTCTGAAAAAATATTTAACGGAAGGATCAAAGAAAGTCAAAGTTTTAGATA
This sequence comes from Prochlorococcus sp. AG-436-C14, assembly GCA_003209755.1. Taxonomy (GTDB): domain Bacteria; phylum Cyanobacteriota; class Cyanobacteriia; order PCC-6307; family Cyanobiaceae; genus Prochlorococcus_B. The sequence goes on from QCPD01000013.1 coordinate 44,151, forward strand.
TCGCTACAGGAACTGGAAGAACACTCCAGCAAATTCAAAGTGCTTTGCCTCAAGTTGAACTTTATGGTCTTGATTTATCAGGTTCTTACCTAAAGCAAGCAAGTAAATATCTAAGTTCAAGAAGTGGTGATCTTGTTCAACTGACTAAAGGAAATGCAGAAAAAATGCCTTATGCCTCGGAGACATTTCAAGCTTTAACTTGCGTTTTTCTATTTCACGAACTTCCTAGAGATGCTCGGCAGAATGTTTTGAACGAATGCTTTAGATTGCTAGAACCTGGAGGAACTCTTGTTCTTGCTGACTCTATTCAGATAGAAGATTCTCCAAAATTCACTCCAATAATGGAAAACTTTCATAAAATTTTCCATGAACCTTTTTATAGGGACTACATAGTAGATAACATAAACTTTAGATTAGAAGAAAGTGGATTTTCCTCAATAACTTCTGAATCCCATTTCATGACTAAAGTCTGGAAAGCAAACAAACCAGTTTGATTTATTGAAAAAATGATGTCAAAATTCAGAAACAAATTTATACCATGCTAAAAAAAAATAAATACATTTGGCCAGAAAAAGTACAATTACTTGTAAAAGAACTCCATAATGAAATCAGTCTCAAAAATTACAACTGGCATAAATTCAGGGGAAACAAACAAAGAAGAAGTGCTGAATTAATTATTTCCGCATTTTCGCAATTAATTAACAATGGAGATGATGCCGATATAGAAAACTTGCTTAATCAAGCAATATTATGGATAAAAGAAGAAATAAAAGATAAAGGATGTGAAAGTCATTAAAGACTCATTTCTTTAGTGATAACTGAAGTCTATTCCCTTTAGGACTCCATCTTACATCATCAAAACACTTATGAATCAAATAAATTCCTCTTCCACTATTAACATCAATATTCAAAGGTAAAGAACTTACCCTTTTATTTTTAACTATGCCTAATCCTTCATCTTGAATTTGCCAAACAAACCATTTAGGAGTAAGAATTCTTCTAACACGAATAACTTTGTTAGGGTTAGACAAGTTTCCATGTACTACAGCGTTAACAAGAGCCTCATGCAATCCCAATTCTATTTTTTTTGCAGTTTCTTTGCATAATACAGGCTCTAAAAGAGTTTCAATAAATGACGCTAATTTTAAAGTAGAGGGATGAATAAATACAGCCCAATTTTTAGAAGACCCCACAATTAATTAAAACATTCTTTGTAAATTACTCTTTTGATAAAAGAATTAGTATGGAAATTAAAAACATATTTTAAACTTAAGTCATAAAAAGTATTCTATGAGAAAAATTAACCATAAATAATTAAATTTTAGCTTTAAGCTTTAAGTCCTTGATGGTTTAGCAAAGCATCCATCAATCGAACTCCTCTTAGTTGATTTACTAAAGGCATATGACCATTTGGTGCTTCAATTGACCAATCAAATGCCCTAGGATATCTGGTCCATATTCCATCTTTTTTCCAACCTATTCGAGGCCAAAGTTTGTCATATCTTCCCCCTAGTGACTCTAATATTTTTGCTTGAACTGTAAAGCCAAATTTTCCCCTGGAGTAAACAATCCATAACTTATCCAAAGTTGATAAATCTATAGAGGGTATTGATTCAACCTCAGAGAAATAAACATATCCTCTTTTTACTGCCTTTTCTCCTGCAAGCTCTCTAAGTTTTGAGCTTGTAAAACGGTCAGCATCCTCATAGCATTCATTTAATAAATACCTCTGTAGTGGTGAATAATCAGAACCAACTTCTGATGGAGCATTGAACCAAGAAAGATCATCGCAATTGAGGGTATTTTTTATGAAATTCTCATCAGTTTTATGAATCAGTTGCAAAATGAAGCCAGGAGTCCAGTCACTAACGTCCGGATCAAAACCAGACATTAAAGTTGCTCCAAGGCTAAGAAGCTCCTCAACCCTTTCCTCTAAACCATTTAACAACCCGAGTCGTTTTCTTTCTGAAGCCATCCGAAAAGACTCCAAGAACTCCTCTATGCTCTCTTTATTTGGATGTGTTTTTTCTTCAGTCATGATCTACTGCAGGCCTAAAATGACCTAAGCACTAATACTATGTCAGAGAAACCTACCAATTCGAGTTATCCCGTAACGGATTTTCGAAATTTAATCAGTCCAATTGTTGATGTAAGAAGTCCTGGAGAATTCTGCCAAGGTCATTTGCCAGGTGCTATTAATATTCCTTTATTTTCTGATATTGAAAGAGACACAATTGGTAAAAGCTATAAAAAAGAAAGTCGTATAAAAGCAATATTTAATGGCTTAAAAGTAACCCTTCCTAAAACATCAAAACTATTAGGAATAATCCTTCAAACTACTACAATAAAAGATGGGGTAAATAATTCATTACGAATATATTGCTGGCGAGGGGGTATGAGATCTAATGCTTTTGCCTGGCTTGCACGAACAATTGGTATTAATACATATTTATTAAAAGGGGGATACAAAAGCTATAGGAAATGGGTTTTAAATCAATTTGAAGCTGATTTACCCATAAGACTTATAGGAGGTAAAACAGGGACAAGAAAAACAGATCTGCTGAATCACATCAAAAAAGAAAATATATATGTGATTGATCTAGAAGGGATTGCTAATCATAGAGGGAGTAGTTTTGGTTCATTAGGTATGGGGGATCAACCTACCACTCAACAATTTGAAAATACTCTCGCAGAATCTCTTGATAACTTTCACAAAAGCAACGCCATTGAGATATGGCTTGAAGCTGAAAGCCCTAATCTTGGAAAATGTCGCATACCAAATAATTTGTTCACAAAAATGAAAAAAGCTCCGATTATCGAAATAATTAAAACTAAAAATGAACGTGTGGAAAATTTAGTCAATCTATATAGTCAAAATTCTCAAACTGAATTAAAAGATGCTGTAAATAGAATAAGCAAAAGATTAGGGCCACAAAGAACAAAAGAAGCCTTGACTGCAATAGAGACAAAAGAATGGTCAAAAGCCTGTGAAGCTATGCTTGAATATTATGATAAGTGCTATGAATACGAACTAAAAAAAACAAAGAATATAAATTCAATTAATCTCAGTGGGCTATGCTTAAAATCTTCTATAAATAAAATTTTAAACGAGAGCCTCAATCCTTTATAGTTTTTTGCAAGTATATGTCTATTGATTAAATCCAAGGAGAAGATGACTCAAATCAACGAGAATGTAGCAATTCAATTTATTAAAGGTAAAAACGAAAAAGATCATCCTGAAATTCGCCTATTTAGAAATCTAGATGGCAAAAAAGGTAAAGTAATTTATAAATTTTATCAACCTACAACAATAACACTAAAGAATTTCAAAACGATACAAAAAATGTATCTAATTGATTCCGAAGGTGAGCTTTCAACGAAAAAAATAGATTTATCTATTTCAGAAGATC
>QCPD01000014.1 GCA_003209755.1 Prochlorococcus sp. AG-436-C14
TTATCGCAATGTATATTAATTCAGTAATATTGATGATTATCAACTTGATATAGTTATTACTATTTGATTCTTGTATCTAGGATCAATATATCTTCTACTTTGCAACTACCATTAAGCCATTCTCTAAACTCTTGAGCAATTGCTAGCCTTTCCCTTTTAGGTAGCTTTTGGGCTCTAATTAAGAGCAATGTCATTGAATCTGCAATCAGCTCTTCAACATTTGGCTTTTCTTGCATTTACGACTATTAACTGTTTCTCTTTTAAATTATCTATCTTGTTGAATGATTACTTCAGACGTAAGGATATAAATAGAATTTACGAATACTTAACCATTAAGAAGGAAATATAAAATAGTCGTTCCACAAAGTCATATCTGACTTGCCTGAAGATCTTTGCATCCACGCTACTTTCCATTTCTCATCAATCTTTTTAAAAATCGAAGTTACTGTAGGGAGGTCATCATTTTGTGTCCCTTTATAAGTAAATCTTGAGCCGAGGGTGAAAACGCACATTGCAGCACTTGAACCTAAGAGTTCAAATTTGTGCACCTTTGTGATTTCTGCGCTTTGTAATAAAAGATCTCCTGAGGACCACATCTCTTGAAAACCTTTTGCGTCAATGGGATTCCCGCTTGGTCTTATAAATAAAAAGTCAGGGGTTGCATTGTCTAAAAAGAATGATCCCATTCTCTCTGTTGAGGCAAAGGCTTCTAGGATGGATAGGATTTCTTCTTTAGAAGACATTGATCTATTAAAAACAATAAACTAGCATTACAGATCTGCTCAATATTGGATGTTTTCTTTGCCATCTTTTCTTGTTGTGCTGACAACATGAACCAACCCTTTCTATCGAGAAATAAAATAATTTAAATTAACAAGAAAATTTAGGCAACTTGTTCGGATAAGTCATTTGCGAAAAGAGATATAATTTCACCTTTTGGTGTTTTATAAACTCTCTCTACAATTTCGCCTTCAGTAATGATTACTTTAGTATTCATTGAACCTGAGGGCAATGTCTTAATAGCCGGTATAAGAGCTTCTTTTAAATCTGGGAACTGATCCAAATCCTTGAAGTCTTTAATTTTCTTCTTAGCAACCATTACAATAAATAAGTCGAAGTTATTTCTTTCTTTTAACTAACTTTTCTCCACTCGTAAAGAGCTTGTATAGCTAATCAGCTCTTTATAAGACTAACGTGAAAATTAGATATGGTTTTTGGATTAGGAATTGCTTTTATAAGCTTGTTTCATTGTTTTCAAAAGGGTTGTACCTAATGTCCAAAATCAATACCATTTCAGTACTCAAAAGTAGTTATCCAAGAATTACTTGTTATGGTGGAAATATCATTCTTCTATCTTATTGAGTCGATAAACAATCGCGAATGATTAATTGATTTTATCCATCAACAACAAGCGCTCAGTTGTACTAAGAATAATTTTTTCCTTTCAGTGTCTCTGTTAATTTCTACTTCTTTTTTTTATTATCTATTCTGTTTAAGCGATATTATATTAATTTATATTTTTGACCTATAGATATGATTATGAACGTTTTTCCAAAGAAAATAATGCTTTTAGGTAGCGGTGAATTAGGAAAAGAGGTGGCAATCGCAGCAAAAAGATTAGGTTGTTATGTTATTGCATGTGACAGATATAATGATGCGCCAGCCATGCAGATAGCTGATCAATTTCAAGTATTAAATATGAATAATGGTACTGAATTAAAAGAAGTGATATATAAATGTAATCCTGATATAATTATTCCTGAAATTGAGGCTCTTGCAGTAGATGTATTAAAGGAAATCGAACAAAAAATAACAGTAATACCAAATGCAAGAGCCACTGCAATAACTATGAATAGAGATAAAATAAGAGATTTAGCTGCTAACGAATTAAATATAAGAACTGCAAAATTTAGTTATGCGATGAATCAATCAGAACTTAATTTGCATGCAGAGACGATTGGTTATCCTTTATTAATTAAGCCAGTTATGAGTTCTTCAGGTAAAGGACAAAGTTTAGTTAATAATAAAAATGATTTAGTCCAGGCTTGGGATTTGGCTATTGAAAAATCAAGAGGTAAATCAAATAAAATTATATTAGAGGAATTTATTGATTTTGATTTAGAAATTACTTTATTAACTATTAGACAATTTAATGGTAAAACATTATTTTGTGCACCGATAGGACACGAGCAAAAGAATGGAGATTATCAATGTAGTTGGCAACCAGCTACATTAACTGACAGTGTTTTAGATAAGGCTCAAAAGATAGCCAAATGTGTCACTGATAATCTTGGTGGAGTAGGTTTGTTTGGCGTTGAATTTTTTATTAAGGGTGAGGAGGTGATTTTTTCAGAGCTGTCACCAAGACCACATGACACAGGCTTAGTAACTTTGATTAGCCAAAATTTAAATGAGTTTGAATTACACCTTAGAGCTGTTTTAGGTATCCCAATTCCAGAAATAGTTTGTCATGAAGCTTCTGCGAGCAGAGTGATTTTGGCATCCCAGAAAACTTCAAATATAGCTTTCACGGGACTTGAAGATGCCTTAAGTCAATCGAATACAGGTGTATTTATATTTGGCAAGCCGAGCTCTACTGAAGGTCGTCGAATGGGAGTAGCTGTAGCAAATGCAGAAACCATAGATGAGGCAAAAATCAAAGCTGATAAAGCAGCTCAATCAGTCCAATTTATAAATGAATAATTTTAATTCAGATTGTTTACCTGATTTCATTAAGTGCCAGTCGATTTGGTTTCTATTTTTAACTGAGTTGAATTGGAATCCAAGCGCAATTAACCCTCTTGAGTTGGTCCCTGAATCTTTTTGGCCTGAAGTTACGGATCTCTTAATTGAAGCTAGATATATTGGTCAAAGTAGGAATTATTACCTTAAAGAGTCTGATAAATACATGGATTATTTAAGTAAAGGTGGTAGGCCTTTTAAAGCGGATTGAAAATCATACATATTCTTTTAATTGCTTAACAACTTCCTTTAGCCCCATAATTGTTAACATCATTTAACTGGCCTTGCCTAACAAAAACTAAATTACAATTGATTTATGGGGATAGAGGATCCGAAACTTCGTTTGTTCATGTTTCTTTTGATTAATTTAATAGTGATAGTAGTTTTAAGAAACTGGGTATTAAATAATGAGGCTTTTGTGTGGTTACTAAATGGTTTACCTTCTTGAAGTGTTAAGGAAGTATTTGATTAAATTTTTCAAAATATTGCTTCATCTGGTTTTAAGTCGGTAATTACTTTGACAATTTCTGCCATATTAGTACCCTTTTTTTGCGTTTTATGACTTTTGTAAGAAGAGGGAAAAGGGCGAAGGTTGGTTTAGTTTAAAAAAAGAAAAAGAAGAGGATAAATAATTAACTTTCATAGTGATTTAAGGGTGCTTTTTAGTAAGAAATGCAACTATTTCGGTTAACACTACATAATTCACTGTTTTATGTATCATGAGGAACATCACTTAATGATAATTTCTGTTATTTTTGATACACGTTCAGCTAGATTTCAAGCTGCAGTAAGACTCGAGACATGGAACGGGGTCTTGAGCACTACGAGAAAGAGCAATGACTGTTCTTACTTACAGAGGCAAAGAGTACCTTCAACATAAAGAAGCTACTCCAAAAAAAGCCTTAGAACTTAGTTACAGAAGTAACGTCTACACATCTAGGCAGGCAGAAGCTAAAAAGCAGATGCAAGCATCCTTAACTTACAGAGGTAATACATACCAAAAGTAATTTAAAGGAGATCTAAAAGGGGCATAAATTGCCCCTTTTTTTTATGCTTATTTGCCCAACAAATATCTAGCTGAATAATGGTTTTGGTTCTATGTATTTTTGCCTGAGTTCTATTACTCTGGTTTTATGGGCGGCATCCGATGTAGAAATAATAATGACTCCGAAATAATCACAATGATTACTCAACAGTCATGGCCTAATTGCAAGCTACCTAAAACTCAAAAGGCACTTGAAGCTATTTATTCAATGCTCTGGAAAAGACCAAAGGTGTTTAGATGGTATTACAGGTCAAACTAATAGCTTTATTCAAGGGAAACCGAACACGCAAATCAATTAAAAGTTGTTGAGAATAATAATTGAATCCTTTATTAATTAATGCAAAGATTATTTAAACCTAATAGTAGTGTGTTGGCCTTGTTCATGTTTTTACCTATTACACCGAGTATTGCAGCTATTACTGTTTTTACACAGTCAGTTTAAAATGACAGACGTACTGAGGTAACGTCTATTTCTCATCATGAACAGCGAGTGATTGATGCTACTAGATATTAATGACTATTTTCACTTTGAGCTACCAGTAAAATTTTTATATGAATTTATTCTTTGCTCATTAAAACTTTATTTATAGTCTTATTAATTTTATCCCGATCTTGGTTTAAAAACTCTTTACTTCATGAGATCAGTAGGTTACAAGTCATACATAACAGCTAACTCAAAGTATGGTTTTGATGAAAAAGTTTAAGGCCTTTGATGATGCAATCTTAGATTTGCATCCTGAGTTAAAAGAGGTTCTTAAACCTAATGATCAGTATCCAGAGCTAGAGATTCTTTTAAAAAAAAGATCTGTAAATCTACCTTCTGGGTCCTTCAATACGAAGGTAATTATCAATGATGGAGAAATTGTCGAACGCGTATTCAAGACACCCATGGGTCAAGTTGTCTCGCTATTCTCAGAACCATCAAATGTAATTCTTGATCAAGTTGCTTAATAAGTGATTTTCAACTAATTTATGGTTTTTTTAGATTTGAGATTCAATCTGGAGATGATCTAAACGCCTTTTATTTATACACGTCTCTAAACTAACTTTTTGTAAAACTTTCACTATGCCTAATAGTGTAGTTAATAACGTCATGAAAAAATCATGGAAATAGTTGAAGCAATTAAAAAACGAAGGACCATTCATATCTTTTCCAAAAAAAGTGTTCCTAGCGAAGTAATTCAAAAATCAATAGTTGCAGCTAATCAGGCACCTTGCCACAGAAGGACTTTCCCATGGCGTTTTACCAACATAGGGATAAAAAAAAGGGAACTTCTATATCAATTACAGCTGACTCTGAAGTTTGGTGATAAGTCGATAGATGAATCTAGTTTAAAAAAAATAAGGGACAAAATGCTAAACCCTTCCCATTTGCTTATTGCCACTCAAGTATGTACTGATAATCAAGTTCAAAAACTCGAAGATTATGCTGCTTGTGCTTGCGCGATTCAAAACCTGTCGCTTTCACTTGTCGCCGATGATGTTGGTTGCAAGTGGTCAACAGGAAAAATCACTAAAGACCCTAATACCTATCAAATCGCACAAATAAATTCAAGTGAGGAGGAAATTATTGGTTTTATTTGGATTGGTTATGGAAATGAGCCGCCTTTAATCAAAAGACCTTTAATTAGTTCTATTTATAGAGAGAGGGATTAACCTGTTTTAACTCATAGAAGAGAGATAATAAAACTGATAAGGAAGTGTTGAGGCCACACTGAAAACAATCATCATCATCCCTGTCTTATCTAATCGTTTCATGCTCAAAAATTATATTGTATAAATTTAATTGAAGGATAGCTTTTGTACGGTTATTTTAGGTAGGGAGAACTAGACATCACTTAGTAATAAATTTCTGAAAAACAAGCCCAAAGGGGGGATAAACTTCTCTCATGATCAATACGTGAACTCATAGAAAATATGCCATATCCTCAATCAGGTCTTAGTCCCTGTTTAAATCCGCTTAATTGCGTTTTTTTTCAAAAAGAATTTGAAGATGTTGACAAGACCTTTGAGCAACTTATTAGGATTGCCCAGAAAATTCCTAGAACCAAAGTTTTAGAGGTTAATGATAAATATTGGAAAGGGGTTTGTCGTAGTTTGATTTTCAGATTTCCAGACGACTTGGAGATTTTAAAAATTGATAAGAAGATTCAAATCAAATCGGCATCAAGATATGGTGGTGGCGATCTTGGAGTTAATGGAACTCGAGTGGGAAGATTATTAACTGCTCTAGAAAAATCAAATAGTTAGAAACCAAAACTTTCATAAAACAATCAATTTGTTGTCGTTGGGAAACATGCTAGTTATTTTTTAAATAACTGTATAAATAAAATAAACAGAGCACAAAAATATTTTTTACATCTTCCAAAGGGGACTCATTTTGAAAAAACCATTGATACAGAATATGGGAAAGAGAATATATATGTGAGCCCAGACGGCAAAAAACATTCAATACCTATGATTCCAGATACAATTACTTGACGAACTCCAACGCGTTAAAATTAGCAGTTAGGACAATTGTTTATCCATCTTGTGATTTTTGTTTCTTCATAAATATGACCAGAGGCTTCAACAATAGGCTTTGTTTCCGGACTGATAAAAATGTTATGTAAAACATTCTCTGGTCCTTCAAACATTACAGTTGCTCTTTTTGAGTCTCCTATACATTCGCCGATATAAAAAGTTTTAACTCCCATCTCTCTAAACATCTTCTGCTGCTCTGTCGCATTCATATGAGTGCAGTACTCTGAAAAAATATTACTAAGCTTAAAGTCTAAAACAGTGATTTTAGTTGCTATGGAAAAGGTAAATGAATTTTAGAGGATATACATGCCTACCATTTTACTTGTCTCCCTAAAGACTTTGTTGTTTTCGATTTCATCTCATAGGAATGATATTAGTTTGTTTTTTTATTTATGCCGTTAGCGTTTTCGATGTCTTGTAAAAGCCCTTTTGTGGCTTGGTGAAAACCATTTTTCACTAAAAACGTTTGAGCTTCATCAAATTTCTGTTGAATTTTTTTTATGTACGGAGTCATCTCATTTGGAGATAAAGACATCTGTTTTTAATACTCTTTTTAAAGTTTGCTTTTTATACAAAATGATATGAAGTGGCAACTGCTACAAAAAAATAATATTAGTAATAACTACTCACTCAATTAATAGAGAAGGCTAGTAGTTTTGCGTATTGCATCTACAGCTTCTAACGATATAACTAACTCAAGTTGCATGTTGAAATTGTCTATCTTTAAGCACCTAGGCAAAAGGTTTTCAATAAAAAAGCTTGGCAACAGCAAATGTTATTCAAGATGCGAAATGCACCCTTTACCTAATGAGATTTATCAAGACATTGTTGATTTTCAATCCGATGTGAATAGACCTATAGATATTTCTATTTATCGGGAATTTAAAAAAGAAGCTGCATGAGTTCCTAACTAGATTGTTTTGGTTCTTATTTTCTATGATTCCACTTATCTATTAATAGGGTGTATATTTTCCAACTTTACAATTTTGTTCAATAGGGCTATTAATTTTTTTCCTTGAGTTATCGAATGACTGTAGAGTATAAAGAAAGAAGTAATTAAATTTTTCTTGATGGATAGCTTGAAAGCCAAGTCTTTAGCGAGTGAATTAAATGAATTAGCATGTAAAGGATGCACTGAAGGATGGCTAGAGAAACACGATGGACTATCAGATCCAATTCAAGATATTAATGAGTGTGGATCTCTTGGATTTATTACCCCTGAACGACAAGAACGATTAATTAATGAAGTTAAAGAGATTAAAGCTAAAAATTAAATAATATGGATAAAAAAAAAGGAAGTAGCCCGAGTAAATTTTCTGTTCCTCCTTTCGCTTCAGATGATGAGATATGGATAAAAATTCTTGAAGTTTTGACACCATCTGAACAGCTAGAGGCTAGCCGTTCAAAATCAGAGTTCAATGATCCATATATGGGTGGTAAAGAGATTATTGTTAAACGCTCTGATCAGTCCGACATAGCTGTTGCGTTACTTTCTGAAGTCACTTCTGATGGTGATGAATGGGCAATATATAGAGAACTTTGAAATGGATACTTATTCATTAATTGCATTTGTGACCATTATATTATCTCTTTTTAGTTTGGTGTTGCTTTCTCAATTATTTAGAAATTTAATTAGAAAGCAAATAGATGATCAAATGAAAGATATGATTCCGATAAAAGCTATTCGAGAAAGAATAGGAATAAGAATAAAATTGAAAAAATAGCATAAATATTATTTTAATTTTGAGTTAGTTGTTTACAGCTTTTCTTTTTTTACGCGATTTTTTTATATAACTATTAATATGAGCTATTAGAATGAAGATTAATCCCTATTTCGCCATTACTTTTTAGTAAAATATGCTTCATATATCAGTTTTTCTTATGCGTATAAGTTAGTAAGTAATACCGATAGAAAAAAATAAAAAGAAAGGATAGATTAACTCTAATTATAGGAGACCTTTATGAATACGATCGATGCGAAGAAAATGTCTCAAGGCCAAGTTGATCCAATTGAAGATTATCTTGAGTGTGTAACATATTGTTCAATATCTAGCAGTGCGGAAGAGAACGATTGCCAAACTATATGTATGGAAAGGCATTTAAAAAGCTCATATTTTTAGACTTTTTCACCAAAAATTAAAACTAGAGAAAATTACAGCTCTTTAATAATGCAATTAACTTTTGGATTCTCAATCTCAAATTAGAGACCTAAATACACTCTCTTATCTAGCGAGCAATAATACTCGAAAAATCTATGAATAATCCAGTAGGAATAAGTATACATTCGCTTGATTTATACCAAATATTTTCATGTTTACTAAATGACTTGAGCAGTTCTACCTAGTCTTGCTTAGCTGTTGATGTGGTAAAAAAAACAATAGTCTTGAGTAATCATTTTTAAAAATCTAATTTTGATGTTGGGGTAATAACAAAAGGTTTAAATACTTATGAAAAAAATAGACATAATTGCCATCTTAAAATTAGATGATATATAAAAATTTTGGCTCATCCCATATCTTGGTATTGGCTTGTTGGCTTTTTTCTATGGATGGTTCACAACGTTTTGGTTCTTAATCGTAAAGTTAATACTGACAAAGAACGACAAATATCAAAGCGATTTAATGCAATCTCAAGGCTCTATCCCGAAGGTACGTACATTTCACATAGATAATAATCATTAGTTGATTTTAATTATCAACAGCCCTTTCTTCGTTGCCTTAATAATGGGGTGGCTTAGAAGTTTCTTCAGGGAAATATTCTTCAGTTTCATTTTCATATGCGTCACCTTTCTTTTTGAAGTATTCCTCTGATGGATCGTAACCATCGTTGTCTGGATTGATTTTCCCTTTCATAGTTTAATATTTTTTCTTTGGCGAGATCAGTGGATCTGTCAAAGTATGTTATCCAGGTATCCCATTACAAATAATTCCTGCTTTGGCCATTGAAATTAAAACAAAATGATGAAAGCTAGGAACGGCTTTGTCTAATGCTATGAGAAATATAAGCAATGACATTGATGTCATTGAAAGATATTGCATCCAATGAATACCTGCTTTATCCAGTCCATTTTTGTCAAAACTTGTACTAGTCATTTTATTAAAGCTATGGTCGGTGACCTTAACGCAAAAAATTATTTTTTGCTAGTTATTTCTTTTTCTTGATTGACGCCTTTACAAAATTGATTAACTGCTCTGTGCTGAAATTTCAAAGTTTCTAATCACCTCTTCACCCTTTCTGAAGATCGTTTTAGCATATTCAGTCCATTTCCCCTGTCCCCAATAACGGAAGCAGCTAGTTTCTAATAGCAAAAGGTATAGGAGCGCTTCTTGATAGTCATGGGTTTTTGTTAACGATGGATTTTGAACTAATAATTGGTCAAATGTTTCGTGAAAATACGAACTAAGTTTTGAAATTGGTTCTAAAACATTTATATATCCATCTTCCCAACTCAAATTGTTAGTCCAGCTGGCTCCACTCAAAGAAAAAGATTGATCTTCCTCTTTTAATTCATTAATTGCTTTTTTAACCAAAGTAGGCGTTATTGGGCCTGATACTTTTTCCCATATTTTGTGTTGATTGATTGCTTGTATCAATGGATAATTATCTTCATCTATATTTGATGTCTCTAAGAAGTCGAGGTATTCAGATCCGTTCATAGCTATTGTTGGACTTATATTCGTTTTTGGACCAATTTTTTTATATGCCTGAATGAATGCTTGAGGAAATTCGTTCATCATTACTCCGCCATTTTCTCCGTCAGCTATTTGGGAAACAAGAGTGGGAATAATCTGTTGCCCTAAATTCTGTTTAGATAACTCCAGTGCTTCGTAATAAGGTTGCATTTGCCCAACAAGCTTTGTATCTGATCCTTGAGTTTTTATTAGTGAAAGAATAGAGATGATCTCTCCATTACTATTTTGAGCTTTGAGCATATTGGGAATATATTTTTGCTCGTCTCTTAGATTAGAGCCATCTATATTTTGAACACTATGTTCTTGAACCATTACCCAACGATATCCACATTCTTTGAGAGCTTTGATTAATTGAAAAAGAACATCAGGTTGGTTTGGAAGATGCATCTCAGGAAGAGAGAATCCATTCACTCGACGCAATGCATCTTCTCCGAATAATGACAAGAAGTGATGCTGCCAGGCTGTTATCTGTAATTTAAAGTCAGAAGGTGGAGTTGAAGAGGCTACAGCATGACTCCAAAAGGTTCCTAGCCATTCAATGTGTGGATGAACTGTCTCATCACACGTTAGGAGTTTTAACGATGTAAGAATATCCTCGCGACCCATTTGTTCGAGTCCCCAAAGAAGATTACCTGAGTAATCAAGCATTATTTTGGGGTCATATCCTTCATTTATCAGGCTTGGAATGATTTCAGCTAGACGTTTATAACATTGAGCAAATGGTTCGGCATTGTGATTATCTCCTTCTGAAGAGTGTTCAAACATATATTGCAAATGTGAAATGAGCTCTCCATTCTTACCTGCTGGAATTGTTGGTTGATGCATATGGAGGGCACATGCAAATCCTGAATTAAAATTATCTAACCTTGATATTTCGTTGTATTGTCTACTTTCTCTTTCCTTATTTACTATTCTATTAATTGCAAATTCCAATCCACATATCGGTGGTAAGTCTTTGTTGTTCATATTATTGAGGTTATATTTTTAAAGCAATCCCACTGAAAGGGCTTTTTCTGATTAATCGGAGTATATACAATAAAAAAATTTTTTCATAGATTTAATTTGTTTTACGGTTCAATGCCCTTGAGAAATACTTTTATTATTCAAGGTATTTTTTTACCTATGAAATAAGAACAGTATAAATAGGTATGTTTTTCTAATAGTGCTAAAAACACTAATCGATTGCAATACAAAATTTATTTTGCCTGGGTTAAAGCCAGGATTGAGTTCTCCTGGCCTACCGAATTTTGAATGTAGTAATTGAAATTGGCTTATAGAGTCCGATTTTAATTGAATTGGTAAAGAAATTTTTTTGGCAAGAACAGTTGGTTCAAGGCTTTCAAAAGGAACTTTGATAATTGTTGTCCCAAATCTTTTTTTTCTATTTCTGCTACCCATCTAAGCCCACCAGGAGACTTAATCTAAGAAAAATTCTCTTAAGCCAAAAATTCCGTATTTACATGACACTCCAAATTTTAAAGTTCGACCTTTCCCTTCAATTTTCAATTCAAAACCTTGATAATTCGATAAATTTAGAAAAGGTGAAAATATTGGAGATTTGCAACTAACAAAGCCCCCTTTTTCCTCAACTACAACACCTTCCAGAGAGAGGCCTTTTGAGGAAGCCTTACAAACTGCCTTGCTTAAACCTCCCATAATAGTGTCGTTCAATGAAAACCAATCATCAAAGTCACTGGATGAAACGACTTTTGATAGCTTCGGCATTTTTTATAAACAATTTTTTTAACTCTATAAAAATTTTTTTTTTGAATCCTGAGTTTAAATATATAGATTTCACCAGATAAAGAAAAATACCTTTGCGGCTCATTCAATGATTCTTAAAGTCTTTGAAATGATTTTTAATCATTAATAAGGCTATTAGAGAAGTTGTTAGATCTGAGATGATTCGCTTGAGTTGGCTTAAAGATTCATCCAATGATGGTCAATCATTAAAGAGAAGGCAACCCGGGGATGATGGATTTATGGAGCATTCCACATCCCAAAAGCCTTCACATTCTATCCCTTCCCAATGATTAATCATTGTTTCTAATTCTTTGATTCTTTCTTTAGCGATATCAATTTTTTCAAGGAGATTTGATGAAGTTTCTTTCTTCATGATTTTTCCTTGTTACTATCTCTATTTAACTACTAAATTGATATTAAATCTATCGATATAATTACTGATGTATTTGTTCCTATTAGAAATTGAAAAAATTTTTCCAGAAAAACTTTTTTATTTTCGTATTTAATATCTACCGTTGATTGAAATAGAACGAATTACAAAAGTTACCAACATTATTTGTCTCAGCTTTAAGACCTGTTTTCTTTGCAATCACTGTAATCTTCGCATTTTTTTCTTTTAGTGAATAGTCATTCTGATTTAGGTACATTGTGTAGTATTCTCTGCATAGATTTGAGAGTTCTTTTTCTCTGGAAAAGGGGATACGGCCTACAGCTATCACGATCAGAGCCAGAGCTATTGCTCCTGTAAAAGCTTTATTGAGTGAGTTAGTCATTTGATTTGTATTTTCATTTTGTCTATCAAGAATAGGCTTTTTCTATATGTCTAGCTCTTTGATTAGATCTCTTTGAATTTTGGAACCAAGAATTGTATTGGCGGCCATAGCACCACTAGCGGCTACAGGTGGTATGCCGATTCCTGGGAATGTACTAGAGCCGCACAATAATAGATTTTTAATAGGAGTTTTATTCCCTGGAAAAAGCCTTTCTGCTGCTGACAAGGCTGGACCATAACTACCATTTTTTGTATTTAAAAATCTTTGATGAGTCAGTGGTGTCCCTAGCATTTTTATTTCGATTCTTTCCTGAATATCAGGTATTAGGTTTTTTATTGGTTGCCAGAAGACTGAGCAACGCTCCTCTTTTGTCTTTTTATATTCTTTGCTACCTATTTTAAGATTTTCCCATTTCTCCCAAGGCTCATTAGCAGGCGTATATCCATGAAGAATGTGTTTGTTAGGGGGAGCCATGGTTGGATCCAATACCGATGGAATGGAGAGAACTACTACATTCCTTTCAGCAGTAATACCTTTAGCCCAATCATCTACCCATATTGAATGGATTGGAATATTTTCCAGTCCTTCTGCATTAAATCCAAGATGTACATGAAGAAATGACTTGCATTTTGGAGTCATGGACCTTTCCTCTCTCCATTTTTGAGATATTTCTTTTGGTATTAAATCAAGGGTGTTCCAAATATCTGCGTTGCTAACAATATGATCTGCAAATATTTTCTCACCATTTTTCAACTCAATTCCGATTGCTTTATTCCTTTTTATAATTATCTGACTAACTTTTGAATTCAGTTGGAGATTGCCTCCAAATGAGTAAATTCCATTTAATAGAGCCATAACGATAGATTCACTCCCTCCCTTTGGATATTCCAGATAGGCATCTGGTTTGAACCAATCATCAAAAAGGGTTGCCATCGCAGCTGCATTCGTTTCGTCTTTTGATAAACCGCTTATTAGAAAGCAAAGTAAATCAACCCAATTTCGTAAAAATGGATCTTTAAGATGTTCATCCACTAAATTTCCAAAAGCACCTCCTAGGTATTTAAAAGATTTCAAGTGAGTGAGGAGTGTTTTACTACGTCTTAAGAGTTGAAAAATAGTGTCCTTGTTTTGATTTAGTGCTATTAGGGGAATAGCATTAGCTGCTGCACCAATTGGTTTAATAACTTGAATAAAATGTTCCCATTCTTTAATTGCATCATTTCCGCTAATTGAATTGATCTGATCAAGGAATCTTTTATCTCCAACTCCAATCGTGTAGTCACCTTCAGGAATTTGAACATTCCAATCCTGATATTTAATTAATTCAACTTTTTGGTTAAGAGCTTTAAGTACTTGACCTAAAGGATTTTTCGTAGGCCAAGTACCTATTCCACTCCAAAGAGAGGGACCAGATTCAAATTTATAACCATTTTTCTCAAAGCCATGAGCGGCTCCTCCTGGTTTTGAGTGAGCCTCGAGAATTAGGACTTTTTTGCCAGCTTTTGCGAGTAATCCTGCGCAACATAATCCTCCTATACCACTTCCAACTACTATTACTTCTGGATTTTTCATTTATTTTTTATTAAAAAATTTTTCTTCTTTAGAGTTTCTACTACAAATTCTTCAGAATTGCTTCAATGAAGTCAGTATTTAGGAAGGGATTTTCTTAAATTTTTGTTTGGTCTAGAAGAGGAATTGATGGACGTATGTAAACAAATAATGCTCCGTGCATATCTCTAATGATTCTTAAATCTTCGTCAACATAGATCACGCTAATCTCACAATTTGGATTTTCTTTGTTCCATGGCAAAAGTTTCCAGACGGTCTTTACTGGATACCACCTTTCCATGAGAATAGTGTCTAAAAAAGGAATTTTCCCCAGTCCATCCACCTCTGATACTTTAGTCTTCTCTAACTCCATTGAAAGAATGTTGTCTGTTAGTTTAAGCCCCTTAGCCAGAGTTATGACTCGACCACCAAAGGTAGGCAAAAGCTTGAACCACCCAATGATTGGGATTGTTGTAAGTCCAAAGATAGTGGTATCAAAGGTGGAGATCATTTCCCCTTTATTAAAATTGATATTTTGGCCGATTCTTCCTACTGTTGATAATCCAAATGATCCAACTTGTAAAAGATGAAGCTTGAAAAATAAATCGCTTTTTGATTTGTCGTTTAAAGCCTTTTCAATGGCTAAAAAAAATGGAGAGCTTCTAAATAATTCAACTGATGAGTAAATAAGCTCCCATTCACCTTCAATAGAACTCTGAGTTATTTCATCTGAGAAGGGTAGTAGATCTTCAACTAGTTTATTCATCTCTACTAATTTATTTTGGTAAATAGGAGCAATCATCGCGTTCATCCTTTGACCTCTATCTGTTGCTGCTGCTAGCTGATAAATAAGGGCTTTGAGATCCTTCCTGTCTTGCATTTTATTTAATTGGTTAATTCGTTATTAACACTTTGACCTTAACTAAAATTTCCTAAAGACCTTGACTTTATATATAGGTTTAACAAGTAATATTTGATTATTTCATATCGATTTTGCTTATAATATTCTTATGATTACAGCTAAAACCTTACTACTGACAATATTTGTTCCTTTGGCGTGTCTTAAATTTTTTGGCTTTTATAAAAAAATCCTCAAGGTCTCAGAACCGTCTTTAAAGCAAGTAAAGGCAAAATTAGAAAAAACATTTGCAATAGATAGCTAGGTTGATTGGCCGAATATTTTGTGTTTTATGGCGATTATTGCTTACTTTTATAGAAAGATTAAACCTTTAATTCCTTCTTGATAGTCATTTTCTCCTTAAGTGAGACTTTACCTGTCTTTTTTTCTAAACAAGCCTATGACTTGTTTTTTGTATACCTTATGCCTTTTTATTAATAGTTTTTTTTCTAAATTAATAAGATGAACAATCTATTTACATCTACATGTAAATAGATTGTTCGGTTTGGATACCCACAATGTGCTAGATGTTGTGTATAGGTAATTCTTAATTTAATGTCTCAATTAAGTATCAAAGTTAGCGCTAAAGGAGAAGCTATGATCGCTACTCTTCAAAAGGAAATTTTTAACCGAAGAAGAAAAAAAGTAACAGCATCACAAGTTGTTGAAACTCTTGTAGAGAGCGGTGCTAAGTCACAATCTGATAAGCGTTATGCAGCTTCTTGGAAAAACTTAATAAAAGATATTGAGAAAGCTGCAAAAGTTTCTGAGATCCATGGTAATAAGCCTGCAAATGTTAGTGCTGATGAGTGGGCTTTGATTCTCTCTCATCGTACTCGTAAGTCCTCAAGTCCTAAGAAGGTGTCAGCAAAAGGCTCCGCCAAAAAGACAGCCGCTAAAAAAACTGCAGCTAAAAAAGCCATTGCAAAGAAAGCAGTAACTAAAGCTACTCCTGCCAAGAGTGCTTCAAAAGCAAAAGTTAAGACTTCTAAAGTTAAGACTGCAGTTAAGAAAATAGCTTCTGCTCAAGCTAAAAAAGCAACTTCAACCGCTAAATCAGTTTCTAAAAGAACATCTAAGGCTGTTGCAGGCAGACCTGCGAAGCGTGCAAGAAAAGTTAGTTCTAAAGCCGTAAAAGCTTAGTTAAGAAGCCAGACCCGTTAAAGCGGCGTGAAAAGTGCAAAGCTTTTCTCTGGCTATTCTATAAATGTGTTAATTAGTATCCCAAGCCTACATTGCCTTTTGTGTAGCCTTGGCAGTAGTACTTGGAATGGTAGTAGTGATTAGTAATATCAGCTTTTTCTCCTTTTAGCCCCTCGGTTCTTTTCTTCCCTAATTTTAATTCTCTTGCAGCCTCTTTCCCTGTAATTAAATCAGCGCTAAGGCGTCCGCAAATATCTTTAACTTTGAAGTCTTTCGCTGAAGGAACTCTGACATAGCCAGCAAAAAATGCCAGAAATAATCCAAGGGTTACAAATCTTCGGTGGTTTCTCCACCATTCATAACTATTGAGATTGAGTCTCTTTTTTAAATCCATGTTCATTTATATCCATAATAGATTTGTTCACCTTAGGTTTTAGTCCTTTTCTTTATTGATGAAGTACTTTTAGGTGATTATTTTAGCTTATTCACATACTTAAAGAATTAATCCTATTTGCTTTTCAATTGATCCTATTCAGCTAGTACGATTGGATTAATGGCAAATTTATTTAGGAATGCTTGAGAAAATTTCAAAAGATGATTGGCAATACTTTATCCCCTTCATGGCTTGCACTATTTGCTTCTTTGCAACAGATTTCCTAGGAATAATTGATAAGACTTCTATTGCTTATTGGTCTGGACGTTTGTTTTATGAGCCATACAGGATTATTACATCACATTTTTTTCATGGTGATTTTAATCATTTATTGGCAAATATCTCTGGAATCATAGTAGCTAGATATTTTCTTAAATCTTTAGGCCTTCAAAGTGACTATTTCTTTCTGGCTTTCATAGTATTGATCATGCCTCTGCAGTCTTTCATTTGTTGGTGCGTTGATATTTTGGTTTATAGAAATCCAATGTCTCTAGGCATTGGATTTAGTGGAGTTTTATTTGGTATCGACGCGTTTATTCTAATGACTACAATTTATGGAAAGAAAAAATTTGTTTACATTGGATGCGAGCTAAAGAAAGATCCTAGATTAGTTAAATCTATTTCTGTTCTCACAGGTATTGGAATTATTTGGTCATTCCTACCTGGAATTAGTTTGTTAGGTCATATGTCTGGACTTTTGTCGGGATTTCTATTGTTTTGGCTCTAAATAAACAATTGATTTGATGTTATTGTTTCTTAAGAAAACCGTGATCTTCTCAATGGTGAAAATTTTCAACTCAACTTTAATTGAGTTGCCTTCACTTCACTTGATAAACTTTTGATCTTCCATTGCATTTACGGACCGCCCATTCGATTGGAGATTTTAAACTTTCTTGTTCCACGCAAATAGTCTGATAATTAGCCCATTTAGCTATTGGCCCTAACCTTATTGCAATTAGTGCAAGGCTAAACGCACATAAAAATGCACACAACAGCAAAGCAATTCCAGTGAATAGATCATTAAACTTGAACTTCATTTCTGTCAGATTGAAGTTCTTATTTTTCTTGGTCTCACTCATAGAACTAATGGTTTGGATTAAAATGCCTCAATATTTAAAGACTTTTATACAATTACCTTTTTTATGGTGGCATAGGGAATAAAAGCTGAATGAATTCTATAGATCTATTTATTGATAGTTAACAGTTGGCAATTTTCTTAGGCTTCTTCATTTGTTTTTTTTCCATTAAACATCCTTTTCTCTCCGATCACGATTGTTAACCATCCAAGTGCCAGAAGCACTCCAGCTTGATAGTCTGCTTTTAGAAAATCAAATAAAGCGAGGGTGCTTGCAGAAATGGCAAGAGTACGA
This sequence comes from Prochlorococcus sp. AG-436-C14, assembly GCA_003209755.1. Classification (GTDB taxonomy): domain Bacteria; phylum Cyanobacteriota; class Cyanobacteriia; order PCC-6307; family Cyanobiaceae; genus Prochlorococcus_B. Next base: position 17,911 of record QCPD01000014.1, read on the forward strand.
ACAGCAAACCTTGCAAAGGTAATTTTCTTTTTTTTAATAGGTTTATCCATTTTCCCATTTTGCAGGCACTGATTTCGTAAAACAAATTTTGATCAGATGACTTATCAAAAATTATTCTTTTGAAAAAATCTTGTTAATAGAATTAAATCTATTATTTCTTCCTTGTCGTAAGAAGATTGATCCTTTTTTCTCACACCGCTTCCCTCTGTTAAACCTTGTAGATCTAGTTTCTTTCTAATCAACATTTTTCTTTCTGCACTTGAAAGACTTTTAAAACGTTTTTTCCTCTCTTCACGACTTTCACTATTGTTCATTGGATTTGTTTAATAAAAATTTGTCTATTACTAAAGAATTGATAATTGGTTTTTTTAGTTTAATTCATTAAATAATTGTTATCTAGAAGTGCATCAATGACTTTTGCTCCTCTTGATTTCTTCCCAAGAGAAAGGGGATTGGCCTTATCTAGTATTGAAGCAAAGCATGAGATCCAACTACTACCTTCGCATATTTGAGCTGCCTGGCAAATGTGCTTTGGTGCTTTTTCTGTGCAACCTTGAGTCCGAGAAAATTTTATAGATTCTAGTTGAGAATCAAGTTCTAATTCTAGTAATGGTAGTTCGTCTTTTTTAATACCTTTACCAGCAGCGTAGCTTTCAAGCAAGATTTGATAGTTCATTATTTAATGAGTTTTCCTACTATTGAAAATTAAGAACGAAAAAGTTTTTCTAAATCCTTCTTTGCTTTCTCCAATTCATTTAGTTCATTTTTGTTTGTTTTTTGCCCCCATTTATCCACTTCTCCAGTGCGACCATTCTTAATTGTCATCCTTACCCACCAAAATTGAAGACTCAAGAAAATCAGAGCAAAAAAAATTAGTTCAATAGTTCCTTGTTTCATATCAAACTACAATTCTTACAAATTGATCTTTTTCTTTTCGTTGTACTGATTTTTCATTTTTTTATTACTCATTAGGATCAACTTCTGTGATTTTTAGATTTAAGCCAACGTAAAGAAGAATACCTCCAATAAGAGGGGTCCAAAGACCCAATTGGTTTAAATCATGTGATTGCAGAAATTCCATTTATTCTTCATCTCTTCTAATGATGATTTGATTTGTTTTATATTGAGATACTACCCTACTAGCTATTTCAACAATAAATGAATTTGGACAGTGTAAAGCCTCTTGTAACTCAGCTAATTCATCAGAAATAAACTCTATACTCCTTGCAATAACTGCTTGATGCTCTTCTTGTGGTTCCCATTCTTTTGCCATTAATTTTCTTGATAATGATCTGCTATTTCGTTAAGCATTTTTGAAATATATTTTTCAGTTGCAGTTGTTTGCTCTTTTATATTTTCGCATGCGACCTTAACTTGTATCCATGCACCACTATCACTTCAAGTTCTTCGTTTGTAGGATGCCATTCTTCAGGCATATTAAATATGAGTCAAACCAAACATGATCCCTTTTGAGATTGCCCATCCAATACCTAGACATATGACAACTGTAAAAATTGTTTTTAAAAGGTCCATATTCTTTTAGTCTCTCCCAAAAGCAGTCCTTAACGAACTTGAAAAATCGAATTGAACACCATCATTAGATGAACCTAGGTTTTGAATTAGCTTTGAACTGGCAAATCTTGATTGAGTTGATGAATAAATTGATTGAGATTTTACTGCTGATGATTTTACTGCCGCTGTTTTCTTTGCTGTCGCTTTTGTTGCTGTAGCTGAGGTCATTAAACAAATTGTATTTCTTACAACTTAGACAAACTGAGATAAAAGGCGATAGTTGTTAACTTTTTACAATCTTAAAATCATCAACCAAACAGGGATTGAAATGAGTGCGATGATCGTACTTAAGACAACAAGAGATGTGGCTTCCTCCTCATCTCTTGAAGCTGCTTGGGATATTAGTAAGACAGATATTGCTGTTGGCGCAGCTGATTGAAGTACTAAAGCCTCTCGCATGACGTTAGGTAATCGGATTGCTGCGGAAATGATCAACATAATGACTGGCAATCCAACCAGTTTCATGATTAAAGCATTTTTTATGGATATTATTTGGATTTTTATTCTTGTGAGATTTACTTTTCTCAGCCAACTTAGACGCATTCCAACGATTACCAGTGCTAGAACAATTACAACTCTTGAAGGTATCCACATTAAGTCTGTTATTTGTTCATCCCATGGAGATGAATGAACAATTAATGCGCCAATTAATCCTTTTACAGCAGGACTGCTAAATATTGCTTTTATGAAATTCTTCCAATATCTATGTGAATTTAAAACATTTGAAGGATCTGTTAGGAGTATTGGTCCGATACTCCAAATTACTAATGTCGCACCAAGGTCAAAACCTATACTGTAAATCAAAGCTTGATTTGGAAGTACTGCTAGTGAAACTGGTATTCCGAAATACCCAGTATTTCCAAAAGCACTACCTAATTGAAGAGTTCTGTTTGGTATAAATTTTTTTATAGATGAAAAACTATTTAATATAGCCATTAAAGAACAAATAGCTACCAATGCTAATGCAGCAGATTCTATTAAAGGTAATTCAAGGCCGGACTTAAGTAATATCCCCATCAAGCTGATAGGAATTCCATAGCTAATAAGAGGACGAGAAATCGTTAGGGATAAATCTTTTTTAAATTCTCCGAGTAAATAGCCTATTAAAAGACAAGGTATCAATTCAGCTAATAGAAAGATTATTTCCAACTGAGTAAACAAATAGCATTTTAGTCTTTATGAGAATTTAAGAGTAGTCTTATTGATTCATTCCTTTATTTTAACCATAGTTTATCTTTGCTAGTACTTTTTGGGTTTTGGACATATTCCTTTTTCACTGATTGAGAAAGTTTTAATTCATAATTACCTTATTTCTCCTTGTAAATACTTTTTTCTGTACATCCTAATGTTTCTCCAAATAGAATATCTGTACACATTGCATTACATAAAAGATAAACGACCCAACTGGCAACAGGAACACCAACTAAATAACTCAATGGGTGTTTTACTCTGATTAACCCAACTGAGGCAACGCTTAAAACAACAATCAAGTTGATGATTCGTTTGAGGTTTTTTCTTGTTATCTGCATCATATATTTCTAGCAGAAACTTTTCTTTTTTATCTAGTTTTTACAACAACTGTTAGTCAGTTGTGTTTTGTTTGGGTATCGTTTGCGCATATTAAAGATTATCGATGTCTTCTACTGTAACCTCAGTTTTTACTTTTAAGGTTGAAAGTACCTTTGACGAGTGGGCTGCAATCTTCGACAGCAAAGAAGCTACCAGAAGGCATAGAGAGTTTAATATTCAGCCTTTGTACAGAGGGTGTAGTGATGAAGACCCTAAAAAAATCATTGTTATCCATCAGCACCCAGAGGGTAATATTGAGAAATTTATAGAAGCCAATGGAGACTGGATGGCGAGCCACAGAGTTGATTTATCTACAATGGAGAAGTCTGCTTGGACTTGGACTGACAACACTGGTGTTCAGTTTAAAGCCGCTTAATAAAATACAGGCCGTGTCCTTTTAGAATAGCCATATATCATATTCCAGAGTTTTATTCTTTCTAGCCATTCAATTTATTAATAGTTGGCATATCTAAATTTTAAGATAAGCGTTGATCAAGTATTTCTCTAATTAAAATAATATTTTTTGTATAGAGGTGGTGAGTTATAAAAAAATTAAATTGAATTAGAAAACTCAATGGGTATTGATATTATTCCTATTAATAAAATTAGAATTGGGAGATTCAACAATATAAGTAGTTGAAAAAACTTAAACTTAGTGAATTTAAACATAGCTAGTAATCAGTACGCTTGAGTCCCCATAAATTTCCTTGCTTTGAAGCTTTAACAATCGCTTTGTAAATATCTAAAGTCATTCCTTTAATTAGATCGTATAACATTTTAAAGTTACCTTTTTAATCACTTACTGTATGTAGGGAGAGATACCAAATATATAAAGTAAAAATTATTAATGTAATTAGTTTTTCTAATAATTGATTATTTAGGGGGCTCGTTATTTATAAGTCTTTTAAATTTATGTAAAGTCTACAAAACCTATTTTAACTTAAACTTTAGGCTTATTACTATCATGAAGTTAGAATTTAATTTGTTTGAGATCTACTTGTTCTAAATCATTAACAGAATTTAGATTCGGTTTCCTGTCCAAAGATTGTTCGGTAGATTTCTTTCAGAAGTGGTTAGTTTTTTTTATATTTGATTTGTTGAATATTGAAAAAATGTCCTCAAGACCAATTACATCCTGTAAGAGATACGCTGTTAGCTTCCGAGATTTGGCTAACAAAAGACATGAGTTAGGGTTTTATGCTATTGACGCTTTTGAAGCTAGGCAGCTAGCAATTGAGTTCAACAAATTTGTTCGTGAGCATCCAAATTGTATTGACAGGATTTCTCTTAGAAATAAAGTTAATGTTTGATTCACTACGTTTGTATGACATTTGGCTAATTATTATTTTATGTCTGGAGATATTGGTTAATTAATTAAACACTCTGAGAAGAATTTGCTCAACAAAAGATCTAAGGGCTATTTCAAAGCTTGTTAGCTTATTTATCTTTTACCCATAGAGCAAGTCCTCCACCCTTTCCTCTAGCTGACAACCAATTACCATTTGGATCGATAGCTATTAGTGCAAAAAACGGTCTCTTCTTTGGATCCGTTGCCGGTAGAGATCTCTTTAAAATAGTCAATGAAGCTAGTTTTATTTGAATGCAATCAAAAGAAAAGGGTAATAATGGCTGCTTCCTTTCTAAATTTGCGTAGCCACTAAATCTCAGAGTTAATAATCCAAATTTAATTGCGTTGGCGATAGTAAATTTCTCTTCTTCTGGATTCTGTGTATCCTTCTTTAACTCTAGACTGGCTGAAAGAACTTGTAGCAAAGTGCTCGAAATCGAGTCTTCTTTATCTGATCCCTGCTTCCAAACTGAATTAAATTGCCAGTGTCCTAATAGAGATTCAAATTCAATGCCACTTCCTTCTGCTCTTGCGTTTTTTTCTAATTCTTTAAGTTTGTCTAGAGAAGGAAGATCCATTCTATTTTCGTCCATTTCAATTAAATTTGTTTGAATAATTTTAAGCAGAAATCTGACGTCGAGTGGTTTTATCCTTTATTAATTTTTCAGCCATGAGTAGTTTTGAGTTGATTATTGGCTTAATTGTACATTTATTTATTCATGTGTTTTCTTTCAATATCTAATTTTTTTTTTATATTATGAGACTTTTAAATTTTTAAATATTTACGTCTTAATTAGAAATCAATAAGAGCTTGATTCCCTAGTTTTGGCTAATGAATATAAACCATGTACATCACTCTTAATATTAGGACTGAATTTATTTATGCTTATTTTTTTGCTTTTAGCTATTTAGTTCATAATATTCAAGCTATGGACGGTGCTTATTCTTTTTGTTTGAATGGAGTGTTAATTAACTTCCCAAATGACTACCTTTAGAGAAAGAATTAATTCACATCTCCCGATAGTGCTTCAATTGTTAAGCACTGCATCATTGGTTGTGATCGCTCTGTCTGCTATTTGTGGATCTCAATCATTGAAGAAATTGTCTTCTGCCCATGAAATGCCTAGCTCGGCAGAAGTACATCACGATCACTGATGTTCTAACTTTATAAACTGTATCTAAGGGCTTATATAAGCCCTTTCTTTTTGTCCTGACTTTACAGGAAGGATAATTGGTCGGCATTAGATTTGTTTATTGGCTCGGCTGTCCATTCTTCTGGGTCCCATTTAGTCATTAGGGGTTTTAAAGCTTTAAGATCTTGAGCATTTTTGACTGAAGAGATCCATTCTTCTTCTAGGCCATTTGGAATAATTACGGGCATACGGTTATGAAATTGTTTGACTAAATTATTTGGCTCGGTCGTTAGCACACAACAGCTCTCTAGTTCACATCCTTCTTTAGACATCCATCTATTCCAAAGTCCACCTAACCAGAAAGTTTGAGAATCTTTTCTACCTATTAGGTGACCTTTTTCTAGAAAGCCACTAGCTGGTATCAAACATCTCTTATGCCTCCAGCTTGCACGAAAAAGCTTCTTCTCTTCAACACTTTCTGATCTCGCGTTAAATGGCTTTTGCCTTTTGCTTGCAAAAGGGTCTTTACTCCACTCAGATATAAATCCCCAAAGCATTATGGATGTTTGTGTCTTGCCTTCATTCTTAAGAACAAGAATTGGAGAACCTGGGTTGATTAATATTTGTGGTTCATAATTTTGACTAAATCCTCTTGGCACATCTTTTTTTAAAAGATCGGGTAAATTTATAAATTTTGTTAATAGCTGATATCTTCCGCACATACAATTAATCCTTTAGATGCTTTTTTGTCAGAATCATTATTAAAACTATTAGCGTTCTTAAAATAATGGCAAAGTTCCTTGAGTAATTTTTTTTTGATTTGAATTTCCTGAAAATAGTATTTTTGAATATTGATCTGCGTAGGTGCAGTTCTTGCATGAAGGATTTGATTCTGGAATCTCTGACTGATTCATCAGTGCCACCATTTCATCTAGTCGACTCTCTATCCAATCATAGCTCCATTTTATGGAACAAGATATTCATCAAAACGCATGGTCTTATTAAATTCATCTTCATCCCTTTTTGTATTGCAGACTAGAAAATAAGATATTGGATGAACGCTAAAGCCTATCCCCGAAAGTAAGTAAGCATAAAAGTCCATTTGAATTTTATAGGCCTCGTGAAATGGATCCTCTAAATAGTCTTTCTTATCAACTCGTCCGTTTTTTGCTTGTGATTTGTAATCTACAATTATTAGTTCTCTTGTAATAGTTTCTTGCCAAATATCGTCTACACCTCCAGTCAAAATTATTCCGGTATCCTTGTAACGATCCATTAGTCCTCGATGAAGTGAGTTTCTCCAGTTATCTATTTCAGGATGATCAAATGGAACGACATGAGATAGTCCATTAGATGCAAATATTCTGTGTGGAATCTGTTTCTGTCTGCAATCGTCAAATTCTTTTTTGAGTAATAGGTCTGTGGTTTCATTGAGAGTCCAACCTGGTGTCCCTGGAGGATCAAGTCCTCTTACCCTATCGAGATAAAAGCACCTTTGACACGTTAAAAAATTTGAGAAACGAGCTCTACTAATTTTGAAATTTCTTGTTGATTGGGTTTATAGAGAGAAGACTTACGACTTCGAAGCCCTGTTGTTCAATTGGTATTTTTTTGCTATTTCTTTTGAGATCAATCATTTTGTGTAATCACATAAGGTGTTCAACTGGATTTTTAGATAGATTAAATTTTCCTTAACACACTTGTCTTTTTTCTATCAATTAACAGATTTAGAACTTTTTACTCAATTGAGAAGATTTTTTATTAATCGTTTTTAAACCTTTAAAGTTACCTTTCAGAAGTTTTTGGTAAGAACAGACTTTTTACTAACAAATTCCTTCAAATAAAAAAGTTTTCCACAGCAAAGCGTCTCTAAATAAATCAATGTTCTAGAAAACAAGCAATTCCAATAAAAAAGACCCTAGGTATGGTGTCCTACGGGTCTGGGTGATGGGGATACTATTTCTAACCCTATTTTCCGTATAAATCAACCCCCCCCCTACAGATGGTGTTCATTTAAGTCTGAGTTAAATATATGGTGGTTTTTTGTTGCCTATTCTGATTGATTTGATTATTATTTTTTAAAGCTGGGTGATGGGGATCCTTCAGCAGATTATTTTGCCCTCATGAGATGAGGGCTTTTTTATTGATTTTTTTAGAGTCGTGAGGAGTTTAGTCGTTTAATTGTTTTTTCAATTAGCCTTTCTATCCCTGAAATACTCATTGTGTTTGGGCACCTCTCATCTTCAACTTTTGGTATTGGAGGTGACACATATTAGATGTTTTAAAATATATGACTTGCAATACCTATTATTTATTGCTAGTACATGTGTACTGCTAGCAATAAATGACTCCATCCGCTTCCCCGTATGCTGTTTTTAAGGCTGAAGAATGGGTACCTCCGGTAGCCCAACCTATTGGCATTGGTCAATGTCTACGCCTGACCCCAAAAAAACTTGCACCAATCAGATCTTCGATCAAGAAGAAGAGTTGTAATTCCTTGAGAAAGGAATTCTCAAAAAAATATGTTCAGCTTGCGTTCGCATGACATGTCAACATTTTCATTATTCCAGCGACAAACATTGCAGAACACTTCTTTCATATCATGTTCACGTCGTCTTATTCCTCATGGATGTCATTTGATTTCACGTTGTCATCTTTGGGAGCTGCAACAAGAGAGAGATTGGTTGGTGTTCAGAGGTAGACTGACACCTTGAATAGATCAACTTGTTTATAAGATTTTTAATACTATCTTTGATCAGTGTATGAGCTTTATGAACTTTATTGACGAGCGTTGTCTTTGTATTGGTTTTTGGCTTTTCTTTCACCCACTAGATATGGCTTTATAGTCAAGATTGAATTATTTTAAGGTGTCATTTTATGTGATATTGATAGATATATTATAATTTAGTAGTCGATTAACCATTGACTATTGAATTAAATACCCTATATGTGATAGATGTATTAAGAAAGTAATTATTGAGTTATGTCTCAGTTATCCATCAAAGTTAGTGCTAAAGGTGATGCCTTGATCGCTACCTTGCAAAAGGAGATCTTTAACAGACGTCGTAAGAAGGTTACTGCTTCTCAAGTCGTTGAAACCCTTGTTGAAAGCGGTGCTAAATCTCAGTCTGATAAACGTTACGCAGCTTCTTGGAAAAACCTAATTAAAGATATCGAAAAAGCAGCTAAAGTTTCTGAAGTTCATGGGAATAAGCCAGCAAATATTAGCGCTGATGAATGGGCTTTAATTCTTTCTCATCGCACACGTAAAGGCTCTGCTCCAAAAGCTGCTGCAGCTAAAAAAACTACAGCTAAAAAAGCTGTCGCAAAAAAAACAGTTGCTAAAAAGGCAACAGCAAAGAAAGTTGTAGCTAAAAAGCCAGTAGCGAAAAAGGCTGCAGCCAAAGCTAAAACTGAGGCTTCTGCAGTTGTAAAGCCGAGTGCTGGTAGGCCTGCTAGGCGTGCACGTAAAGCGAGAAAAGCACCTGAAGCTGCTAAATAAGGCTTTCCCAGACCGTCAGGCGGCATGAGAGGTTCAATGCCTCTCACTGGTGTTTTTTTAGATATCTTGGAAATATTTGTCTTGATATGTCTGTTAAGCTAGGCCTCTTTATTTAATCAGTAATTATTAATCCTGCGTTGCACAGAGCATTAAATACTTTTGTTTTACGCTCCATTGGTTTTTTTGTTGGGTGAAGCATATCAAGTATGGACGCAATACAACTTATTTCATAGGAGCCTTGGGAAATGAGAGCTGCATCACATATTTTATTATTAGAGATAACAGGTTTTATGCTAGTGAATTTCAATTTCTGAATAGATGCCTTTAAAACTTGTTCGAGATATTCTAGTTGTTCGTTATTTAATGTCTTTCTGTCTACATAATCCATTAAAACTAATGAGGGTGTCACTACGAAATTAATAAAAATCTAATTTAACCGCTTTCTAGGAATAATTATGAACTCTTTGGATTTTTCTATCTTTTAGGTGTCTTTCTTATTCATATCAGCTTTATATGCATTGAGAGCCTCTTTGATTCTTCCTGGAGCAAAAGGATTTTTACCTTTTGCCTCTTTCTTGGCTTCTTGCCATGCATTGTCGATTTCTTTCTTTGCTATCGGATCGTTATTGAAATTTGTGTATAGCTTCATCAGATACCAAGTGCTTAAAACTAAAAGTCCTAGACCTAATAAATACATTAGACTGTCTCGATAATTACGACAATCTAACCAATTGAAGGGAATTTGCGCCTATAAATAAAAAAAAATACGTTTGCGCTATGCCACTTATCGTAGATCCTTCTAAAGATACTAGTAATGGGGTTGGTAAGATTTTTAGAACAATCAATATCACACTTGCCATTGCACTACCTTTTTCCGCAATTTTGGTAACTATCTTTTGGGGTTTAAAACATGGTTTCAGTAGTTTTATTTAATTTCAATATAGAAATAATTTTTTATCCAAATACAGTTTTAATGAGTTCAATAAATAATTTGATACTCCAAAATAAGATGCCTCCATAAATAAAGCCTGCCAGACCAGAAGCCCAGTCATTGTAAAATTTCCAGGAAATGATTATCACGAGGATTCCAAGTAAGAGTGAATATGTAGCCATTGTGTTGTTGTCCCCTTCAATAGACGCTTTATGTAAAAGTTTAGAGGTCGGTATACCTAACTTTTAAGTAGTAGCAACCGAAGTGAGTTGTATTTACCGAATTAACTTCTACGGTATGCCTCATCCCTAACCAAATTAATTTAGGACAGAGTAGTTGTGTACTCCGAAATAAAAGTTATGTACACTTCAATCTTCGACTCTTTTTTCTCCGATTCTTTATTTGCGCCTACCAGAACTGTTTATGTGGTTTCTGATAGCCAGCTTGAAGAGCTTAAGCGTAATCAACGTCAAGAGGAACTCGACAACATCGAGGACTCTAGAAAAAGATTAGAAGAAAGTTATCAAGCTCGTATTAAAGTTCTTGATGAACGTCAAAATGAGATAAAAGAGGAACTTAAGACTTTGTATCCCACAAAGGTTAAGGCTGTCCTAAATAAGAAATAACTGTAGTTGGTCTGAAGAATGTGTTTCTTAGCTCCTCCACTATATTAAGTGGAGGAGTTTTTTATTAATTTAATTCGCTTCCTTGGAAAAATTCCTTTATATCTAGGCCTAGTGAAAAGCTGTAGTTCTCTAGTTCTTTATTTGGCTTTCTTTAAGTGCCTTATTTCCTTCTTTAAGGGTTGTGCTGACCCACCAAACTGTAATTCCTGTAATTACAATGCCTAATGTCATTATTGATATTATTGTTGAAGTCACAGGAAAGTATCATTAGTTGTATTCATAATCATTATCTGGATAAGGCACATAATAAAATTTATAAAACGGTTTTTCGAGATTGATAACTTAATAAATTATGCTTTTAATAAAATTTAAAAGAAAGATAAGGATAAATGCACTTGCAATAGGGCTTATTGATGGTTTATACCGATAATAATTGAAGAGGAAAACAATGAAACTTCAAACTTCATTTAGTGTCCCCAGAGAAAATATGGGTGACATAGGTAGAAAACACGAGGCCGTCAAAAGAGGAATGACAGCGATCGCTTCATACTGGGAGAGAGAGTGTGCTTTAAATCCTTCCTCACCTGCATGTCTGATTTTTGAGGACTAGTAGTTGAAAGTACATAAGGAAATATTCTTTCCTTGAGCAAATAGTTAATCTTTTACTTCTCAATGATAAGTGTTATAAAAACTTGGTTTGGATTTTTTCTTTCCCTATTTTTAGTAATTAGTGTTTGCTTCCAGTCAGTTGAAGCGCAGCTGGTGTTAAATACATCTGAAGTTGTTATTGAAAATGATCAAGGCTCAATGGATACAAAAAGTATTGATGATCTTTTAGGCCCAGATATAAATTTTCCATTTGATCCAGCAAATCATAGAGACGGGTCTAATCCGATCAAAAGAATTGGCAAAATAAGCGACGATAATTTGTAAGTAAGTATCTTTCTATTTTCTAAGCAAAAGTTCTAAACGTTTTTTTTGTTCTTCAAGAGATTGGGCTTTTTCATTTCTTTTTTCCTCCATTCTATTTTTTATTGACTCATCAGCTTGTCTTGCGATACTTGCCTTCCTAAGGAATACAAGGATTGATATTACAGCAAATACAAATGCTAGAGAACCCAATGGAACTATTGTTGCGTTCATTTCTTCCATTAGTAATTACATGCGTTATATAAACGATTAGCTTTCTGCTGATCCTCACATTTTTTTAGTTTCGTCTCTAATTCTTCCATCTCTTTTTGTGCCTGATTGATTAATTCCAATGACCATTGCCAGTTTCGCTCATTGCAATGTTGTTTCGCAGAATCCCAGTCCATGTTTGGATTACTTTAATAATGGATGATTTAGTCGAGAAGAACTCTTTATGACTCATAGAGAATAACAAGCTTATGAACTAAATATTGTGTTTTTATCTTCTTTTTGAAAACTTTTTTTTAATGAGCTTTTGGGCTTATCAATTCACACCTAACTTTTAATCCTCATTTTGACTCTGCCTCACTTAGGCTCGAGATATAATTATTTATTCCATGGAAACAGCTTTTGCTTGGAGCCTTTGCCTGTCTGCCGTTGTTGTTTTGCTTTCAATTGGGCCTCTAACTTATGGCCGAGTCAAAGCTGGATATTCGGCGGAGAATATGAGTGCTCCAAGGGCTTTGTTTGATGAGCTTCCAGATTTTGGTAAAAGAGCTGTTTGGTGCCATCAAAATTGCTGGGAGAGCATAACTCTTCACGCTCCTGCGTGTTTACTATGTCTGATTACCGGTGTTGTCTCCCCTGTGGCAGTGATAGCTGCGTGGGTTCACCCATTCGTGAGGTTTATTTATATCGGTGCTTATGTTGGTGATATTCCTCCTGCTAGAGGACTTTGTTGGGCATCGGGTCTTATATGTTCAACTCTATTGTATAAAGAGGGCTTAACTGCTTTGCTTTCTTCTTAATTGATCTACGACTAAACCTCTTGGCTTGCCAGCTTTAACAGGATTTAATCTATCAAGTACAACTGCAACTGCTTTAAACCAAGAACTTCCCTCTGGAATATTAATTTGATTACAAATATGTTTTGGAGCTAGTTCAAGGGAGAGATTCGTATCTATTTCATTGATTACCTGTTGATAATGTTTTTCTAAAAGCTCAATATCCTCTTTCTCGAGAATGTTGCCTGAACAATACCAATCTAGTGATGTTTTCCAATCCATTATCTGATAATACGTCTATTGTTTGATAATGCCCCATGCTTCTGAAGCACTATCGGCGTATTGAAAGAGATTCATATGTTCATCTGAAATGAGCCCATAATCAGAAAGGAATTGAAAGTTGATCACTTTCGACCAATAATCTCGACCAAATAGAATTATTGGAATTTGTGTTTTCATTCCTGTTTGACGAAGAGTCAGTAATTCAAATAGTTCATCAAATGTTCCAAATCCACCTGGGAAAAACACTGCTGCAACTGATCTCATTACAAAATGAAATTTTCTTAAGGCAAAGTAATTAAATTTAAAGCAAAGTCCAGGCGTGATATATGAATTGGGATGTTGTTCGTTTGGAAGGCTTATATTTAAACCTATGGATTTACAGTCGGCATCAAAAGCGCCTCGATTAGCAGCTTCCATAATCCCTGGGCCGCCACCAGTGACAATTACATGTGAATTGCAGTGTTCTTTTTGGTTTTGTCTGGAGATAATCTTTGCGAATTCTCTGGCCGAGTCGTAGTAATGAGATATCGAATGTAAATTCTTTAGACGTGTTATTTCTCTCTGTAAATTAGATGAGCTCGGGTCTTTGTTGAGAGAGTTCTTAGCTAGTTCAAGTCTGTTCTCTATAGAGCTTTTATTGGAAAGATTGGCACCTCCAAAGACTATGATTGTTGATAATATGTTTTGCTCTTCTAGGATCTTTTCTGGTTTACTGATTTCCAGGAGCATTCGTACTCCTCTCATTTCATCACTATTAATTAACTCTCTATCTTCATGGGCTAATTGGTAGTTGCTGGAACTAATAATTAATTCAAGATTTTTTCTGACTAGCTCTCGGTTGTCACTTCTATTTTGAGTACTCATCAGAATATGCCTCCATAAGATTTAATGCTTTAAACAATTAGAACTGTTCATACATTCACTTGAAATGAATAATGAATAGGCTGATGCCATTGTCTACATTCCCATTGCTTTTCTAAGTTTTGTCGCCTCGTCCATTCCCTCCATGATTGTGAAAGTAGAATTAACTGTCGCGGCTGTACGTAGCTTTGATAGCTCTTGATATTCACTGGATTCATATGCTTCTACTGCTATTCGCATTGATGGGAATTCACAAATGACGGCTAGGTTTGAATCTTCAGTTATTTCTTTTCCTACTGGGTCTGTATCTTTCGCAAATACCTCCCCACCATTTTCTTTGAGCCATGGCCCAACTTTTTCGACATATTCATCAAATAATTCTTGATTTATAACCTTTGCAGTTGAGATCCAGTACCCTTTGGCTCCTTTCTTATCCATTAACTTTTGTCAATTATGAATTTAGAATAGATCAGACTTACCTCAAAAAATAATTTTCAAATCAATGGCCTATAAGTCTCAATAATTTATTTCCATAGACTTCTTTTTTTTAAAAGATCTTCGATATTTGGCCATGCTGCAATTAGTTCCTTGAGGGCTTGTCTATTTGGAGTGTATAAAACACATGAGAAAGCACTGATGACATAAAAGACAAACCACAACTTATTGATTGAGTAAACAGAGACAAAGGAGAATATAAAACTACCAATGAATACAAAAAAGAGTGATCGATTTATCACTTCAAGTGGAGATCTTCTTAATCGTCTAAGCAATCTTTTTGTAGATTTTGTCTTTGAGAATCTTTGTGCCTCTATTTCTTCTTCTTTGATTAGTCTTTCATTTTCTTGATCCAAGATTTCGTTTGATCTGACAATATCTTCTATCTCTTGACTGGATAAGTTATCTAGAGGCTCTGAGTCTTTTTTTATTACTGCCATTAGTTCAACAAACTTAAAAGTTAGATAGTTATCTGTATCTACCTTACTAAAGCGAATGTTTGCCTTTTGATTAATTACCTAGACCAGGTGGAAAAGGAAAAACTTGTTCATCCCCAAAAATATCCTCCATACTCAACTCTTCACTTTGTGATTCCATTCTTAGAGCGTCTTCTTCGGATTCCATTCCCATTTCATATGAGTCACCTTCTCCATAATCCTCTGGTGGAACCCAGCCTTGTATTACAGCCTCAGCGCTATTCAATCCAGAGAAAACAATGAATACGAATAAAACTAATTTGATTAGAAAATTTTTCATATACCTATGCTCTCATTACTTAGGCTAATGCTTGATCAGAAGCTTGATTAGCTTTAGGACTTGTAAAAATACCTTTTGGATTGTCCTAATTAGATTGAGGCTTTTTTTTCTTATTGGAAACTGATTTTAATCTGCATTTTGTCTGACAGGTCTCATCATTCCACCTCCATCATCATCGTCATCCCCAAAACCAAAAAAAAGCCAGGTAATAGCAAATACAGCTAATGCCCCTGATAGCGTCAATGCTTGTAACTCGTTCAAAGCTTTGCGGCTAATTTTCTACGACCTTAACCTCTATTTTGTTTTTTTGTTGATGAGGAGTGCTTTCTTTCTGGTTAAATTGTCGAAACTTAATTTGATTACTAATGGAAGAATTAGCCAAAAGAGTGGAAGAACTTGAGCGTCGAGTCCAGCATTTAGAAGAAGTGCTGAAATACCAAGCAAGAAAAAACAAATGATCTCTGTAGCCATCTAACCAATACCTGGTATATCAAAAGGGAGTTTGTCTTCAAGTACTACTAAGTATTTTTGGACTGCTGGAATTCGTAGTAGAGCTAATGGAACAACAATATTCAGAACAATCCATGCTCCTCCAACTAATGGAGCCCATTTACCAGCTTTTTTAATAAAGCTCATTCCCTTTTCTTTCTCTGAAGACTGATTCATGTTTTTCATTTATTGATTAGATCTTAGCTAGACCCAAACTTATTATTTTCGATCAGGTGAAGTGGAAATGCAATGGGCATTAAGGCTGATTGCGTTGAGGTGCGAATAGAGCAAAGATAAGTTTGTTGAGCTCAGAGGCACCATTGATGGTCGACACTCCACCTGAGTATTTAAGAGAAGCGAACTGAATTCTGGTTCCTGCTCCAACATTCTCAATGAATAAGTAGGCTATTCGTCTGATGCGACAAGGATCAATGATATAGGTGCGTCAATTCAGTCGAAACTCCTCTGCATCGTTTAGGTGCCCTAACGGAGTCAAAAAGCCTTTCTACTAGACACTTGGCCCCAGGCCACCAATATCCAGAAGCTTCCAAAGAATCGGTAAAGGAAAAGGGCCCCCTGAGGCCCTTTTTAAATGTCTAATTGGATGTGATTATTCTTTCTACGGTTTCCCTACCTAAGACGTACGGTCCTACAGAACCATTGAAGAAAAGGAAAAATTAGGATTGGTGTACGTCAGGCAATCAATTGCACTGGTCATCGATTGATTGGCTTCTGGGGAGGAGCACTGACGTTTTTTATTCAAAGAAACAACCTTCTAAAGCTCAGTATAAAAAGAAGGTTGACCTGAGAAGTTCAAAAAATATAAGAACAAACCACTATCAGCCGTGTAAGAATAATTACTCAAAACATCTATTTTTTATTTTCTCTAAAGATTAGTTGCCATCGCAATCTTCATCTTTTGGCAACTGAAGCCATCCACTCGTCCACTTTGAGTATGTTTTTAATTCAGACCATGGAACTCTTATAAGAATTTCGTTGTTGTTAACGGGAAAAAGTTCTACCCACCGTTCATCTTTTTTTCCTCCATAGCTTTTAACTTCAAAATGTCGATAACCTTCTCTTTTTACTGCTGAGGTCCAAGCTGCATTCGGTGGCCATCTCATCTTCTTTCTTTGTAGAGGTATTAATTAGCACTTATAAAATTTTAGTTGATATTTTCTCTAATATCTTTAAGTAGTTTTATTTCTCCATACCTATATTTAATCCATTAATAATCCAACTGCTGATATCTGTTTCCGGATTTCATGGTTTGGATATTGATCGAAATAATAACCCATGCAAAAAATAATTGAGCAAGTAAAAACCACTGTTCTAATTGATTTTTTACGAAAATTAACTTGCATACTGGATTTAGCGATCAAGCCATATTAAGACATCAACTCTAATTGATATGTAATTCAAAGTTTGTTCATCCTTGAGGTTAATTACCTGTCTATGAATCCATTCAAGTCAAGAATTTTAATTATTGAAGTCAATAAAAGTATTCGTGAAACACTCCGTGAAGTCCTTGTTTCAGAGGGCTATGAAGTCGAAGCTTCTAAGGCTGGTGATGAAGCTCAGATAAGAATTTTACTCAGTTCGACACAAGCAAAAAGAATGATTTAGTTTTTTAGACTTGATGTTACCCAACCTGAGTGGGATAGAGCTTTGTAGAAGAGTCCGAAAAAACAAAATAAAATTCCAATTCTTATTGTCAGTGCAAAAGACAGCGAATCAGACCGTGTATTGGGTTTAGAAATTGGTGCCGACGATTATTTGATAAAGCCATTTGAAGTAAATGAATTAATTGTTATGTATCGTGCAATTTTAGAAGGTATGAAACTAATCATTTCAAACTCAATATTCTTCTCAAGTCCTTAGCTTTAAAAATATATCCTTATATAAACAGGAATACCGGGTCACTAAAAACAATAAGGAAATAAATCTTGCCCCAAAGGAATACAAAATCATGCAATGGTTTCTGCAGAATCCTAAGCGGGTGTTGCTTGTTATCAACTTTTAGAACTAATTTGGAGGGTTTATGTGGGAGATTCTAAAACTGTAGTGAAACATTAGGTGGATTAGAAATAAGATAGAGGAAGATGCAGTGGCTTCAAACTATATAAAAATTGTTAGAGGTTTTGGCTAAAAATTTGGGCAATGGCGGTATATATTACAAAATATTTAAAAATCTATTTAGTTAATAAAAACGATTCTAATTATCAGAAAAGTTGGAACGACCACAAAGAATTTTTAACAATGGTTAAATCGTCAACAAGAAGTTGATGTCTCTCAACTTTTAAATTGGAACGATGATATTAATCAGAGTAGGATTATTATTACGTCTAAGAACAAAATCATCTATATCAATAAGCAAGCTATGAAATTATTGTCTATTAAAAAGGATTCAAAAATATTATGGAAATCCCTCTTTAAACTCATAATCCCAGACGAGTAAAAGAGAACTTCAAGAGCTTTATAGCGCAAAGACATTTAAAAGTAATCCTTAGATTTAGCTTTATTCAGAATTGTTCTAATAATTTTAAGTTAATTATTCCAACTAGTTATCAATGGATATCTTTTATGCTCTGATAGTTATCATATTCTTATAAAATCAAGATTGTTTCATATGAGCAAGAAAATCTCCAAGAAAGCCAGTGCTATTAGAACAATTTCTCTAGCGGTTGGTTCTCTTAGTCTTCTCGTTATTGCTGTTTCTCAAATTACAGGCAATGAGGCCTGCACAAGTAATGTTTATTTAATTGAAAATCAAATAAGACTTTCATGATTTTATTTTCAATCTGAATATTAAAGAACCTGATTTTTTTAGGTGAATTTTTCAAGAGATATTTTTTTTATATTTTGATCATTTTGGGATCTTATTCAATTGTTGGATATTTTTACAACTTCAATTTGTGTTACATATGCATTGTTTAACGTGTTGCTACTGCTTATTTGGTCAAGACTCCCATCTCACTAACCTTCATTCATCCCGACATTTAAATAAATTATTCTAGGTCTAGTGAAAAATCGGCTAGATCCATTATTTTTTTAAATTCGTCCATCTCCTCATCCGAAACACCTGTTTTCTTCTGAAGTTCTTTTAATAAAACATCTATTTTTCTTTTGATATTTTCTTCGCTCAAAATTTTTTATTAATTACATAAGTAAGTATATATTCAATTCACCCAAACCTGTTTAAAAACGACAAATTTTTGTTGTCAATTAGTACTTATTATTTTGGTAGTCAATTCAGGCCTGTGCTCCATCTGCTACACGCATCGTCATTCCTCCATCCATGTCATCATCATCGTTGTTGTCGATTATTGCCTTTCCAACCTCATAAAGAAGATAAGTCCCAACAATAATTAGAACGAAAAGGAAATTAAAATCTCCTGAGTTTGAAGCGTATGTTTGAATTTCACCCATAATTATCCTCTGTTAAACAACCCTCTTCTCTTTTGTTGTGGCTTAGCTGCTCTAGTTCCACGAGACTGCTGCATTTCAGCTTTAGTAATTGGCTTACGATTTTGGAAAGTATCCCAACCAAGTAAAGCCACAGTTCAAATGGCTCCAAAGAAAAGAACTACACCTGGTATTAAATCCATCTAGTTGAATTAAGTTCAACAAAGTTAGTGGAATTGTTATTTAGACCGTGGATAAAAAATATTGCTTCAGCTAATACCCCTGATAACTTTTGCTGTGTACGGGTGCCCCCTTTACATTCCTTTACTTTTCCTTTACATTCATGGCCATTATTTGAGTTTAATCTCGTGACTCCAGAAGCAGAAAAGTTTAATGGTTGGATGGCAATGATCGGCTTTATTGCTGCTTTCGGTGCTTACGCAACAACAGGTCAAATCATTCCAGGTATTTTTTAGGTTCTTATATGACTTCTAGTAACCCAGTTTCTGATCAATCAATAGATCCAACTGATAATCAATCAGAAGGTCAATCTGTTGATCCAACAGGAATCCCTGCTTACAGTTCTGCTTCTAACCAGATCATTACTGAATATGGCAAGCAAAACATGTTTGCTACCCAAGTACAAACTCAATTAGTTGAAAACTATTCCAACTACCCTGAGGAAGCAGAAAAGACCAATGGCCGTTGGGCAATGATTGGAATGATT
This sequence comes from Prochlorococcus sp. AG-436-C14, assembly GCA_003209755.1. Classification (GTDB taxonomy): domain Bacteria; phylum Cyanobacteriota; class Cyanobacteriia; order PCC-6307; family Cyanobiaceae; genus Prochlorococcus_B. The sequence goes on from QCPD01000014.1 coordinate 37,520, forward strand.
GCTTTACTTGGCGCTTATATCACTACTGGTCAAATTATTCCTGGCATATTTTAAATAGCTTTAGACAGATCAATCTTCATATAAATCTAGAGATTTTTCTCTAGAATTTTTTGTTCCATTTGAGCATTTAATCCATTTTTTCCAGTTTTTGCAAAATAAAAATTTAAATAAGCAAAAAATGCCAAATCAATCATGTTAGGAATAGTTCCCCAATAATCTCACCTTGTCCAAGCAAATTAATTCTTAGGAAATACGATCACTGATCATCCTTATCAATGGCGCAATTGACCCTATTGCAAGCACTGCAAACATAACAAAAATGATTATTTTTGATTCCCATTTTTCCATGAAAATGGTTTAGCTAATTACCACTTATATCTGTGGATTTTTTATAGCTTTCGAAAAAATTAGTAATTTATTATCAATCAATACTTTCAATAAAAAGATAATCAGTCTTTACCGGAATTTTTACCAAAACCTGGAATAAAAGGAAATGCTTGATCATCTCCAAGGTCTGGGGCAGCACTAGTTTTCGAACCATCCAAGGCATCACTCGACTCTTCGATCACAATACCCATAGAGTTGTCTTCATTCATATTAGATCCCATTTGCGCCGCCACTACAGGGTTGATTCCTGAAAAGATAGTTGTTGAGGCTAAAAAAACAGACAAAGCTAAAAAACTGGCAGCCCTAAATATCTTTTTGAGCATGAATACAAATCAGTTATATACAATCTAACGTCGGTATTCACCCAAACGTGTTAGGTCTGAATACTCAATTAATGAGAATCAGTTAGATAATAGGAGTCGTAGCAATTGTTGAAACTTCTGAGAAGATAGCAACAGCCATGAATATGTAAGGAACTAATTTCATTGTTTTTGTGAATATGTATTAAGCATATATGCTCATCATCTAATCAGTGGTAGCTGATTGTACGGATCTCGCCCCAACGACCATAAGCAAATTTGTTTGTGGCTATAAAAATATCTGATAACCAATATCAATTGCTATCACTGTTTTGTTGGATCGCTTTTTTTGCAAGATTTTCTAATTGATCAGGTGAAACTGGTGTCGTTTTGTTTTTTCCTTCTTTTAATCCTCTCAGTAAAGAAGTAATTATTGCCAGTCCTAAAAATGCACCTAACCCCAACCAAAAAATTCTCTCTACTAAGAGTGCTGTGGGATTACCAATTGCATCAGTTACTTGTTCCATCTTCTCGATTTAAAAAAAAAATTATCAGAGCAGTTTTTCACTAATTTTGCCTTAATCCATCTTAGAAATTATGTGCAAAAATTCATGGCATAAAAAAACCCTCAAATTTGAGGGAGATGATACTGAGAGATCCCCATCACCCAGTAATTTGAAAATACTACTCGCTGTATACCTATTACGCAAGCTAATCATTCCAGATATGGGTCATTTTTTCTGTTTTTTTAATCTTTCTAACACCAGATATGGTAGGGGTTGCAATTTGGTTGAAAAACAGTTAAAAATAAGATCCCCATCACCCAGGCCCGTAGGACACCATACCTAGGGTCTTTTTTATTGGAATTGCTTTTTATTTAGATCTTGGAGTTATTTAGTAACTCTGAGGCTGTGGAAAACTTAGACCGCTTGAAGTAATTTTTTTACAGAAGGATCGTTTAGATAAACATTCACTTCGTGCTAACCGTTACACTAAATATTTTTAGATCAGTTAGGTTTGTTCAAACAATTTTCTGATACATGTCTGAGCTTCAGCTGGTTGACTCATTTCCCCTCTGGAAAGCTGTTTTATGGTGTTTCTACCCTATGGCTGCTCTAGTTCTTGTAGAACTAATCTCAAGAGCGCTTCCAGATGATGATGACGATTTCGGTGGAGGAAAGTTGATACCTGCTTACCAACCTGTTCGAGCAAGATAGATTTAATCTTCGGCCTACTTCCATATTCAGCTCCAGTTGCTATCGATAGTTAAATAAATAAGTTATAACTCAAATCCTTTCGTTAAGTATTTATACTTAGCTAGTGAGCTAAGGAATTATGAAAGGTATTAATTCATTTGTTTTAAATTTCAGTGTAAGCATTCTTGATCGGATCTACGAAGGTAGACCGATTCAACGTTTTTGGGTTCTTGAGGTAATTGCTAGAGCACCTTATTTTGCATTCTTATCGGTTTTGCATTTACAAGAGTCGCTTGGCCTAAAGACTCCTTTAAGCAACAAGCTCATGAAGGCTCATTTTTACCAAGCAATCAATGAGACGGAGCATTTAGAAGAGATGGAATCACGAAGCGGCAATAGATATTGGGTTGATCGATTTCTTGCTAGGCATTTAGTGCTCTTCTATTACTGGGTAATGGTTTTTTATTACTTGCTATCTCCATCAAATGCATACGATATCAATATAAAAATTGAAGAGCATGCGTATGAAACTTATGCAAAGTATCTAACCGTTAATCCAAACGATCAGAGAATACGTGAAATTGCTCAAGATGAGATCAATCATGCGAACGAATTAAAAGAAGCAATTGCTTTAATAAGTTAAGATGCCAACTTTTTGTTGATGTTAATAATGATAATTTTTCCTTGTGCTTTTTAAATTATCTAAAGCATGCATCTCCAACAATTCTGAGCTTCTCGATACGAGTAAGGTTCTCTCTCTTTAGCAGTGTTTTGGGGGATACAGCCAAGCCTAATTTGATTCTGTTTGGCAATGATTCAACTAATGATTCAATATCTGTTAAATCTTCATTAGAAGATGCAATCACATCTTTTGCGCATTCCCAACCTTTGGTCGTAATGATTTGAGGCCATATAAACCAAAGACCGCTAAATGCTCCGAGAATTAAGAAAAACAGATTTCTAATCATTGTTCAGATTTAATTGAGACTAATCTTTTGATTTGATTCTTTATTTATACCTAAGCAATTTGGATCCTCAAGACCAGAGACTAGGTTCTGCCGTACTCATGACTGCACCATTTTTTTCAAATATTTCAATGTTCTCTTGTATGTGTTTCCCTAAGACACCCTCTAAAGCTTGAACTATAACGATCGCTTTTTCAGGATTGTCTTTGCTGACACCTCTGAAAATCACCTTTATACCTTTGGCTGATCTAGCTGGTGCCTCATCGTTGTCAAACTTTTTCACCCATTCATCGTAAGGTACATTCACATCAAATGTACATACAGTTGTTTCAAGCATTAGGTGAGAAATAAAGTTATTTCTTCAATTTAAAAGCTTCTACCTTGCTTGCAGTAACGCATCATATTTGTGGCCTGAATGCAATAAATATATTATCGGATGTCTTTAAATATTCTTTGCTAGAGGAATTTTCCGTATGCCACACCAGTAAACTATCGCGTTCATTCATTAAGCGGATCGTATTAGAAAATTGCTAAAACTACTTTGAATTGGGGAAGTATTTTGAATATGCATCACCATTTAAGATGCAAAAATCGAATAAAAATATCTTAAAGTTTTCTGGGTATTCTTTCCATGGCAGACTTTTCAACTCTTCAAGCTCCGTTTCGCTAAGTTTTTTCATATTTGCGTATACGTAAAACCCGTCGTCTAAGTCTTTAGGGATATCTTCATTAACCGAGCTTGTTGATTCAATTGAATTTGTGAAAAATTCTTCCTTAGATGAATCGAAAAATTCAATTTTTTGATGATCAGTTCTGCATCCTTTAGCTATTTCACCGAAATTGCTTATTTGATCTTGTTTGCTTGTTTGTTCTCTTGACATATTGATTTATTGATTAGATCTTAGCTAGACCCAAACTTATTATTTTCGATCAGGTGAAGTGGAAATGCAATGGGCATTAAGGCTGATTGCGTTGAGGTGCGAATAGAGCAAAGATAAGTTTGTTGAGCTCAGAGGCACCATTGATGGTCGACACTCCACCTGAGTATTTAAGAGAAGCGAACTGAATTCTGGTTCCTGCTCCAACATTCTCAATGAATAAGTAGGCTATTCGTCTGATGCGACAAGGATCAATGATATAGGTGCGTCAATTCAGTCGAAACTCCTCTGCATCGTTTAGGTGCCCTAACGGAGTCAAAAAGCCTTTCTACTAGACACTTGGCCCCAGGCCACCAATATCCAGAAGCTTCCAAAGAATCGGTAAAGGAAAAGGGCCCCCTGAGGCCCTTTTTAAATGTCTAATTGGATGTGATTATTCTTTCTACGGTTTCCCTACCTAAGACGTACGGTCCTACAGAACCATTGAAGAAAAGGAAAAATTAGGATTGGTGTACGTCAGGCAATCAATTGCACTGGTCATCGATTGATTGGCTTCTGGGGAGGAGCACTGACGTTTTTTATTCAAAGAAACAACCTT
>QCPD01000015.1 GCA_003209755.1 Prochlorococcus sp. AG-436-C14
CAACTTAAAAGTTTAGGAACTGACGCTTTTATCGCGTTCAATTATTTATTAATTGGATGTATTTGCGATAAAGGTGTGAGGTCCCGTCAAAAGAAATTAGTTGCATAGTTCTGTCACTATTCTAATGGAGTTTCACGGCTCTATTTTGATATTCAGTGTTACAGAGTTAGAGCAACGACGGATCTGAGATCCGGGAAAGTCACGAAGATAAAACTAAGTGCACTCTTTAGAACCCTTATGAAAATAAGGTGGCAACAATCACAATCAGTACGCCAGTGCTGTTATTAGTGGGAGAAGCAAATCAGACTGAGTAGAATTAATTTTTACAATAGGGCCTGACTACAACGGAGAGTTTGATCCTGGCTCAGGATGAACGCTGGCGGCGTGCTTAACACATGCAAGTCGAACGAACCTTCGGGTTAGTGGCGGACGGGTGAGTAACGCGTGGGAATCTGCCCTCAGGAGGGGGATAACGGTTGGAAACGACCGCTAATACCCCATATGCCGAGAGGTGAAATGAATTTCGCCTGAGGATGAGCCCGCGTCTGATTAGCTTGTTGGTGAGGTAATGGCTCACCAAGGCATCGATCAGTAGCTGGTCTGAGAGGATGATCAGCCACACTGGGACTGAGACACGGCCCAGACTCCTACGGGAGGCAGCAGTGGGGAATTTTCCGCAATGGGCGAAAGCCTGACGGAGCAACGCCGCGTGAGGGACGAAGGCCTCTGGGCTGTAAACCTCTTTTCTCAAGGAAGAAGATATGACGGTACTTGAGGAATAAGCCACGGCTAATTCCGTGCCAGCAGCCGCGGTAATACGGGAGTGGCAAGCGTTATCCGGAATTATTGGGCGTAAAGCGTCCGCAGGCGGCCTTTCAAGTCTGCTGTTAAAGCGTGGAGCTTAACTCCATCATGGCAGTGGAAACTGATTGGCTTGAGTATGGTAGGGGCAGAGGGAATTCCCGGTGTAGCGGTGAAATGCGTAGATATCGGGAAGAACACCAGTGGCGAAGGCGCTCTGCTGGGCCATTACTGACGCTCATGGACGAAAGCCAGGGGAGCGAAAGGGATTAGATACCCCTGTAGTCCTGGCCGTAAACGATGAACACTAGGTGTCGGGGGAATCGACCCCTTCGGTGTCGTAGCTAACGCGTTAAGTGTTCCGCCTGGGGAGTACGCACGCAAGTGTGAAACTCAAAGGAATTGACGGGGGCCCGCACAAGCGGTGGAGTATGTGGTTTAATTCGATGCAACGCGAAGAACCTTACCAGGGCTTGACATCCTGCGAACCTCTAAGAAATTAGAGGGTGCCTTCGGGAACGCAGTGACAGGTGGTGCATGGCTGTCGTCAGCTCGTGTCGTGAGATGTTGGGTTAAGTCCCGCAACGAGCGCAACCCACGTTTTTAGTTGCCAGCATTTAGTTGGGCACTCTAGAAAGACCGCCGGTGATAAACCGGAGGAAGGTGTGGATGACGTCAAGTCATCATGCCCCTTACGTCCTGGGCTACACACGTACTACAATGCTACGGACAAAGGGCAGCAAACTCGCGAGAGCTAGCAAATCCCATAAACCGTGGCTCAGTTCAGATCGTAGGCTGCAACTCGCCTACGTGAAGTAGGAATCGCTAGTAATCGCAGGTCAGCATACTGCGGTGAATACGTTCCCGGGCCTTGTACACACCGCCCGTCACACCATGGAAGTTGGCCACGCCCGAAGTCGTTACTTTAACCCTTGTGGAGAAGGACGCCGAAGGTGGGGCTGATGACTGGGGTGAAGTCGTAACAAGGTAGCCGTACCGGAAGGTGCGGCTGGATCACCTCCTAACAGGGAGACAATAAATTGATTGTGATGTCTATGTAATAATCTTAGGCCGCAATCCTGTCACCTTAAGGTCGATCGGTACCTCAGGTTTTTGAATTAGTTTTATAATTAATTCTTTGATTTCAGTTCCTAAACTTGTCTAGGTCACACCCAACAAAGGTTTCTCCTGGGCCATTAGCTCAGGTGGTTAGAGCGCACCCCTGATAAGGGTGAGGTCCCTGGTTCAAGTCCAGGATGGCCCATTCGTTGTTGGGGGTATAGCTCAGTTGGTAGAGCGCCTGCTTTGCAAGCAGGATGTCAGCGGTTCGAGTCCGCTTACCTCCACTGAAAACTATCCTGATAACTAAGATTCCGGAGAAAAATTTGTAGAATTGGCTTAGATTTCTATTTGAAAAGAACCTAGCTTCTTATCATCTTTTTTAGTTGATAATATGCTGGGCTCGCATGGATTTATTCCGTGAGAATTCAGTAGAACCTTGAAAACTGCATAGATTAGAAAGAATAAAGCATCTCATGGATGCATAATTCCGTCTTTATAATTTGGTTTTACAACTAAATTATCTACAGATGTGAATTCATGTTTAATTCTTGAGTAAAAGCCGAGCACAATTGATTTTGTGATTGTATTTAAGGTCAAGCTACAAAGGGCTCATGGCGGATACCTTGGCACACAGAGGCGATGAAGGACGTGGTTACCTGCGATATGTCTCGGGGAGCTGGATACACGCTTTGATCCGGGAATTTCCGAATGGGGCAACCCTTAGAACGGCCAGCTGAATATATAGGCTGGCACGAGCCAACCCAGCGAACTGAAACATCTTAGTAGCTGGAGGAAAGGAAAGTAAATAACGACTCCCTAAGTAGCGGCGAGCGAACGGGGAACAGCCCAAACCGATAGTTTCGACTATCGGGGTTGTGGGACAGAAACGTGGACTAACAAACCTAGAAGAAGCGCTTGAATGGCGCGCCACAGAGGGTGAAAGCCCCGTAATCGAAAGGAGAGTTAGCCTATCTGTATCCCGAGTAGCACGGAGCACGTGGAATTCCGTGTGAATCTACGAGGACCACCTCGTAAGGCTAAGTACTCCTGTGTGACCGATAGTGAAACAGTACCGTGAGGGAAAGGTGAAAAGAACCCCGGGAGGGGAGTGAAATAGAACATGAAACCATGAGCCTACAAGCAATGGGAGCCCGACTTATCGGGTGACCGTGTGCCTGTTGAAGAATGAGCCGGCGACTTATAGGCACTGGCGGGTTAAACCGAGAATGGTGGAGCCACAGCGAAAGCGAGTCTGAATAGGGCGTTTTGTCAGTGTTTATAGACCCGAACCCTGGTGATCTAACCATGGCCAGGATGAAGCTTGGGTGATACCAAGTGGAGGTCCCAACCGACTGACGTTGAAAAGTCACCGGATGAGCTGTGGTTAGGGGTGAAATGCCAATCGAACCAGGAGCTAGCTGGTTCTCCCCGAAATACGTTGAGGCGTAGCGTCTAGTGCTCCAGCAGGGGGGTAAAGCGACCATTTCGGTGCGGGCTGCGAGAGCGGTACCAAATCGTGATGAACTCTGAATACCCTGTGTGTAACTAGGCAGTCAGACTGTGGGGGATAAGCTCCATAGTCGAAAGGGAAACAGCCCAGACCGCCAGCTAAGGTCCCAAAATCAACACTAAGTGATAAAGGAGGTGGGATTGCCCAGACAACCAGGAGGTTTGCTTAGAAGCAGCCATCCTCAAAGGAGTGCGTAATAGCCCACTGGTCGAGCGATCCTGCGCCGAAAATGAACGGGGCTAAGTGTTGTACCGAAGCTGCGGATTTATTTATAAATGGTAGGGGAGCGTTCTATGTAGGGTGAAGCGTTAGCGTAAGCGGGCGTGGACAGCATAGAAGTGAGAATGTCGGCTTGAGTAGCGAAAACATGGGTGAGAATCCCATGCCCCGAAACCCTAAGGGTTCCTCCGGCAGGCTCGTCCGCGGAGGGTTAGTCTGGTCCTAAGGTCAGGCCGAAAGGCGTAGTCGATGGATAACAGGTCAACATTCCTGTACCAGTTATGTTTTGGGAAGGGGGACGGAGAAGGCTAGCCAATCCAGATGTTGGTTACTGGTTCAAGCGTTCGAGGCTTTGAGGAACGGTGAAAACGTTCTGAGCTAAGGCGTGAGTACGAGCTGCTACGGCAGCGAAGTTGGTGATGTCATGCTTCCAAGAAAATCCCTACACCCGTTAAGGCATAATTGCCAGTACCCGAAACCGACACAGGTGGGGTGGTAGAGAATACCGAGGGGCGCGAGATAACTCTCTCTAAGGAACTCGGCAAAATGGTCCCGTAACTTCGGGAGAAGGGATGCCAGCGCAAGCTGGTCGCAGTGAAGAGGCCCAGGCGACTGTTTACCAAAAACACAGGTCTCCGCTAAGTCGCAAGACGATGTATGGGGGCTGACACCTGCCCAGTGCCGGAAGGTTAAGGAAGCTGGTTAGCGTAAGCGAAGCTAGTGACTGAAGCCCCGGTGAACGGCGGCCGTAACTATAACGGTCCTAAGGTAGCGAAATTCCTTGTCGGGTAAGTTCCGACCCGCACGAAAGGTGTAACGATCTGGGCGCTGTCTCGGAGAGAGGCTCGGCGAAATAGAATTGTCTGTGAAGATGCGGACTACATACACCCGGACAGAAAGACCCTATGAAGCTTTACTGCAGGTTGGTATTGTTCTCGGGCTCTGAATGCGCAGGATAGGTGGGAGACATTGATGTAGTGCTTTTGGGTGCTACTGAGTCAACGGTGAGATACCACTCTTTCAGAGCTAGAGATCTAACGTTTACCCGTTATCCGGGAAACGGACAGTATCTGCTGGGCAGTTTGACTGGGGCGGTCGCCTCCTAAAAGGTAACGGAGGCGCACAAAGGTTTCCTCAGGCTGGTTGGAAATCAGTCGTCGAGTGCAAAAGCAGAAGGAAGCTTGACTGTGAGACCTACAAGTCGAACAGGGACGAAAGTCGGTTTTAGTGATCCGACGGTTCTGAGTGGAAGGGCCGTCGCTCAACGGATAAAAGTTACTCTAGGGATAACAGGCTGATCTCCCCCAAGAGTTCACATCGACGGGGAGGTTTGGCACCTCGATGTCGGCTCATCGCAACCTGGGGCTGAAGTCGGTCCCAAGGGTTGGGCTGTTCGCCCATTAAAGCGGTACGCGAGCTGGGTTCAGAACGTCGTGAGACAGTTCGGTCCATATCCGGTGTATGCGCAGGAATATTGAGAGGATTTCTCCCTAGTACGAGAGGACCGGGAGGAACGCACCTCTGGTGTACCAGTTATCGTGCCAACGGTAAACGCTGGGTAGCCATGTGCGGAGTGGATAACCGCTGAAAGCATCTAAGTGGGAAGCCCACCTCAAGATGAGTATTCCCATGGTTTAAACCAGTAAGATCACGGGAAGAACACCCGTTGATAGGCTCTACGTGGAAGTCTGGTAACAGATGCAGCGGAGGAGTACTAATAGATCGAGGGCTTGACCTTCATATGTTTTTACTCAATTTATTGCTTTATTCTTTCGGTTATTTTTAATAATTTCTATGCAGTTTTCAGGGTTCAAAAATAACACTATCCTGGTGTTCATGGCGATGTGGACCCACTCCGATCCATCTCGAACTCGGTTGTGAAACGCATCAGCGGCGACGATATTTGGGGGGTAGCCCCCTGAGAAAATAGCTCAATGCCAGGTAAAATATTAAAAAAGGGTCCTTAGGGACCCTTTTTTAATGATCAATTATTTCTGGCAATTAGGACACCAGTGAGTGCTTCTACCACAGATCTTTTCTCGCAATATTGTCTCGCCACATTTTCTACAACTTTTACCACTTCTTCTGTACACCCAGGCTTGGCCACCATAATTTCCATTGATTCCCTCTAAATCTCTAAAGTCACTAAAAGTAGTACCTCCCTCTCCAATACTTATGTTTAAGATTTTGACCAAACTATGGCAAAGTTTTTTTATTTCATAGCTTTTTAAATGCCTGCTTTCAGTTTTCGGATTAATACCTGCATCAAATAATGTTTCATCTGCATATATATTTCCGACACCAGCAACAGTTTGTTGATCTAATAAAGCAGATTTAATTGATCGTGTTTTTTTCTGCAAATACTCTTTTAAATAACTACTATTAAAATCAGTACTAAATGGTTCTGGTCCTAATCTTTTAATTCCAGGTACTATATCTGGTACTGATCTTGAAGATGGAACATACCACATTTGTCCAAAATTTCTAATATCTATAAAACGTAGTTCTTTCCCTCTCTTTCCAAAAAATCTTACTCTTGTATGCTTGCATGGTGGTATTTGTTTCTCTATTAATTTGAATTGTCCTGTCATTCTAAGATGAACAACTAATAAACCTTTAATATTTTTCTCTTTCGTATGAAGAGCCCCTATTAAATATTTACCTCTTCTTTCCCAATTGCCTAAATAACTATTTTTAATATTATTTATGAAGTTTTTTGATCCACCAATACTTGCAATTGATCTTTCTTTTAATACTTCTATTTTTCCAATATAAAAATTATTTAGAAGTTTCTCTAGTCCCTTCCTAACTGTCTCAACTTCAGGTAATTCAGGCAAAAGTGATAATACTGCTAACTTGCGGCAGCTTCTAACTCTTTCACTGAAAATTGACTGGTATTGGCACCACCATCTACACCACTAAAAGCTTTGAAATCACATTTTTCAAATTTGACCGTTACTGGGTACCTCATTGCTGGAGATTTATCGATAGAGACTATTTCTCCAATTTGATTGAACCAGTATGATTCTTGACGCAAAATGCGAACCTTATCTTTTCTAGCAAAGCTCATCTGACTTCCCTAAATGTTTTTATATATTTATTATCTATCAAAATAGGAGATATTTGTATATGTGTCACAGACTGTCGCTGGTATCTTAAAAATAGATTGCATTTAAAAGATTTTTAGTTTCTGAAAAAAAGATTTATGTTGATTTTAGGGCGAATTTTCAATTAGTTTGAAATGTTGAACCTTAAAAGATTTTATTTTTTGTGATATCACAGTCATCTTTAGACCCCTCTTCTCTTAGCTTTGATTTACCTGATCCTGAGCAAGAGGACATAAGTAACATTGATTTCATTGAGAGATTAGAGAATGCATGGTCAATTTGCGAACAGTTTGATTTGCAAACCGAAATTTGGCGAGGAAGGATTTTGCGTGTTGTAAGAGATAGAGAAAAGAGAGGTGGGGAAGTCAGAGGATCAGGCTTTTTACAGTGGTTAAGGGAGATGGAAATCAGTAAAAGTAAAGCATATACTCTTATTCAACTAGCTGATTCCTCTGACAATCTTGTAGTTGATGGGATTCTGGAAGAATCAAGTGTAAATAATTTCTCAAAAAGAGCTTTTATTGAAACGGCACACGCTGAACCTGAGATTCAACACATGATTTCTGAGGCTGCTAATGAAGGAAAGGACATAACTAGAAGACAAGTAAAGAGCTTGACTGATCAATTTATGGCTGCAACCAGTACTCTTTTACCAGATGAAATTAGAGAAAAAACGCAATCAAATTTATTGCCAGCTAAGTTTGTTGCACCATTGGTAAGAGAATTATCTAAGTTGTCGCCTACTCAGCAAGAAGAAATCTGCGAAACTTTAAGAGTAAATCCTGAAATTGATTCTGTAAAAGATATGACGAATACTGCTAAATGGATGGGGAAGTCTTTAGATGCATCTTTAGCATTAAGAGCTTTTCAAAATAAGAATTTAAATTTAGATAAAGCTACTCAAGAAGCTCTCAGGTTGGATTCTTTAGGATTACTTTCAGATGCTTTTGGTCAAGCAAAAACTATAGAGAGCTCTATTTTGAAGTTTCATTCTGCTTGGAAAAGATTAGAAGGCTTGCAAGAGAGACTATGGGTTGAGTCTGGCAGTAGTACGCCTTATTTAAGAGAGCTTTTAGATACCTTTCAAACTTTAACTGGATCAACAATAAGAGTTTCTCTTGGAGAACTTTCAGGTGGAAAAAATTTGAGATTGCAACTTGTTGAGGAAGACTCTGAAAGATTGGAACCTCCATCTCTTGAAATGAATAAATAATTTAAAATTTAAAATCCTCATCACAAAAATCATTGATTAATATAAATTCAAAATCAGTTTTAGGAAAGTACCAGTTTGTCCAGTAAGAATTATTTAATGTATTATTTAAGGCTCTCTTTTTGCAGCTAATAGCTATATAAAAAGATGTATTTTTTTTTGTTTTTGCTTGTGCAATATAATTTCCATCGAAATATGTCCAGTCTGACCAATTTACCATTATAGATCCATATTTTAACCATTTCATAGATTTATTTTCTCGTAGTTTTAATTTAATATTAGAAGTGATTTTTTTAGCATCATTTAATTTGTTCAAATTATTGATTTCTTCTTTTGAGATTTTATGAATCTCTGCGATAGTTGAAAGATCTTCTGTCTTGGTTGTTTTATGAAAAAAAACCTTTTTACTTACTAGTTTGATATTTTCTTTATTGATTTTTTTATTATATATAGCTCCCTTTGGTAGTAAGATAATCTGATTAAGATTAAGATAAGAATCATTACTTAGATTATTTATGAAAATAATATCTTTTAGATTCACATTGTAAGCTCTTGCGATCTTGTATAGAGTATCTCCTTCGACAACTTTATGACTAAGATGTTCATTTTTGCTGTCTTTATTTTTAAGAGGTATTAATATAACTTCTCCTTCTATTATTTTGGTTGCATCGTTGAAATTATTTTTATACATGAGTTCTTTTAAAGGAACTCCATACTGCTTGGATATCTTAATGAGTGTGTCACCACTTTTTGCGATAATTTTTGTCTCTGAATTGACTTCTAAATTAAATATTGATAAGAGATAGATAATAATATTGATATAAAATAAACTGATATTTATTTTTATATTTTTGATCATCTCTTACCTGAATTTACATTCTATCTTTTAGATATTAGATTTATTTTAACCAATTAATTTATTAAGTAAAGATAAATCTAACTTATAGGGAGGGTATCTGAAGTTGAGATCTAGCCAAAAAGGTCTTTTTAGGACTGATTTGTAATGAGTAAAATTATCAAAACCTGCTTTTCCATGGTATTTCCCCATGCCACTTGTTCCGACACCTCCAAATGGTAATTCAGGTATCCCTGCCTGCAAAACAACATCATTAAAGCAAACACCTCCTGAAGATGTCATTGATAGTAATTTCCCTTGTTCATTCTCGCCTCCACCAAAAAGATAGAGAGCAAGGGGTTTAGGTAATAACTTGAGATCTGAAATGACCTGGTCGAGATTTTTAATACTCAAAATAGGTAGCAATGGACCAAACAGTTCTTCCTTCATTAGTGGATCCTTTCGATTCTTGATTCTTATGAGAGTAGGGCTAATTCTTTTTTCTTTTTCATTGGTATCTCCTCCATAGATTATCTGGTTATTGTTTTTAGCCTGTTTTAGTAAATTACTAAGTCTATTAAATTGTTTTTGATTAATAATGCTCCCCAGATATTTTGAATCTAAAGGTGTATTTCCGTAAAAATCATTAATCGAATTTTTCAAATTAGAAATTAATGCATCAAAAAGTTTATGCTCAACTAGTAAATGATCAGGAGCAATACATGTTTGACCGGCGTTTAGACTTTTCCCCCATATTATTCTCTTTGCAGTTACTTCTAGATTTGCCCCATCGATAACAACAGCTGGGCTTTTGCCTCCAAGTTCTAAAGTTACTGGAGTGAGATTTTTTGAAGCGGCTTCCATTACTTTTTTTCCTATGTTTTCACCACCTGTAAAAAAGACGTGATCAAATTTTCGAGTCATTAAATCAGCAGCAATGTTTCCATCTCCTTCAAAAACTTGCGCAATCTCTGGTGGAAAATATTTTTCTATGAGTTTTTTTATCAGTTTTGATACGTTAGGAGCATGTTCTGATGGCTTTAAAACAGCAGTGTTCCCAGCGGCTAACGCTCCTACTAGTGGTTGAAGAGTAAGCGAAAAAGGATAATTCCATGGACCAATTATAAGAATGCAGCCCAACGGATCTGGCTGGACCAATGCTTGAGCTGGTTTAAGAGAGAATGGCACATTAATTTGCCTCGTCTTTATCCAATTGGATAAATTTTTCTGTGCAAGTTTTATTTCTTGTTTTACAGCGATAATCTCAAAGAACGCTTCTGTAGCAGGCTTCCCTAAATCCTGATTTAAAGCATTTAAGATCTCTTCCTGATGATTTTCTAATAAACTTGATAAAGCGTAAAGCTGCTTCCTTCTCCATTTCTCATATCTCGTTTTGCCAGATAAAACCAGATCTTGTAATTGATTAAGTACGAAATCTTCTAATGACATTGTTCTTTACGATTTTTATCCCTTCTAACAAAATAAATCATTTATTGAGGTTTAGGTCTAAGAACAAAGTCCCATAAGCATTTTAGCTCAGGGTTACCTCGTATGCTTTTAAAACAACGGTACTGTTTCTTTATGATCAATTAGGTTATTAATGAAAATTATCAAAGGCAATAATCACTGTTTTCATTAAACAATAAGAAAAAGGGTTTTGAGTATTATTAACGAGTTACTTTTTTTGGATATTGAACCTAAAATATTGATCCCTAGAAGTGAAAGATTGATTAATCATTTATTTGTTGTTTTTGTATTCTCCATTGCTTTTGTAGGTGTCGCTGAGGTGATGTACTGGTTATATAAAAAAGAATATCTTAGGGCCAAAGCTAAATATCTAAGAGAATTAATAGATCAAAAAAATGATTTAAGTAGTTTAAATGAACCTTTTTATACATGTGTATATGAGAAATGGAACTCTGGAGAAATGCCTTTAATAGAGGCTAATACAATTTGCAGCTTGAAGTTTGAAGAGAATTAGTGATCTATATAGCAATTTTTTAATAATTTTATTACTATAATTTTAAGATAGAATTCTATTTTATCGAAAAATAGTTTATGACTCATAATTTTATCATTAGTAAATATTTTAGGTTCGTAATAATAACTTTTTTAGTTGTTATTTTAAGTATTAATATTATTCTCTTGGATGTTGATATCATTAGTGATTTTTTTTATAATGTTGTTAGCAATTTGAATTCGAATAATTTTTTTAGTTTAATATTAATATTCTTATTATTTATATTAAGATCCATTAGTATAATCATACCAGTTTTACCTGGAACAATATTTTCCGCTGCTGCTGGCTTTCAGTTTGGCTTTACGCAGGGATTGGTCCTTATATTTTTTGCAGATTTTGTCTCTTGTTCAATATCATTTTTACTGGCTAGAAAATTAGGAAGAAATTATATTAGTAGATTACTTGGTTCAAAACAAATGCGAAGAGTTGAAAGTATTAGTAAAGATTATCTGGAAAATAATTATTTCCTTATGACAGCTTTTTTAATGTCTGGTTTCTTTGATTTTGTTTGCTATGCAATAGGACTAACAAAAATAACATGGAAAAGGTTTATGCCTGCTTTGATCTTTAGCATAATAATCTCAGATTCACCTTTTGTCGCTAGTGGTTTTGCCGCAAGAAGAATTAAGGATATTGGATTAAAAAATTTCTTACAAAAAATATTAAATGGAGAATTAGATATGATTTCTGGAAATTATCTTTTTCTATTCATAATATCTTTTTTTATAATTTTCACCTTGGCAATGATAAATATATATTTAAATAAAAAATCTAATATTATTAAGTAATTTATTAGTGCGCAAAAAAACTAAGAAATTAAGGGCTTTTTGCTTGTATTTAGCTTTGGTATGACTTCCCTCGATATGTAAGTTGTACATGCTGCTTTTCTGCAACTGCTTTTTGTTGGTTGTACTTAAGGCCTCTGTAGGTTAAAGACATTTTTTTTTCGAAATATGCTCAAGTCCCCGTTCCTTGGCTTGAGTCAAGCTGCGGCTCATTATTTAATGAGTCGAACGTTTTTTGTAGTTTTTGCTACTTTTCCACTATAAATATAATATTCAATTTTGGAGTTCGCCTTGTTACATAAAACGGATTGTCTTTTATGAAGCAAAACTTTTTAAATTCTGATCTGTGACAGTTGAAAAACTTTACTGCTTGTTGCTCTAATTTGCATCTTTCAACTTATTGTGATTTTTGTGAGGAGTTGAGATCCTCTGCAGTGGAAACAAGGAAACACTTGCAACTGATCTCACAAAAAAACCGCCTTGTTCAAACAGGCGGTTTTTTTGTACCTATTAATCCTCCTCGTCCCAATATTATTTTCTGGATTAGTAATAAAGAGAATCGGGTGAAAGACTAAGTTTGCAGATAGTGAAATTTTTTTAAGCAGTAGAAGATTCATAACTTGATTCACATTGAACTTTTCCTTCTTTTTACTCATAACTTTTCTACCAAAAGAGATACAGGTTGGAAAGTTCAGACCAATACACTAGTGCTGAACTTAAAAGGGGTGCCCAAAATCTCACCTACCCCCCGTCTTTGATGTAATTCCTTAGCTTGACCATCTATACAAGAATAGTGTATTTGTATTGGCCGGATCCCCGTCGCGAACGATAAAAAACCACCAGTGAGAAGGTGGTTTTTTATCGTTTGAATTAAGAAAATGAAACCAATCATAAAGAGAAGCATTGCCAGCTCCAGCAGGATGGTTAGTCGCTCCTGCAAGAGATTTTTCTTTGTTCTTTATTCGTGATCCAAAATCGGCCATAGTTAATTCGACTGTTTTAACTCAATTTTGCTATTGCACCGAAAAAGGTATCCCGATCCAATTGAAAAATACAAGAAGACTGGATTATGAATCTGCTCAAGAAACTTGGAATGAACTGCTATCTAATTATTGGGAATTAGTTGAACATCAGATTAATGAGATTAATTATGCGGCTGCTTAGCGGGATTATTTGCAATTATCCGCGGGAACAAGATGAAATCAATAGTGTTTTTTTGGATATGCTGATAGTTTTTTCCCATTATTTTCAGTCTCCTGTGTTTGGCAAGGTAAGTTCATTAAAAAAGACCCCTATCGAGGTCTTCTGAGGGTGATTAATTGTCTCGATCGTCCCTCCGACGATGCCCTCGTCGGGACTTGAACCCGAGACCTCTCCCTTACCAAGGGAGTGCTCTACCGCTGAGCTACAAGGGCTTGTGGAAAAGATGGGCCGGGTTGGATTTGAACCAACGTAGGCGTAGCCAGCGGATTTACAGTCCGCCCCCATTAACCACTCGGGCACCGACCCGATCCACTTGAAGAGATTAACAGTAAATGGTGCCATTTTTCTTGAATTTGTTGGTCCTTTGAGGTTGGAATCGATACGATCATGAAAGATGTTTAATTCGTAAGGAATATGGATCTTTTACTTGTTAATGGTCCGAATTTAAATCTTGTTGGAAAAAGGGAACCATCTATATACGGATCGCAAACTTTAGAAGACATTCAAGAAGAGTTATTGACTTTAGCTAGTGAACTGGATGCAAAGCTCAAATTCTTTCAGAGTAATTCAGAGGGCGAGATGATTGATTGCATTCATAACAGCGTTGGTTCAATTGACGGGATTTTAATTAACGCAGGCGCTTATACACATACCTCTATTGCTCTTAGGGATGCTTTATTAGGTGTTGCTATTCCTTATGTAGAAGTACATTTAAGTAATATTTATTCTAGGGAAGAATTTCGACATAAATCATTCCTTTCGGATAAAGCTTTGGGTTTAGTTTGTGGCTTTGGAGCAAATAGTTATCAACTTGCTTTGGAGGGGATGGTTTCCTATTTAAAGCAAGCCTGACGAGCTTATGGATAATTCAAAATCTCAAGTTATTGCGCAATCCAAGATTCGCTGGCTAATAAATGAAACTTCTGAAGATTGGATAGATCTTGCTATTTCTCATCCAATGGAAATACTTTTGGACCATGCACATTGTGAGAGAAAGGCTGCTGGTGTAGCGTTGCAACTGATGTTTCGTTATGTAAGTGAACCTGGGCTTTCAGAGGTCTTAAGCCCTTTAGCAAGAGAGGAACTTGAACATTTTGAGAGGGTTTTGTCTATTTTAAAGGCGCGTGGAAAAAAACTGCAAAAATTAGCCTCACCCCCCTATGGAGCAATTCTCGCAAAAAATATTTGCAAAGATGAACCATTTCGAATGTTGGATAGCTTTCTAGTCGCTGGACTTATTGAGGCAAGGAGTCATGAAAGAATGAAATTATTGTCTATCCATTCTCCTGATATTGAACTTCGTAATTTATACGACGACTTACTAAAAAGTGAGGCTAGACATTTTGGAATTTATTGGAAGTTAGCTGATGAACGTTTTGATCGATATATTCTTACTTCTAGGTTAGAAGAATTAGCTAAGGTTGAATCTGATGCTTTATTGGAAATGCATCATGAGCCAAGAATGCATAGTTAATTATCTCTTTTAAGTAGACAGATGTTACCCAATAAAATGAAAGTTTTGACTATTACTGGCGTAGGCCCAGGTGATCCCTCTTTATTGACTTTGGCAGCAGTTGATGCCATTCAAGAATCAACCGTAGTTTCTTATCCTGTCTCGACTAGGGGAGGAGAGAGTCTTGCTGAAAGAATTGCTTCAAAATGGATAACCAAAGATAAAAAAAAATTGCCTTTGCATTTCCCCATGGTTGACGATCAGAACACTTTAAAAAGTGCATGGCGAGTTGCTGGGAATGAATTAATGAAGATGGTTGAGAAAGGTGAAAGAGTCGTTTTCCTTGCTCAAGGAGATATATCGATTTTTTCGACAGGCTCTTATCTTTCAAAGGAGCTAGAAAAAAATCATTCAAAGTGCCTTGTTAAATTAATTCCAGGTGTTACATCTTTTTCTGCAGCTGCTGCGAAAAGTAAATTACCACTTGCTTTTCAAGAGGAACAATTGCTTATATTACCTGTTCCAGACTCCTATGAAGAGCTAAAGCTTATTTTGTCTGATTCAGTGTCAAAGAAAAGAGTAGTTGTTTTGCTCAAACTTGGTAAAAAATGGGATTGGGTTAAACCTTTGCTTGAAGAACTTGATCTAATAAAAAGGTCTATATTCGCAGAAAGAATAGGATTTTCAGATCAACAAATTCTTAGGGCATCTGATCTTTCCTCAGGTACTAGGCCATACTTTTCTTTACTTTTGATTCGGCAAAGTTGGCCTTTGACAATGCCATAAATTTTTTAGTTGAATTTAATAAGTTCGTCTTCGAGTAATTTTATTGCGTCTTTTGGAGTGCTTGCTCTAATTAATTTATGGCGTAGAGAATAAGCACCTTCAAAATCTCTACAAGTCCAATTCATATGTTTCCTTGCAATCAAAAGGCCATGATTACCTTTCTTTGAAACGAGTAATTTTAGATGTTCTAAACATAAACTAACTTTCATCTTTGCGTCAGGTGGTTTAAAAGTTTTTTGATTCTTAATTTCTTCATCAATTTGACCAACCAGCCATGGAGCGCCCATACTTGCCCTTCCGATCATCACCCCATCGGCATTGGTAATCTCTAGGCATTGAATAGCATCGCGAGAGTTTTTAATGTCACCATTTGCAATTACGGGTATATCTAATGACTTTTTGATTTTTGAAATAGCTTCCCAGTTTGCATAGCCAGAAAAACCTTGACTTCTCGTTCGCCCATGAACAGTTATGAGTTGCGCCCCTGCCTCCTGTAGTCCTAAAGCAAAAGCAACTGGATTACTGGTGTCTTCGCACCAACCCAACCTTATCTTTACTGTTACTGGAATTGATATGGCTTTTGATACCTTGTTGACGATTAATTTAGCAAGCTCTGGTTCTTTTAATAAAGCACTTCCACCTCCTTTTTTAGCAATTTTTTTTACTGGGCAACCCATATTGATATCTATGAGAAATGCACCAGATGATTCCGCTTTGATGGCAGCATCTACCATTGAATTTGGCCTATGGTCAAAGAGTTGAACACCAATTGGCCCACTCTCTTCTGAAAGCTCAATTACCTTTTCTACACCATGACCTAATTCAAGACTTTTAGCATTTACCATTTCAGTAAAAAGCAAAGCTTTTGGCGACCATCTCCGAACAAATTTCCTAAATATTTGATCGCTTACTCCTGCGAGTGGGGACTGAATAACCGGGCACTCTAAAAATCTCGAAGTCCCATTGCCTGATAAAAAAATTGGAGATAACTTTTTCATCTGTAAAGTAGGGTTGGATTTATTTCAGTCATTACAAAAAAACAAAGTTTTAGTTGTTTCGTTGGTTTCAGAAAATAAGCAAAAAATACTTAATGATGCTTTTAAGGAAATTGGTACTTGCATAAAAATTATCAAAACCATAAGGATTGCTATTAAAGATGGCTTGGCAGTTAATGAATCCCTTTTTTTTTGGGTTAATCTTTTTAGGGAAGTTTGATTTCTAAATTTCATTTTGGAATCGAACTCTTTTTTCATACTTGTAGTATGAGGAATTAATCTTGATTTTGACCTATAAAGGGTAAATAATCTTATGAAAGGTAGAAGAAGTTGGCGCTACCAATAGTCGCAATAATTGGGCGACCAAATGTTGGGAAATCTACATTGGTGAATCGCTTATGTCAGAGCAGACAAGCCATTGTTCATGATGAGCCAGGAGTAACTAGAGATCGAACTTATCAAGATGGATTTTGGAGGGATAGAGATTTTAAAGTTGTAGATACTGGAGGCCTAGTTTTTGATGACGATAGTGAGTTCCTTCCTGAAATCAGAGAGCAAGCTAATCTTGCTCTAGAAGAAGCCGTAGTTGCATTAGTAATTGTTGATGGTCAGGAGGGAGTGACTACGGCTGATGAATCGATTGCTGAATTTTTAAGGTCTCATTCCTGTAAAACACTCGTAGTGGTTAATAAATGTGAATCTCCCGAGCAAGGGTTGGCAATGGCAGCTGATTTTTGGAAACTTGGTCTAGGTGAGCCCTATCCAATTTCTGCCATTCATGGAGTAGGTACAGGCGACCTGCTTGATCATGTGGTTAATTTGTTTCCCTCTAAAGATTTGGATGAAGTTAGTGATTCTCCTATTCAATTAGCAATTATTGGAAGACCAAATGTAGGTAAGTCAAGTCTTCTTAATTCTATTTGTGGAGAGACAAGAGCAATTGTTAGTTCTATCAGGGGAACAACTCGAGATACGATTGATACGCGAATTACTTATCAGGGCAAGGAATGGAAATTAGTTGATACGGCAGGAATACGTAGACGTAGAAGTGTAAATTATGGTCCAGAATTTTTTGGTATTAATCGCAGTTTCAAGGCGATAGAAAGAAGTGATATTTGTGTGTTGGTTATAGATGCTTTGGATGGCGTCACAGAACAAGATCAGAGGCTTGCAGGTAGAATCGAACAGGAAGGAAGAGCTTGTTTGATAGTCATAAATAAATGGGATGCTGTAGAAAAAGATAGTCATACAATGTCTGCAATGGAAAAAGACATTCGTTCAAAACTATATTTTCTCGATTGGGCCGAGATGATTTTTACATCTGCGCTTACTGGACAAAGAGTTGAAGGCATTTTTGCCTTAGCTACTTTGGCAGTCGATCAGAATAGAAGAAGGGTAACTACATCAGTTGTTAATGAGGTGCTGACGGAGGCATTGAAATGGAGAAGTCCTCCTACAACTAGAGGTGGAAAACAAGGGCGTCTTTATTACGGTACTCAAGTAGCTATTAATCCTCCAAGTTTTACTTTGTTTGTGAATGAACCTAAATTGTTTGGGGAAACTTACCGAAGATATATTGAGAGACAAATTAGAGAGGGTATTGGTTTTGAAGGGACTCCTATAAAATTGTTTTGGAGAGGGAAGCAGCAACGCGATGTCGAAAAAGATTTAGCACGCCAACAGAAAGGAACTCGAAATTAGTAATTATTTATGGATTGGTTAAAAAAAATTCCAATTGGTCAATATGTCTCTGGCAAATCCAGCTGGCTTCGTGGCATTGATCCTCGAATCAAGGTTTCATGGATTTTGTTGTTTTTGTTAACTCCAATTTTAGCTAATTCCATATGGAGAATTTCAATAGCTTTTGTTCTTTTATTGATTACATTTTTTAGCTTGCTTCCTCCACGTATATGGTGGCGGTCTCTAGTGTTTTTATTGGCTTTCTCTTTGATTATTGGATGCTTATCGATTGTTTTACCTGCTAGCGAACCATCATTTGAATTGAGCATAAGAGCACCTCATGAAATACCAGGAGCAATTGTTTTGACTCGATCATGGGAGATTTTCAAGTTAGGACCATTGAACTTCGGGGGTATTTCATTAGGACCATTAATTATCGATCGTCGCTCTGCAGAATTAGGCATTAAAACATCAACCTTGATTTTTACTGTTATTCACAGTGTGAATTTGATGTTAATTACAACCCCTCCTGAAGAACTTGTGTGGGCAATAAGGTGGTTTTTTGCGCCTTTAACTTCCTTTGGATTCCCTTTGGAAAAACTATCATTTCAACTACTTTTGGCTTTACGATTTTTACCTTTAGTTCAAGAGGAACTCCAAAACCTCTTTCGTTCAATTGGCGTTAGGGCAATTGATTTTAGGAAATTGGGATTTAAAAGTTCATTGGCTTTGTTTGTATGTTTAGGGGAAAGGCTTTTATCAAATATCTTACTTAGGGCAGAGCAAGGGGCTGACTCGTTAATGTCAAGGGAGGGGCTTTGGCTATCGTCACAACAAATACGACCTTGCATTGTTGTTGATTCTAAATATTTGTGGATTAATTTAAGTTCAATTTTTCTGCTTTTGATAGCTATTAGCTTACGTTGTCTGTATGGTACATCTTAATTAAAAAAAAACTAAGAATTGAACGCTGAACGCTATCTAAATCATCCGACTTTTGGAATGCTATATCTAGTGTCACCAGCAAGTAATGGTAGAGACGTATATGCAACTTTATATGCTCAAAAAATATTTTTTTTAGTTACCCTTCAACCACGGGGAGCAACTTTTGAAGTTATTCCATATATGGATGCTAGACATTATTCAGAAATGCATCTGTCTAAATGTAAGCGAGAAAAATACTCCGATATTGATGTTTGGCAGGAATTATTTAATCAAACTTTTATGTGACTCCATTCGACTTGATTTTGATTGGCTCTAATGAATTTAAGATTATTAAAGACTCTTTACCCTTAGGGGTAAGTTTACTTGCTGTAAGTAAGGGGCACCATCAAGAATCCATACGTAAACTTTCTGGTTTTGGTCAGTTGGATTTTGGAGAAAGTCGTTTGCAAGAGGCTATTCCCAAAAAAATCGATCTGCATGATCTAAAGCAACTCCGATGGCATTTTGTTGGTAAATTGCAGAAAAATAAAGTTAGAGGAGTTATTAAAGAATTTGACTTTATTCATTCTGTTGATTCTTTGTCTCTGCTTGAACGAATTTCTAGGATTTCACAAGAAGAGCAAAAAACTCCGAATATATTTTTTCAAGTAAAATTTAGAGATGATTCCAATAAAGGTGGTTTCTTAAAAAAAGACCTATTGAACAATTGGCCCAAGATTATTTCTTTGAACAATATTAATTTGATTGGACTAATGACAATCCCACCAATAGATCTTAATTCCTATCAAAGAAAAGATTTATTTTGTGAATGTAGAAATTTTGCAAATCAATTGGGATTAAAAGATTGTTCAATGGGAATGAGCAACGATTGGCAAGAGGCTATAGAAGGTGGCGCTACTTGGATTCGCTTGGGATCTCTTTTGTTTGGGAAACGTTAGACCTAGATAAATTATCGAAGATATGAAAAAACTAAGAAAAAAGCTTGCCCCTTAAGATAAGGAGCGTTATTTAAGTATATGGTTCATCCTTCATGTTGTTGAAGATGTATCGATTGTTGGCTTATCCAACTTTTAAACAAATTATTCCGAGAGGATTAACTGGTGTCGCTTATTTCCCGTCTTCGTGCTGTCGTCGCTGGTGATGACTTTTTAGATAGTGATTTTGATGAGCTCGATTACGATACAAGTGATGACTATGAGAATTTCAATAGAGGGAACAAACAAGCAAGTGGAGAAATGGCAACCATCTCTCAGACTAATCCATTTGATGGAAGGAGTGGTTTTACATCTTCAAATGTGATTGGTATGCCTGGGATCTCAACAAATGATTCTGAGGTTAGTTTAATGGAACCTCGTAGCTTTGATGAGATGCCAAGAGTGATTCAAGCTTTGCGGGAGCGTAAAACAGTTATTTTAAATCTAACAATGATGGAGCCTGATCAGGCTCAGAGAGCCGTTGATTTTGTTGCAGGTGGAACGTTTGCGATTGATGGACATCAAGAAAGAGTTGGAGAAAGTATTTTTCTCTTTGCACCTTCTTGTGTGACAGTAACCAACTCATTTCAAGAGGAGGCATCCCCTTCAAATATGACTAATAAAGGCACTGATTTGATTTCCAAGGGAACCTCTCCTGCTCCAGAGCCTGCTTGGGGGGAGACAGTCGCTACAGCTCTTTGAAAGATTAGATAGATTGGAAATTTCTATTGGGATAATTGGCCTAGGCGGTATGGCTAAAGCTATTATTTCACCTCTTTTGGAAAGAGGTGAATACCATCCTAAACAGGTTTTAGGAATTGTTGGTAGTAGCTCAAGTATTGCACCTGCATTGAATAATCTTCCAAAGGAAGTAAAAGTAGTATCTAGTGAAGATTCTTTGTCTAAAGAGGTATGGAAGGCTCCTTTGAAAATATTGGCTGTAAAACCTCAACAATTTAGCAAAATCGTGGAATCTGCAGCATCATTCCAATCGAATGATCAGTCCCCTAGACCATTATTAATTTCAGTGTTAGCTGGAATAACATTGAAAAGTCTTAAGAAAGCTTTCCCTGGGCACACATGTGTAAGAGCAGTGCCAAATACCCCTTCTCTTGTCGGCCACGGGCTTACTGGTTTGGCTTGGGAAGATGATATGACTTTGGATCAAAAAAAAGTTGTTAGAAAGATTTTTAAACCTATTAGTGAAATTTACGAGTTAGAGGAGAAAAAACTTGATTCCTTTTTGGCTTTAACGTCTTCAGGCCCTGCATACATAGCTTTAGTGGCTGAAGCTATGGCCGATGGAGCTGTTGCCGCAGGGTTACCACGACACTTATCTAATCAATTAGCTCACAAAACACTTTCAGGTACTGCATCGCTATTAAGAGAAAAGAGTTTGCATCCTGCTGAACTTAAAGATATGGTTGCGTCTCCTGCAGGTACTACAATTAGTGCTCTTCGACACCTTGAACTTGCGGGCTTGAGATCCGCCTTAATTGAAGCAGTTGTTTTGGCAGCTCAGAAGAGTCGTCAATTGGCTGAAGAGGTTTCGATCTAGGTGACCTAAGAACGTTTGCATATAGAGTTTCAAGTGAGTCAATATTTTGTTGAAGTGTATATTTTTCTTCTACTCTCAAACGTGCACGTCTACCTAATTCGTTGGTAAGTACTGGTTGATCGTGCAAAACAGGTAAAAGAGTTCTTAGTTGAGAAGTAACCCCCTCAGTATTAAGTATGATCCCTGCTCCATTTTTAAGTACTTCACCATCTGCTCCAGCATCTGTCGCGACGCATGCTGTTCTAGTTGCCATAGCTTCAAGCAGGGCGATAGATAATCCCTCTACAAGACTTGGAAGTAAAAAAACCTCTGCGATTTGAAGAAGAGCGACTCTTTTGTTTTGATCAGCTTCGTATCCCCACCAAACCACATTATCTTCTTTATTAAATATTGAATGATTTTCGAGAGTGGGCCTTAGTGGCCCATCTCCTACTATTACTAGTCGACATCCTTTTGGCTGGACAAATCTCCACGCACGTAGTAAAGCTTCAACATTTTTTTCAGAGGCTATTCTGCCCATATAGATAAATATTCTCTCAGGACCTAGCTTTTCCCTTATTTTAAGTTGAAGCTCATTTTGAGAATTACTTGATTGAAGGGGTTTCCATTTTTTTATGTCAATTCCATTAGGGATGACTTCGAGTCGGCTTTCTTTTACTCCTAGTTTCGCGAGAACTTCTGCTTGCAAATCTGAAAAAACAATTACTTTGTCATACTTGGCTAATGATGGTGCATAAAGTTGGTAGGTAAGTTGCTGAGTATTGGCCGTAAGATTTCTGAGTTTTGAATCGAAAGCAGGATGAAAAGTTGCGATCAAGGGTAAATTAAGTTGATGACAAAGCTCAGGTAGTCGGAAATCTAACGGAGAAAGAGTCAGACTTGCATGGACTAAATCAGGCTTAAGTCTTGAGAGAGATTCTCTAAGCTCTCTTTGAGCATTTAAAGAAGGGATTGTGTAAACCTGAGATTTAATTAAATAAGGAAGACTTACATCAGGATCGTTCGCTAGTAGGGAAGTTTTATTATTACCATCTCTCATTGGGTTATCAAAGTGAATAAAACTTGTTTGATATCCTCTTTCTCTAAGCTTTTCAGTCGTGCTAAGCCCATAACAGACGTTCCCGCAAAAAGGTGTTTTTTTGCCTAGCCAGGCGATATGGGTCAAACTCTAAAAAAACCGGTATTTCAAACTAGCAGCTATCCTATATTTCTTCTCAAACTATTAATTTTTTTTTTCAAACATATTGCCCTACTTAGTATTTAGGTCATTACTAATTATTACCTCTCTCATCATTTGAAGAGAGGTAATTCTTCTTTGTAAATGAGTTTCAATCCAAGTTTCAACAATTTTCAGTAGTTTTAACCAGACATCTTTAGGACCTAATAATTTTCCATTACTGTGAAAAGGTACTTTTTCTAGTAAAAGTCTTTGAAGTAAAGCAAGTTCAGATGGGTTCAGCTCTGTGCTTGCATTAGGTATTTTCCCAATGGCAAAGCCTTCTTCAGGAATAAAACTACA
The DNA here is from genome assembly GCA_003209755.1 of Prochlorococcus sp. AG-436-C14. Taxonomy (GTDB): domain Bacteria; phylum Cyanobacteriota; class Cyanobacteriia; order PCC-6307; family Cyanobiaceae; genus Prochlorococcus_B. Next base: position 22,663 of record QCPD01000015.1, read on the forward strand.
CTTCCAGCTCCATTCTCCAATCGGGGGTATCAGCTTGGAGCCAGAATGACAACAGTTTTGAAGTGGTAAACAATATCCTCCTAGAGCTAATAAATGAATACACGATTGAACGCTTATTGCTAGCGCTTCTAAGGAATCAAATTCTGTTTTATGTAATTCATTTAGTCTATTTAGATGCATTAAAACTAGTTTAAGTAAATCTTTTTGCGGGTCTTCATTCCCAACCATAATCAGAATCAGCTCTGAAATCGCTTGTGCTGCTGAAAGTGTTTCGATGTTTTTTCCTAGATTCCCATAACTCTTAATAATCTTTATTTGTGTAACTTTCTTAAGATCTTTTTTACCAACTATGTGTAAATCTAAAAGATTAAAAGGTGATGTTGCTCCCAGTCTGCTTTTTGGTTTTCTTGCCCCTGGTATTGCAAGACGAGATATTCCACTTTCTTCACTAAGTAGGGTTAAAAGCCTGTCATTTTCACCGAGAGGTCCAACTTTTAAAGACAATCCTTTCATTCTTTGATTTAAATTCATTACTCCTTTTTCTTTTGTTCTTGGGTAATTTCAAAGCCAAAACTTGTTCCAATATATGTTGACCCTGCTTCAATGATTTCTATTGCTTGATCAAAAGTTTTAATGCCTCCAACAGCTTTAATTGAACAACGATTTTTCACAAGTTTAGAGATTTGTTTTGTTTGATCCTTTGAGACAGATGGACCAAAACCATTACCTATTTGAATCCCAATTGCTCCCGCATCAATTAGAGCATCTATTGCTATCGAAAGTTTTGATGAGTTTATGAGTATATTTGCATCAATTATTACTCTTACTGGAATACCAAGATCACTTATTTGATTTATTTCCTCAGCAAAAAGTTCTATATTTCCTTCTTTTAATGCAAAATAATTTGGAACTAGATCTAACTCATCTGCTCCTTTTTCTATTGCATACTCGGCTTCTTTTCGTTTGTTAGAAGTTGGGATGAAACCAAAAGGGAAGGCAATGACTGAGATTAATTTTGTAGTACTTTTGCTACCTAACCTTTCACGTGCAATTGTTAGGTTTGCAAGACTAGTGCATAAGCCTGCGAAGCCATTTTGCTTGGAGGCATCACAAACCTGAACAATCGTTTCTTTATTAAAATGAGGATTTAGGATTGCTTGATAAATCACATTAGAAATATTGGCATGAGCTTCTTCCAAGCTATTTTTACTCATTTGACTGGTAGCTAACTTTTTTCTTGGATTACGCCATATCCTCCGTGATTTCTCTTATATATGACTCGTAATGCTGATCCTTCTTCCTCTCTAAATAAATAGAAATCATGATCAATCAAGTCTAATTGGACTCTTGCTTGCTCAATGGTCATAGGATCCATCTCAAAATATTTGCGTCTTACTCCTGGGCTAGGTAAATGAGGTTCTTTACCTTCAATGAGCGAATGATTCGAGGAAGAAAAATTTTCAGTTTCTTCGTTTTGGACTGATTTCGTTGACTGATTATTATGAACATTATGACTGTTATGTCGCTCTTTGTACTTACGTAATTGTCGTGCAAGTTTATTTGCTACTAAGTCGATGCTTGCATAAAGATTCTCACTTCTTTCTTGGGCTCTTATTACTGTTCCGTTTGCAAAGACAGTCACCTCTGCTGTCTGTTGTGGCACGCGAGGATTTCGAGCGACTGAGAGGTGGACATCAGCTTCTTGCACCATTTCTTGGAAATTGTGAGTTGCTTTATCAATTTTTGTTTTGGTGTAATCACGAAGTGATGGAGTTAATTCAAGATTGCGTCCATGGATAAGAAGCTTCATTCTGTTTCGCCTGAGTCAGGGCCTAATAGCAACTTAGATCTAACCCCTCAACTTGCACAATCTTCTTCCGCTTTTCTTTTTGAACCTAAAAATATTGTGCCATTTGAGACTGCCTTAGGTTGGCAAAAGAATTTCCTAAAAAACCTTATTGAGGAACCGTTCTCACCCCAAGCAGTATGGCTTCTTGAACATTTTTCTTGTTTCACAATGGGTAGAGGTAGCGATAAAAAAAATTTGTTGTTCGAAGAAAATAATTCTCCTTTGCCAGTTTTTAGTATTGAGAGAGGAGGTGAAGTTACGCATCACATGCCTGGGCAGATCGTTGGATATCTGGTTCTAAATTTAAGTCTTCACAAAAAAGACTTATCTTGGTATTTGAGAGAATTGGAGCAAGTGTTGATCGATGTTCTTGACTTGTTGGGAATAAAGGGGAAGAGGGTAGATGGCTTAACAGGAGTTTGGTGTGAAGATAAAAAGGTTGGTTCAATAGGAATTGGTTGCAAGAGATGGATAACCCAACATGGTTTCTCACTAAATGTAGATTGTGATCTAATTGGTTTTGAAAAGATAATTCCTTGTGGACTAGATAAAGTGAAAGTAGGGAAATTGAGTGATTGGATACCTGGCATCAAAGTCTGTGACGTTACGCCTCTTTTAAGGGAATCTGTTAAAAGACGTTTTAAATTGAACTGGGAAAAAATAAATCAATCTCTTTAAATATCACTAAAAAAATAACAAATTATTTTTTGGCTATGACAAAAACTAACTCACAAAAAAATATATTTTCTTCTGAGGATGCTTTGGCTTTTTGGATCCCTAATAGGAAAGAGGAACAAGCAATTAATAGAAGATCTCATCTTAATAAGATCACTCAAGTTGACGAGATTTGGGAACTATTAAAAGTTCAGTTAGGGGAGGTATTGGCGGTTGATTCACCACATACTTTCCACCCAGAAAGCTTTACATATGAAGAACTTGCAGAAAATATTTCTATGGCAGCATCTGCTTTTTCTCAGGTCGGAGTAGAACCTGATGAGGTGGTCGCTCTTTTTGCCGAAAATAGTCCTAGATGGCTCATCGCCGATCAAGGTCTTATGCGAATAGGTGCAACAGACTCTGTTAGAGGTGCGACTGCCCCACCAAGTGAACTTAGATATATTCTTGAGGATTCAAAAGCGGTTGGATTGATTGTTCAAAACTCCGATGTATGGGAAAGACTTTCGCTTAATGATGATCAAATAAGTAATCTGAAATTTGTTCTTCAACTTGAGGGTAAAGCTTGTGAAGGCGTTTTTGAATGGGAGACTTTTTTGAAGAAAGGATTGAAAATAGAAAATGTAAGTAAACAGGAGAAAATAATTGATAGGCAACCAAAAAGAATAGCAACCATTTTATATACTTCTGGAACGACTGGTAAACCTAAAGGAGTGCCACTAACACATTCTAATTTATTACATCAAATTAGGTCTCTCGCTTGTGTAGCGAACCCTTCTCCAGGTGCACCTGTATTAAGTGTCTTACCAATTTGGCATTCATATGAACGTAGTGCAGAATATTATTTTTTTTCTTGTGGTTGTACTCAAACATATACATCAATTAGGCATCTTAAGGAGGATTTGCCAAGGGTTAAGCCAATAGTAATGGCAACAGTTCCAAGGCTTTGGGAGTCAATAAAGTTAGGATTTGAGGATGCTGTTGATAAAATGCCAAGACTGAGAAAGACCTTGATAAAAAGTGCGATTTCTAATAGTAAGGCATATAAATTGGCACGAAGAAAACTATATTTTTTAACTATTGAGAGTGTTTCTAGTTTTGAACAACTTATCTCTTGTATAGAGATTCTTTTACGGTACCCCATTCATAGAATTTCCTCTATTTATTTATGGCCAAAAATCCTTACCAAGATTTGTGGAGGAAAATTGAGATTCCCAATTAGTGGTGGAGGTGCAATTGCTCCGCATATTGATTCTTTTTTTGAAGCTTTAGGTGTTGAGTTATTAGTTGGTTATGGCTTAACAGAAACTAGTCCAGTCCTCACATGTAGAAGGCCTTGGAGAAATATTCGTGGGGGTGCAGGTCAACCATTGCCAGAGACTGAGATAAAAATAGTAAATCCTGAAACATTCCAAATAAAAAAACTGCGTCAAAAAGGTTTGGTTCTTGCGCGTGGTCCTCAAATAATGTCTGGTTATTTAGGGAAACGATCTGAATCGAAGAAGGTTTTAGATGCTACTGGCTGGTTGAATACTGGAGATTTAGGGATGTTGCTTTCTGATGGATCCTTAATCCTGACTGGAAGAGCAAAAGATACGATTGTGCTAAGTAGTGGAGAAAATATTGAGCCTGGACCTTTGGAGGAATGTTTGATTGCTAGTCCATTGATTGAGCAGGCTTTGTTATTGGGTCAAGATCAAAAATATCTTGCTGCTTTGATTGTTCCAAGAATTGATCACGTAAAAGAATGGCTGGAAGAAAGGGGTGTGAATTCAAAAGTTGTTCTTGGAATATCTCCTGAAAATTATGAACTAAGACAATCTCTAAAATTGGAAATGAATCAAGCACTGGCAAATCGTCTCGGATCTAGAAGAGAAGAGAGATTGTTTTCAATTGCCTTGGTAGAGCCATTTACAATTGAAAATGGCTTGTTAACGCAAACTCTTAAGCAAAAACGTGAAAAAATTATCCAACGTGATTTGAAACTTATAAATGAAATATATGGTTTGTAATTTGTTTGTTTGGTCAATTAAATTGACCAATACTATCTTTTACTGAGACTCTATGTGTCGAATCATGATTGGTTGATTAGGTGGACTCAATTTCTATAAAACGTTCAATAACTGTCAGAGCAGTTGTAACACCTTCATGGAAAGAGGAGGCTGAGCGTGAATTAAGCAATGCAATATCAGCAATAGATCAGCAACTTGGTGAATTAGAAAAAGAAGGACAACAAATTGTTGATGGTATTAGACGTCAGAGCGCTAATCCCCTTGACCCAAGAGTTCAAGAGCAAGTCGCTCAAGTTCAGAACCAAGTTGCTTCGAAGAGATCAGAATTTGAAGAACAAAAAAGAAATCTTCTGTCACAGCAATCTCAAGTTCGTGAGTTGGAGATGGAACAAATCGTCGAGCAAGGACAAATTGACAGCTTTTGTGATTTAAAAGTTGGTGATAACTTAGTCAGTAAAATGGGTGTGAGTATTTTGGTCAGAGATGGCGTAGTAGAGGCAATTGATCAAGATTGAAATTTGGTCGAACTACAATTAATCCAAAAATAATTTTTGATATTAAGAAGAAATCCACATAAAAAAACTATCGTTGTAAGGACACTCATGTAGAACTAACATTGGTATGTATTGATACTTGCAAAGCTTCTAGATAGAAAATTTTGAAGCCTTGCCACAAACTCTCCATAAAGGAAATAGGAACAAATTATGGCCACTCATGACATCTTTATGCCTGCTTTAAGTTCAACGATGACTGAGGGCAAAATAGTTGAGTGGCTAAAAAAACCTGGAGATAAAGTTGAAAGAGGTGAGTCAGTTTTAGTTGTTGAGTCAGATAAAGCTGATATGGATGTTGAGTCTTTCCAAGATGGCTTTCTTGCTTCGATTGTGATGCCTGCAGGCAGCTCTGCACCTGTTGGAGAGACAATCGGATTGATCGTTGAGACAGCAGATGAGATCGCTGCGGCTCAAGCAAATTCACCTTCTCCTTCCCCTCAATCAGGAAGTCAAGAAAAAGAGAGTTCATCGCCTCAAGTTCAAGAAAAACAAGCCTCTGTCGACTCTCCTAAAGCAAAAGTAGTTACAAAGGCATCTCCTGCACCTCTTGTTTCAGAATCCTCTGTAAATCAGGATCAGTTTTTAAATGATGGTCGAATAGTCGCTTCCCCAAGAGCTAAAAAACTTGCTTCTCAAATGGGAGTGGATTTGGCAACTGTTAGGGGCTCAGGACCTCATGGACGAATACAAGCTGAGGATGTTCAAAGTGCAAAAGGGCAACCCATAAGCGTTCCTTGGATTGCAGAAAGTGATGCTCCGGCGAAAATAGTTTCTGATGTGCCTCGCGTAGAAAAAAAATCTGTTGACTCTGGTAAGCCACCTGCTCCAGGGAAAAGTTTTGGATCTAGAGGGGAAACAATTGCATTTAATACTCTTCAACAAGCTGTAAATCGGAACATGGAGGAAAGTTTAAATACTCCTTGTTTCAGAGTCGGATATTCAATTCTTACTGATGAATTGGATGATCTTTATAAACAAGTTAAACCTGATGGAGTAACTATGACTGCTTTACTTGCTAAAGCAGTTGGATTAACCCTGGCTAGACACCCCCAGGTGAATGCAGCTTTTAGTTCTGAGGGGATTGCCTATCCTTCACAAATAAATGTAGCCGTTGCAGTTGCGATGGAGGATGGAGGGTTGATAACTCCAGTGCTGCAAAATGCTGATAAGACGAGCCTTACTGATTTATCCCTACAATGGGCTGATCTTGTAAAGCGAGCTAGGAATAAGCAATTAGAACCGCAAGAATATAGCAGTGGAACGTTTACACTCTCGAATCTAGGTATGTTTGGAGTGGATCGTTTTGATGCAATTCTGCCCCCAGGGACTGGAGCAATTTTAGCGGTAGGATCTTCATTGTCTAAAGTTGTTGCTTCTAAAGATGGTTCGATTTCAATCAAAAAACAAATGCAAGTAAATCTTACCGCTGATCACAGAGTGATATACGGGGCTGATGGAGCACTATTCCTCAAGGATTTGGCATACTTAATTGAAAAGAACCCATATAGCCTCTCGTCTTGAGATTTAATTAGTTGAGCCACAAGTGATTTATTTTACTTTAATCTGATTTGATGTGTTAGATCAAAAAGATAATCTTTTAAGCTCATATAACTATGATTTACCTAAAGATTTAATTGCTCAATCACCTACCAGGAGTAGGCATGATGCCAAATTGATGATTATAAAAGATGGCCTCGATGATTCTTTAAACCTTGTGCATGCAAAGGTATGGGACATAAAGGATATCTTGAAGCCTGCCGATCTTTTAGTTGTTAATAATACGCGAGTTGTTAAAGCAAGATTGAAAATTCGATTTTCAGGTGGAGGGGCAGGTGAATTATTGCTAATGGAACCTAGGGGTGATGGCCGATGGCTTTGTCTTGGTCGTCCTGCTAGGCGTATGAGAGGAGGTGATCAATTGTGGTTGGATACGTCACGAGATAATTCTTTAATCTTGAAAGTTATTGATAAGGATGAGAAAACAGGCGGAAGAATTATTCAATTTTCAAATGAGTTTACTAGTTGGACAGAAATGGAAAATTTACTTGATTTATGTGGAGAAGTCCCATTGCCTCCATATATAGATAAGGACAAATCTAGTGGACATGAGGAAAACTATCAGACTAGATTTGCTTCGAAACCAGGAGCCATAGCTGCTCCCACAGCGGGCTTACATCTAAGTGATGAACTTATAGAAATTTTAAAAATCAGAGGCATTAGAATTGCGCAAATTACTTTGCATGTTGGCTTAGGAACCTTTAGACCACTAGAAAAAGAAGACCTATCTCAGCTGCATTTACATAGTGAGTGGATAGAGGTTACTGAAGAGACCATACAAGCGATAACTACTTGTAAGGAAGATGGGGGGAAAGTCTTTGCTGTAGGTACTACAAGTGTGAGAGCCCTTGAGGCTGCTTACCTTTCAGGAAGAGGCGCGTTGAAGCCCTATGAAGGCAAAGTCAATTTGGTAATTAAACCAGGATTTAAATTTTCCGTCATTGATGGATTGCTAACTAACTTCCACCTACCTAAAAGTTCCCTATTACTTTTAGTTAGCGCTCTAATTGGTCGAAATCGTATGTTGAAACTTTATAAACATGCTATCTCTAACAAATATCGATTTTTCTCTTATGGAGATGCGATGTTAATAACACCTGAGTCTGTTATTTAAACTCAAAAGTCAAGCTAATGATGGTTCTTTAATAACGCCTGTTGGAACATTCTCAAACATTACGGATGAGATATATCTTTCGGCAAGGTCAGGAAGAACCACAACGATTGTCTTCCCTGCGAACTCTTCTTTTTCGGCAAGTCTTAAAGCCACAGCTGCAGCGGCACCACATGAGATTCCAACTAGTAGACCTTCTTCTTGTGCTAAACGTAATGCCATTGCAATAGACTCATCATTAGAGACTTGCTCAACTTGATCGACTACTGATAAGTCAAGATTTTTAGGGATAAACCCAGCTCCGATTCCTTGAATCTTGTGAGGGCCAGGCTTTACCTCTTCTCCATTGAGAGTTTGTGTTATTACTGGGCTATGAGTGGGCTCAACGGCAACAGATAATAATGAATGATTTTTTTCTTGTTTTATAAAACGAGAGACACCTGTTATTGTTCCACCTGTCCCGACACCAGAGACTAAAACATCAATTTGACCATCGGTATCATCCCAAATTTCAGGACCTGTTGTTTTGAAATGTATTTCTGGATTAGCTGGATTATCAAATTGTCCTGGCATGAAGTATTTTTGAGGGTCGCCATCAGCTATCTCCTTCGCTTTTGCAATGGCACCAGGCATTCCTTTTGCTGCTTCAGTTAGTATTAATTCAGCACCAAGAACAGCCATCATCCTCCGACGTTCAATTGACATGGACTCAGGCATCGTGAGGATTAACTTGTAACCTCGAGCAGCAGCTGTGTAAGCAAGGGCTATTCCAGTATTTCCAGAAGTTGGTTCAATAATGACTTTATCTTTATTGAGTAAACCTTTCTTCTCAGCATCCCAGATCATGTTCGCTCCTATTCTGCACTTAACGCTGTAGGCGGGGTTACGGCCTTCTATCTTTGCCAATACTGTTGCTTTTGCGTTTTTTGTAATTGAATTAAGCTTGACTAATGGGGTATGACCAATAGCGAAACTATTGTCTTCATAGATTCTGGACATTTTTTAAATGACTTAATTAACTAATACTCTAAATCTATATAAAAATCTCGGTAATTGGTTATTTAGATAATCTTTATTAGTGATTTTTTTATATTACTGAATTAAATCTTGACCATAATTCGTCTTCATTTTCTAGCCCTACTGACACTCTTAATAAGTGTTCCGAGACGCCACAACTCTCAGCCCATTTCAATTCTTTGAAGTGAGCTAACTGAACATATGGACAAACCAATGTAAAATTTGTACCTAAGCTTGGCCCTTTGTTTACTCTTAATGAATCATAAACTCTTTTTGATTCTTCAATCCCTCCTTTAAGTTCAAACGATAATAGACATCCATAACCTCCTCCTTTTTTTAATAGCGAATTAAAATTTTTACAATATTGAGGATGTAAAACCTTTGAAATTTCTTTTTTTGTTTCTAATTTTTCTTTCAGCTTTAAGCAAGATTGATTTAACCTTTTTAAGCGATCCTTTACGTCTCTACTAGTTAACTCCAACTCAATAGCATCTGAATCAGATAGTGTAGATAATGCAACTTTAGGAATTATCTCAGCTATTTCGTTTTTCCATTTAGAGTATGGACTGATAACAGTACTGCCAGCAAGAATATCTCCTCTCCCAGCAAAACTTTTTGTAAGAGAACTAAAAATCACATCTGCATAAGGAGTTAGGTGAACATTTAGAGATGAACCGATGGTATCGTCAACAATGACAGGTATGTTTTTTTCTTTAGCTAATTTTGAAATAGATATTAGGTCAACACATTGCAATAAAGGGTTACTAGGTATTTCTATGATTAATGCAGCTGGATTTTTTTTATCCAGCTCTTCTTTTATATGATTTAATTTTGTTTTAATAATGAGATCGCTTCCTTGGAAAATTATTTGAGGGAGTTTAAGCACATCAACATATGGGAAGCCTATTTGAAGAGTCGAAGAAGTCCCTTTGATGCAATTTATAGCTGAAATAATAGTCGTTAGGGCAGCCATACCTGAGCGATGTAGTCGTATTAGAGACTTATCGCAATTGTATATATTTGCCAAGCGTTTGATAAGTTCCTCTCTGGCGCAATCACCATCTGAAGTGAGTGGTTTCTTCTCTTTCCCAAGGGCTATTGCCGCTTCACGTGAAGACAATCCAAGACCAGTGTGTTGCCAGAAGGCTTTTGCTGAAGAGGTATTTTTTTGGTCAATAATTAGACACGAAACGCCAAGAAAGTCTTCTATTTTTGAAAAACAATCTGAATTCTTTCGAAGACAATATTCCTGGGCACTTAAAGCAGAAGCTCTGTTGGGGTAAGGCCAACTGCTTTTGTTCGATTCGCCATGAAATTCAAGTGATTTTCGAGCTATCTCTGCAACAAAAGGATTAAATCCAAATCTAGGGTAAATTGCTTTTAATGAATTTATACAAGCTGGAACCTTCTCTTCGTATGCGATTACATCTTCCCATCTAGGCAATGCAACAGATACAGCATGTGGTCTACTTGGTAGAGGCTCTCCTAAATCTTTGGCACTCCAGCAAGGATCAATAAGTAAATTTCTTTCAGTCAAGAGATAGTTCCTAAGGCTTGATTCAAATCAGCACTTAAGTCTTCAATGTCCTCACATCCAATAGAAAACCGAATAAGTGAATCAGTAATTCCAATTTTTAATTTTGTTTCCTTGGACACTGAAGCATGTGTCATTGTGGCTGGATGGCAAACAAGACTTTCAATTCCTCCGAGACTTTCTGCCATTTTGAAGTAATGAAGACTTTTACAAAATGAATAGGTTTGAGCTTGGGTTGCGTTAACAGTGGCAGTAACAATTGCTCCTCCCATAGCCATTTGTTTTTTTGCCAATTTACATTGTGGGTGATCATTCCTGAAAGGATATCGAACATATTTTATTGCTGGATTATCGGCTAATTGATTAGCTATTTTGGATGCATTATTAACTTGTCTTTCTAGGCGAAGTGGAAGAGTTTTTATTCCTCGTGTGATAAGCCAGCAATCAAAGGGAGAAGGGTTTAATCCAAGAGCTTTCTGGGCGAAATTTAGCTTGTCTCTCCAGATAGGATTCTCGGTGCATACTGCACCTCCAAGTGCATCTGAGTGACCATTAATAAACTTGGTCGTGCTAGTTAAAGATAAGGTCGCCCCAAGTTTAAGAGGTCTTTGTAATAGAGGTGTTGCAAAAGTATTGTCTACAACAACAGGTATTTCCATTTTATTTGAGAAATGACAAATCCCTTCAATATCAATAATTTTGAGGAGTGGGTTAGTAGGACTTTCGATCCAAATCATCGCAGGTTTGTGATTTGAAATGACTTCTTGGAAATTGGGCTTAGTAAAGTCTATCCATTGAGTTTTTAATCCAAAACGATTAAAAACCTGTTCAAATAATCTCACCGTACATCCATAAAGGTTCTCCTCACAAAGGATTAAGTCTCCAGCCTGAAGAGTGGAAACTATTGCTGTAATCGCAGCGACTCCAGAACTAAATACACTAGCGAATTGACATTCTTCCAGGTCAGACAAAACTGATTCAAGAATTCGAAAATTTGGATTTCCTGAACGAGTGTAATCAAAGCCACCCTCATTGCCATGAACGAACGTTGAGGTTGGAAAGATTGGCGGCATTATTGAACCAGTTCCTTCAGAAAAATTATCTTTGTGATGAATGACTCTTGTGTTTACTCCATTGCTGAACTTCTTGTCTCTTTTTACTGATCCCATATCCTTTGAGTGGCTTTTCTATAGGCTATAGAAAAATATGAAAAAGCCCCTAAAAAAAGGGGCACCATAATTAAATTTAATGAGAAAGAATCTATGTGTGCCTATACCTTTCTTGAATAATACTCAACAACTAACAATTCATTAATTTCAATAGCAACCCATTCCCTATCTGTCTTTGCAGTTATCTTTGCCGAGAGTTTGGTTTTATCAAGCTCAAGGTGTGGAGGAACATTCGCAAGACCAGGGAATTCTAAGTTGGCTTGAGCTAATTGCTTACTAGCTTTGTTGTCTCTGATAGCAATAACATCTCCAGCCTTGCATTGATAACTTGCAATGTCAGTGATCTTGCCATTAACAGTTACATGTCCATGGTTTACTAATTGTCTTGAGCCTGGGATTGTAGGTCCAAATCCAAGTCTAAAACAAACATTATCAAGCCTATTTTCCAGAAGCTTTAAGAGATTTGTTCCTGTGGAACCCTCCTGAGCACGAGCTTTCTTTACGTAGCGAACAAGCTGGCGTTCAGAAATACCATAATTGAATCGAAGTTTTTGCTTTTCTTCGAGTCGGATCGCGTATTCAGAGCGCTTGCGACGGGCTTGGCCGTGCTGACCTGGTGGATGAGACCTTTTTGCGGCCTTCCGGGTGAGACCAGGTAGGTCTCCCAAGCGTCGCGTGATCCTCAAACGAGGTCCGCGGTATCTAGACATAAGGGTTTAATTTAGAAGATGTTTACTGGTGAGGGTAGTCTGGAATAAATCCATTGGCCCCTTATTCACCAGTTCATTATTCTATCTAAAGATGCTTACAAAGATCAATAAAGCCATTGCACTTGTTTTTGTTAGTTTGATTTCCTTTTATCAGAATTGGATTTCACCATTGTTTGGACCGAGTTGTCGATTTATCCCTAGTTGCAGTGCTTATGGGATAGAAGCTGTTAATAAGCATGGTCCGTGGAGAGGGGGGTGGCTGACCTTGAAAAGATTAAGTAAATGTCATCCTTTTACCCCATGTGGGTGTGACCCAGTTCCAGAAAAATGAACTCAGAGGTATTGATCTTATATTCACGTAAAGGCTGCTGCTTGTGTCAAACACTTGAAAAAAAATTATCTAGGATATGTCTAGATAATTTAAACCCTTCTATTGAACTTACCATTGTCGACATAGATAGTAAAACAGTGTCTTTAGATATACAAATGAAGTATACAAATGAAGTTCCAGTCATGGTTCTTGACTCAACTAGATTGTTAAAAAAGATTGAATTGCCTCGGGTCTCACCACGTTTAAAGGAAGATATGCTTTTATCTTGGATACAAAAGAATTTGAATATTTTGTACAAAAAAGTTTAAGAAAATAACCAATTCTTCTTTTTAATAAAGTTCTTTATTGATTTCAAAGAGAAAAACATAATTTATTTTTTTAATAACTAAAATTATTTTATGAAGAAGATTAAATTTCTTTTTAATTACTGAATCGTAAATAGATTTCTTTTGTGATGAAAATCATGCAGATCTTTTTATACTTGAAATGATCCTTCATTGATTTTTCATTATCCGAGGTTTGTTTTGTCGCGTTATCTGCACACTTTGTTGAAAGCAATTGATCTTCAGGTCCGCTCAGGGTTAGCAAATCCAGAAATAAAAAATCTGTCCACTGATTCTAGAGAAATTGAAAAAGGTGATTTGTTCTTAGGTTTAGACGGTGAAAAAGTTGATGGGGGGAACTTTTGGGCAAAAGCAATTGAGAGAGGTGCTTGTGCAGCCATTATTAGTAAAAAGGCTTCTCTTTTAAATCCGCCAACTAACGAAGACCCCGTAGTTATTCTCCCAGAGCCTGTATCACTATTTATGGGTAAATTAGCTGCAGATTTTTGGGGTAAGCCATCTAGTGAGATTTGTTTGATAGGTATTACTGGTACTAACGGAAAAACGACTACATCATTTTTAATTGAATTTCTGACTACTTCGCTTGGCCATCCATCCGCTTTGTTTGGAACATTAATTAATAGATGGCCTAACCATGAGGAAACTTCAAAATATACAACTACTTTTGCGGTCCCTTTGCAGGCAAAACTTAGGAAAGCCGTTCAGGCAGGAGTTGAATATGGAGCAATGGAAGTAAGTTCACATGCGTTGTCTCAGAATAGAGTCGCTGGTTGTGATTTTAATGGGGCAATATTTACAAACCTTTCAAGAGACCATTTAGATTATCACGATTCAATGGAATCTTATTTTGAGGCTAAAGCTAGTTTGTTCCGATCACATCTGATAGACGATGATGGTCCTAGATCAGTAATTAATATAGACGATAGATGGGGTTCAATATTAGCAAAAGAGCTCAACAAAAAATGTTGGACATGTTCATTAAAAGAGAACTCCCAAACCAGAGAGAAACCAGATTTATATATTAGCAATCTTCAAATTATGCAAGACGGATACATGGGAAAATTGCATACGCCATTTGGGGTGGGAAATTTTATTTCACCACTAATAGGTGAGTTTAATTTAATGAATATGTTGCAAGCAGTAGGAATTTTAGTTCAAAGGGGACTCCCATTAAATGATCTTTTAGAAGCTTTAAACAAGTTCCCTGGAGTGCCAGGGAGAATGCAACTGATAAACATGGATGGATTTAAAGTAAAAGACGGCTATCCACTAGTGATAGTAGATTATGCTCATACACCAGATGGTTTACAAAATGCTTTAATTGCATCGAGATCATTGACGAAAAAAAGATTAATTTGTGTCTTTGGTTGTGGTGGTGATAGAGATAAAGGTAAAAGATCTAAGATGGGGGAAGTTGCTGCTAAGTTTGCAGATTATATAGTTGTGACATCTGATAATCCTCGACAAGAAGACCCAATCGAAATTATTAAAGATATTCAAAAAGGTATAACAATTGATTCTGAAATTTCTGTTGAGCCAGAGAGATCCATTGCAATTCAATTTGCCATAGCAAAAGCCAAGAAAAACGATGTTGTTTTAATCGCAGGGAAAGGTCATGAGGATTATCAAATTCTAAAAGATCAGACAATTTATTTTGACGATCGTGAACAAGCTAGAAAAGCACTATCTTTAAGAACAGATGTTATTTGACTACTTAGTCGAGATGAAATTTTTAAGACCAATAACAAGGTTATCTATTTCGTTTGAATCTGTAGTTATGTGAACGCAAGCACGAAGCCATTTAGGATCCTCGAGGACTCTTATCCATAAATTCTCTTTACCAAGATAATCGACAACCTCTTCAGGAGAATGGTTCCCATTAATGGTAAAACTTATAATTCCTGAAGGTGGAGGACTATTTAAAACAAGTTCAATTTTTTTGATTTGGTTGAGTTTCTCCCACAGGATACAGCTGAGGCTTTTAATCTTAAAAAAGCGCTCAGTCTCATTACCTTCATTCTTTAGCATTGCTAGAGAGCTTCTGAGACCAGCTAAAAGAGGGATACAAGAAGTCGCTATCTCAAAACGTCTGGCATCAGAATGAAAAGGAGCTTTATTATTTATATGTATTCCTTCTTCAGCTTTTAAGCTTTTCCAACCAATCAATGTTGGGCTAGATTCTTCTAGAACTCTTGATGAAAGAACAACAGCGCCCAAGCCCTCAGGCCCGTAAGCCCATTTATGTCCTGTAAACGCATAGATGTCCGCAGTATCACAAGCACCTTTGCTTGGAATATGACAAAAACTTTGAGCAGCATCAACTAATAAATAAGGTTTGCTTGAATGCTCTTTAAGTCTTTTTGATATAAGTTCAATTGGCATAATTTGCCCTGTATTCCAAAGGAGATGTGAGAGAACAACAAGCTTCGTATTTTTTTGAAGATATTCATCTATCAATTTAAGTACTGTGTTATACGTCTCATCTTTCTTGTCGTTACCATTGCATAACTTTGATACAGGAAGTATTGCTATTGTTAGATTCTTTTTTCGAGCTAACTCTTTGCATGCTGCGACTATCCCAGGATGCTCACAATCGCTAAGTAATAAATTATCACCATCAGAAAATGGTAGACCTAGTAAAGGCAAGACACATCCGGAGGTGACATTTTCAGTAAATGCAATTCTCTTGGGATGTATAGAGCAAATCTCCGCTATAAGATTTTTTGTGGTTATTACTTCTTTCGTAATGTATGGCCAAACATTATTTGTGAATGGACCTAATTTTTGAATTATTTGCCAACTAGAAGTTATTGCATTTAATGATTGAGTTGGGAGTGGACCTTGACCTCCATAATTGAAATAAGCTTTATTTTGCAGCGCGGGCATATTGTCTTTGAACAATATTGGTGAC
>QCPD01000016.1 GCA_003209755.1 Prochlorococcus sp. AG-436-C14
TGGGTTCGCACACTTTTCCCCATTACTTCCAATACCTGGTCACTATTAGAACCTCATAAATAATTTAGTCTCTAAGGTGAATAACAATAATGAAATGGTTCTATTCCCTAATGATGTTTCTACTTTGTAATTCTACGCAGCTTCAATAAGTCTTGATTCGTTGCGCTTTTGGTCTATATAAATTACAGAGTTAGAGACAGGAAATAAATTTTTTTCTAAGTGAGCTAATGCAATTCTCTTTGTTTCTGTCATTTCTTCGGTATAGAACTTCAAAGGCTGATAAACATACTGATTGTCTCCACTCATTAAAAAATTTCCAAAACATCACTCTCTTATATAAGCGTATTAATAATTTGATTGCATTAATCACTACACAATCAAATTAACTATTCAAAATCAATTTCTACTTCTTCTTTCATATCCCTATCTAGGTCGGGAAGATTTGGCTCTATCCAATGAGATTTATTATCAACACCAGCCGCAGTTGCATAATTCATAATGTGCTGATCAACTTGTTTATAAATGTCATGTAGATTTAAGTCCTTACTAACATCATGTGCTATCTCCGATACCTGTTGTTCTGTTAAACAATGATCAGGATGTAATAAATCACAGCAAGGAATTCTTTTTTCTATCAACTCATTTATGTTGATTTTTATTTCGTAATCTGGATGAACAGTCATGGTATGAAAGAACTTTTTTAATACTTGTAAATCAATTTTATGATTATTTTTAAATTTATCGTTGATCCCAAACAACATCAAATTGATTCGCAACTATTTTTAAATCTGATTTGGGATAGGCCTGACATAAAAGGACATAGCCCTGATCTTGCAATTCACTCTTCAACCCCATTGCATCCATATCGACAGAGCCTTCTTTAAGAAAGGCGGCACATGTACAACACATGCCTACAAGGCAAGAACTTGGTAGCTCCACATTTGCATCTGCGGCAGCTTCTAATACGGTTTGGTCAGACTTGCAATTAAAACTTTTCTGAACTTGATCAATTTCGATATTTATCTTGAATAAGAGATCAGACACATTAGCTAAGACGAACCTTGGCTTATTATGGCCTATTTGTTACACCAAAGAAAATCTTTTTATACAGCAGTAATCTTGTATTTTAGTGGTCAGCTGGAAGAGCAAAATTGATAGTAATCGTCAAAATCAAGAAACAGGATACGTCTCCTTTTTATAGCTTTAGTAAAAAATAAAATTATAGCTTATTAGAGACTTAATGAGAGAAGTTATAAGCACTAAAAAAAGATAAGATCTAGTTATGAGAACTAAGATGTCCCCTAGAAGAGCTTGTCTTACGGCAGCAATTATGTCTGTACCTCCGACTCTTCTATTCGTTATTAATTCAGGAAGATTTTCTGTTTACGCAGTTCTGATTTTATCCATACTCATTAATTCGCTTCTAATAAGATGGCTTGATGATCGCCAATGGTACAGAGAGTGGAAAAGGGAAGAATAATGAGATCTTTTAACCCATAGTCCACCGCTTAGCAGTTGTTGGACTTACCCCACAAATATCAGCAAACTTTTTCCAAGTCCAACCGTAAGAGCGGTAACGCTTGACTCTGTTCTCTTGGTATCTAATGCCCAGATGAAGAGCATTAAGGAACTATAAGCACAGAGCAAAGCCATGCCAAGGCGCATGTAAAAGACATTACTTTTTAGGAATATATTTGTTAGAAGAGCCTGAAGAAATGGCCTTTTGAAATGAAAATTTATAAGAAATATGCAATCTTTCTAGTTAGTTGTAATTATTTTTATGGCTCAAGAAACAACAATATTCACTTTTAAAATTTTAGTTCCCTTTGAAGAATGGGCAAAAGGTTTTGATAGTCCAGGCGTTGACGCATTGCATAAGGCCAATGCAGTTACACCTTTATAAAGAGGTGTTAGTAAAGATGAACCTGAATCAGTTGTTGTAATCCATCAAGCAGAAGAGGTTATTGCAAAAGCTTTTTTTTGAAGCAAGTAGAGAAGTTGTCGAAGCTACATGTCATATATATGATTCAACCGTTATTACCAGTTACTTAGAAGGTTGATAGAAATGTCAGCACCAAAATTTATGAACGTTGTTCGCTTCAAGTTGAAGCCTGAATGCGTAGATCAATATTTTGAAGTCCATAGAAAATTTATTTGCGAAGGTTTGTCCGACAGATACATTGCACAAACAGGAGAAGATAGTTATTGCTTTGTAGGACTTTGGGAAAGTAAAGAAGCACTCGTAATTGCAAGACCAAAAATGATTGCACACTTGGATGAAGTAAGAGGATTTATGAAGGAGCTATCGCCTGTTCTTGGTGTTACTGATCCTGTCTCTGGAGATATTGTTGCTTATGGTAGTGAGCGTTTATAGGGTTTTGTTTAAGTAACTGTTGTGGGTCATCTCAATACCTAGAACCTTGATGATTTCTTGTTATCTCAATGATTTTCCATTTTGCTGCAACATCAGGTCTAAGTCTGATGGCAACTCTCGATTAAACCATTCTCTTATCTTCATTTGATTCAGAGATTCATTATTAGGAATTTCAAAAGTATCTCTAACTAAGCGAATTTTAATATTTTTCCTTTTTCCTTTTTCGTTTGTTCTTCCAAGAACTAATTTTACTGTCTTACCTTTTGGTCCTTTAATTAATTCAATTGCTTCTTCTATACCTATTCCTTTCGTTGACTTTCCATCCACCTTGAGAATTACGTCACCTAATTCAATATCTGCATTAGAGGCAGGAGTACCATTAATAATTGATTGTATTGTTATTTCAGAAGTTTCAGAGTTTAGGAAAAGGTTAACGCCTATACCAGTCATTTCTTTTTTGAGCTTAAGGCTTGAACTCTGGTTTGTTTTTACGCAACCTGAATAGTCTCTAGCGTCGAGACAGCGTTTGTGAATTTCTTCACTTATTTCAGCCTTAGAAGCGATAGAGGAGAGAAGCCCAGTTGTTATGGTAAATAGAAATAAGCGTTTCATATTCTATTTCTAGTTGATCTATTCAATTTAAACATCAAAAACCCGTCCTCCTTCCAGAGCCTTGAGAGATTCTTTAATATCTTTTATATGATCAGCGTTTTATCTGTCAGTAACACCTCTATCAATAATTCTTAATAGACTTTCAACGGCTTGAACAACTAAAATAACCTCTATTGCTTTCGTCATTAATTACATCGATTAATCTTTGTGATCGGAAGATTCACCTTCTGGATTAGGGATCTTTTTTAGATGAAGATCCTTGTTAGGGATTAATTTAAACTTAACCAATAAAGAAGTCCTGATCAATCTTTGCTACTTGGATTGTTTCTTTTGCTTGAACACCTACGAAATGTTCAATCATCAGTTTTGCTAGGCGAATACCATCAATTAAAACTAAAGTACATCTGTAAGTCCGTCTGAAAATGATTTTGCTTCAGAAGTGAAAGTGCTACTAGTAACGAATACATCTTTTTTGCACCCACCACCACTCATTGCACCAACGATACTTTGAATTGTTGGATGACCGACAGAGTTTTCTGAGTAGCGCTTGGCTTCCCTCCTTTTAACAAACTCTAAAAATGAAACATTTATTACTTGCACCGATTTTATCGCTAGGACTTTTAACTCCTATATTTTCAAGAGCTGAGACGATACCAGGTATTAGTGATACGTCTGCAGAATTTATTGGCCCAGAAAAAATTACTTTTACTTGCCCAAGTAAAACAAGGCTTATTGAAGATGGCAAAATCGAAAAGATGAGAGACAAGTTATATTCTGAGTGCTGGATTGTTTTTCACAAAGATTATATGAATGTCATGGATAAACAAATAATAAAAAGAAGTAATGTCTTAAGGCTTTATTTTCATGAGGAACACCCATACGATATTTGGTATTTCATCTATAAAACTGCATCAGGAGAAGAGAAACTATTACCTTTCAAAGTAAAGGATCGTTTAGGAGCCGAAAGTCTTAGGCATTGGAGGAAGACTAGAAGTGTTTTACAAAATTGGATGGCTCAATAAATGAACCGCTTTTTACTACTCGCCCCGACCGCAGGACTTCTCTCTCTTACTGATGAGTTGTTAAATTAAAACAATGGCTACCATTACAGCTACACAACTTCAACAATTATATATCGCTTACTTCTCAAGGCCTGCTGATCCTGAAGGTATGGATTATTGGCTAAGTGTAGGCACAACAACTACTAAAGGATTTTCCGCTTCGATGTGGCATCAAGGTGAATTTCAGAATATTTACGGTGACTTATCAGTAAGGGATCAGATAAATCAGTTTTATATAAATCTTTTTAATCGAGAAGGCGATGATTCAGGTTTGGATTACTGGGTTGGCAAAATTAATAGCGGTGAAATGCAACTCGCCTCTATTGCGAACGACCTTATATATGCAGTAACTTATGGAGACGCAGAGGGTAGTGTCGCTGATTTAGATTGTATTCAAAACAGAACAGCTGCTGCGCAAGCTTATACCGCTGAGATTAGAAATTATTCTGTATGTTTGATTTTTTATCAGCCAGATAGCACTGATCCATGGGTCACAGGAAATCTTGAAAAGGGTAAATCATATCTTAAAGCCATTGGGTGTGGCGGCGCCTACACATATATTGGCTACGACGACATGATTACAGAATATCTTCCTGTTGACTGTTTACCCTCTATAGCTCCCGTACTTATGAATACAACATCTAATCAAGATTCTTTTGATGAATGTGTTTGCAATAAACAATTAGAGACATTATCAATAGGAGATGGTCTGTTTACCTCGTTAGGCAATCCTTATGTTGACAATAGCTTAGTAGATGACTCTCCTTATGGATTAAGCCCATCAAGTAATATCATCATGGAATCCTTAGTCTATATTGATAACGCTCTTTTCTAATAAGCAAGGAAAGATAATAGGTTCTTATTAATGAGACAGATGTGGGTCATCCTAGGGACTATGAATTTACCTAGCGTCAACCCTAAAGGTTGTGGAGCAGGTTAATCACTAGTCTTACCAATGGATTATGAGTCAACAGTAGGTTGATTTGTCAATAGCTAACAATTAGCCATCCCATACATTAATAGCGGTTATTTTTAACGCCGTTAGTTTTGCATTGCAGAATTGAACCTAGATAATCCTTATTTTTGTCTTTCCTACGGATTTCATAACGAGGTGCGTGAGTCCTTCAATCTCAACTAAACAATAGTCGAGCTGACCTTCTTTTCTCAATTTGTATAACGTCGATGAGTTTCTATAACCCAATAATTTGGAAGCTATGGTAAAGGTTGTAATAGTCATAAGTGAAAAGCATTGGTTGATAGTTAACTCCACAACTAAAATCTTAAGGTGTTTCTACTATCGTTACTTGGTCTTAGTTGAGATGAATGTTTGTAGGCATTCCATAGTTCTAAGAGGTGACGCTAGAAAAAAACGAGGTCGAATATACCCTCAAAATATTATTTTTATAAGGGACTCGCTACGCAGCCATAGGTTTGTCATCATCTAATTCTTCATGATGAAGTAGACCATTTTCTTTCAGGCCATCTACTATCTTTTGAGCAACAAAATCTGGATCGTCTGAACCTGTTGAATCAAAAAGATCAGCCAAGACAGTCGCCACAAAGAACTCATCAAAATCAGAGGATTTCTTTTTCATCAATCTTCAGTCCATCAATTCTTTTTAACGCTATTTAGACAATTAAGAAAGAGTAAGAGATTGCAGTGATCACAAACCAACAAGCTGACAAGGTAACTTGGCAACACCAATACACTCATCTAGTCCAAACTATGAATTTTTATTTGTTTTGGTGTTGGTAGAAGAAGTCATTATATTTACTGACGGAGTCTGTTAACGAGGATTGTTGAA
The DNA here is from genome assembly GCA_003209755.1 of Prochlorococcus sp. AG-436-C14. Taxonomy (GTDB): domain Bacteria; phylum Cyanobacteriota; class Cyanobacteriia; order PCC-6307; family Cyanobiaceae; genus Prochlorococcus_B. Next base: position 5,853 of record QCPD01000016.1, read on the forward strand.
AAGCCAATGAATAAAGCCGCAGAAATAGCCAGGCTTGCAATTATCTATTGCTTCGTTAATTCCGTACATGGTTAAACGATTATTAAGTAGCAACATATAATTAACCTGATGCTTAAATTAGAGCAGTTATGCAGAAAAGAGCTAAGAACTTAGCTGCTGAATTTTTAATTGATGTCATGGCAAGTAAAGGTTAAAAAATTTACAGTGAACTCAGACCTGAATCATTGAGGAGGTAACAATAAAAAGTATTCCTTTCTTGAAGACCTTTGGTTGGGGTAGGGCTAATCGTGGAATTAATTTTTCTATTGAATCACGCTGCTCTTTCTCTGACACTAGAAACAAATCAAAAAAAGAATGAATTGCTATTGCATCTACGGGTGGAGTTGGAAAAAGATTGCTGAAATTTATGTAGTAATTTCTACTACTGCTAGGGCGGTGGGCTATGGCTTGAAGACTAGGCATAAGAAAACCCATTTTAGGGAGGGTTTTGTAAAATTGTTTGAGGAAGTTTATGAAGTGAAAAAGTTGAACATTCCGCCCCTTCTAGTTCTCAAAAAAAGTGCAGACCAACTTTTAATGAATTTCCGAAGAGAGGACAGGATTTCTACGACCGTCCACCGATCTGGCTTGATTAGGCTTCCGTATTACGGCATCACTTGAAACTAATTTAAAAAAAGTTCTCTAAAACCGATTTTCGGTTGATGTAGGGTTTCCAATCTATTTTTTCTTTTTCTTGCTGTAGTCCCTTTTATTTGAAACCTTGTTGCCACGCCAATCAGTTTCTCCTATATACATTTCCTCTCCAAATAAATCGTTTAGCGCCTCTTCCGTCATCGGTTCAAGTGCAGGTGCTTCAGCTATTTCCTCTTGAGGCATTAGCTCAACATCTTTCGCTAAAACTGAAAGAGGCCAGAAAAATAAAAGAAGACCAAGAACAAACGAAAAAAGTTTTATCATCTTCTTGAATCGGTTGATTTTGTTATTAAAGGACAAAACCCTTCTATTTTTTCATTGCTGTTGCTGTTGTTGTTGTTGTTCGTAAAAAGAAGAAGGCTTTTTAATTGTTGTCCGATATTCGCTGACTATGTCGGTTACTTCCTCACCATGAATCCAGCGAATTTCACCAGAATCTACGTTGGCCACTTCAAAGAGTGTCGGTGCGTCTGGATCTCTTGAGCCACCAATAAAAGTAAGAACTTTTCCTATCTGGTCATTTTCATAAAGAACAGCGTCACCCGGTCTGACTTTTAAAAATAGAGGTGTATCCATAATTTATTCATATCAAAAATCAGAAGATAGGAGAAGTATCCTTTTTGACCGAATTAATTAATTCAAGCGACGGCTTTAACTAGTAGTGATGTTTCATCAAAAGCACTTCATCTGTCCAAGTTTTTAATAACTCTTCGATGATGCTCATTAAAGAGCAACCCATGGTATTACGATATAAAAGATGTCATTAGTTTTTGAAAATGCTTTAATACTGAGTGGGAACCAATAAACCTTGCGATTTTGAATTTTAGACTTATGAAACCCATATTTAAAAATCACTCTCTTCAAAATATTTTTGTATTGACCATTGGATATTTTGGACTTATGTTTTTGCGTCAAGCATTTGATTATTGGAATGATGAAGAGTGGTTCGCTACAGCCTTGAACGCAGGTTTCGCTTATACCCTTTTTGGTTCTTTGCTCGGTTTCCCTCCTTTCAACAAACTTATTAAATGAACAGTGATTTAATACGCATTTTATTTGGATTTTCAGTAGTCGTTCTTCTCCTTTGATAGGTTTGAGGTCTTTTCAAAATTCTCGACATTTTCTTTTGGAGCAGGTTCCTTTCGTTCTTGATCAATTTGTTCCCGCGCCTGAAATTGGAAATAATATATTGCGTAATCGCTAACAAGATTGAAAGAAGTTCAGCCCAACCCAAGACTTTAGGTTCGGTAAAAAGATTTGCCAGCATTGAATTTTCTTGAGACCTAGTATCCAATTCGTTTTGAATATTCCCAGTTCATGCATCAGCAACAATGATAAAACTCGCTATTAAATCGATAATTCCAGCCATCTGAATATAATATTAAGCTAAAGAAGAAATTCTTGTTACTGGGTGGGTGGGAGATAACTAAGATTTTGTAGAGATATTTTTGAAGCAACGATGTTGAACGTTTTAGCTATTGTGATTTTGGCGAAATAATGGACAGGTTTCACCATCCGTCCCTGATCTAATTTATGATTCTTCAGTATTATTCAAGAAATTTAATTTAAAAGAAGTTCTTTTAAACTGATGTTTTGTTGAGGTGGTGCTTTCCTATCTTTCTCCAGCTCCAACGAAACTTCTAATAAATTAATGTTTTGATATTCCAGGATGTATCGTCAACAACTTTATCTGTAATTCTCTCTCTGTTTGAAAATAGTGACCATTCAAATTCTTCAAGAGTAAGAAATAAAAAAATAAAAGCCAAAATAGAATTAACAATAATAAATCTAATTGCTTCCACTAAAGTCTTAAGATCAAAAATACGTCTATCACTATAGTTATATATCGTCGCAAAAGTCATTCTTTAAAAATCATCAAGAGGTATAAGATAAGAATAAGAAATTCTTAATACAAGTCAAGAGAGATCAAGATCAGCCCCATCTCGTGGCAGAAGTAGAACGCATGTAGTTAATGGAAGCAATGTTTTCTAACTCCAACTTTATCTATCTTTCGTTTTTATTCATAGGTAACTAATTAGCTCTCTGAATAGATAGGAACCATTCGAACAACCTTGATTTTTTAGCTAATTGATTAATTAGTAACAGTACTTCCGCTTTTCTTTTCAATGTAATTAGGGGAGACTGTTAAGGATCCCTGATCCCAATGTAAACTTCACATAGCTTTTTTTGTTGATAGCGCTACATTTGGTGTAAGCTTGCCAGCAAGGGATGCCTCCCACACTATACTCGTTGTCGGTTTACGAGGAAATCGTCGCTCATACAACCATTAAAATGATGACCAAGCTTACTGACTACGAAGTATCCCCTAATCATTCTAATTATTTTGAAGCTAAAGAAAGAAGTGAAGCTTTTCGCAAGGCTTGGATTGTTGCTACCGAAGCAACTCTTGTGGAACGCAAAGAAAACAAACTTCTTCCGTCAGATTTGAACTAATTTTATTTTCAGAGCTCTTATTTATACTTGGAGAACCTGTTTCGATGATCCCTATAGCTAAGTGACATTAAGAACCTACAAAGTATCGCTCTGAAGTTTCAATCTTGTAGCCTCGAGTAGATTTTAAGGTATAAAAAAATTTACCTCAAAAACATCCCGTTTCGACCCTTGGTAGATTATTTGTACTTAATATGATTGCCTTCGTAACTTTTTTCTTAAATGAATGAAATTTTGAAGTCATTTGTTTTCTGCAATAAAACGAAGAGAAAACCGATAATACGTATTGGGAGAAAGAAAGAATAAAATTTATTTTCCAATTTTTTGTTTAATAGAGAGTAAAGAGTTTTCTAAAATTCTTAAAAAATATTGCATAATTTAGCTATTGCAATATTTTCAAGGAGGAAGGCCCTAGGCATGTTTCCTTCCCCTACGGACATGGGTGATGGGTCTCAGTCTTTTGTTTCATAAAGGTCCGAGCATCAGTATTCAAATTGAGGCATGATCTTTAATTCTTTTAAATAAATTCTATGAATCTTGGATTGCTTTTTCTTGAATCAATTTCAACTGGAGTTATCACTTCAGATGAGATGAATTGGGTGACATCAAATCAGCCTCATTTTTCTAGAGTTGAAGAAGCGACAGCTTTGAAACTTGGTCGTCTATTAGATAGAGGCTTAATTCAAACTGGTTGTCGTATCAATTAATTCTTCAATTGACTACCAAGGATAGAATTGAATCAGTTAAGTTTCTGACTTTAGACCTGATTTATTGACTGAATTAATTAGGATGACTACCCTGATTGGCATTGTTGTCTTATAGGATTCACTCTTATAAAGGTTCGAGTCATTTTTAATCAGAGATTTTTTGTTAAAGAAGTATTTTTGTAAACAGCTAACTTTTTTAATTTTATTTTTATGTTTGTTTTTTACAGTTATGTAATAACTGTAAAAAAATTGAGCTAATACCTCTCATTATACCTCGTGACAGTCTCTAACAACTTTTGTTCATGCAAAAAGCGTTTTATTTATTCAGTCAGAACTGTTGTTTTCTTCCCTTTAGCTCCTGCTGAGGCGCTAAAAACCACCATCTCTTCATTACCACTGTTTTGACAATAATGAGGTGTGTCCTGCGATGAAGCGAAGCTTTCACCAGCCTCCACAGTCAGGGATTGTCCGTCACTAGTTTCACAATAAAGAGATCCTTTTTGTACATAAATTATTCCTGGTTGTGGATGTAAATGAAGAGGTGTTTTAAAACCAGGTTGAGCAGTTATTTTTTCGAGTTTCATCTCTGCTTGCCCTCTTGGATACTTAAAAGAATCTCCATTCCACGATTCATTCGCACTAATAAGGGTTTCTACAACCACAGGTTCAAGGGATGATTGTTTCTTTGGATTACAAGCAACTATTGGGATAGAAATTCCAGCTGTTAGTGCAAGAAGTAAAAAACGGCGCATAAAGCTATATAAATACAAACTCTTTATACCTGTTCTAGTTGAATCAGACAAAAAAATGGACTGAATTATGCCAACCCCAATGATTCCTATCGAAATAGGCTGCTTGATAGTAATTTATCAACCAAACATACTTTTCTTTTGATAAGTCTCATCCACTTTGGTCATTTCATAATCGTCTTCATGAAAAGAACAGGTGTACATAAGATTTATTACACGGTCTAGATCAATCTCTCTGTCTGCGACATCTTGCCAAAGTCTCTTGGTTAATTCTTCGTCTCCTCGATTAAATTGAGCCTGCACTAAGTCTCGTACAAGTTGAAAAACTGCTTGACGGTCATTTCTTATTCTTGCCTCCGAAGTCCCTGTTTGGACTTCGGATGATTTAGTAATTAATTTTTTTTTGAGGACCAATTTGTACCTCTCTCATTTTGTATCCATTTTTACAAAAATAATTTATATGGCAATCAGTATTTATATGGAACCTTATTCAACTGATACCAGTATCAGCATTATGTAAGTTGAGGGATGCATGAATCAAATAGAGGTTTTATACAGTTGAAGTTTGGTTGACATTCGATTTATCTTGGAGACATTAGCCCTTTTTTACTAAATATGGGAGAAGCCAAAAGAAGAAAAGATTTGGGATTGCCTCCTAGAGAAAAGAAGATTAACAAAGATGAAAAGCAAGCTGGTTTTATAAGCAATCTCTCAGCCAAGTATCCTTTTTTGCCCTTTATTCTTGGAGGCGTACTTTTGGTTGTCCTTATTATTGATCTTTTGAATTACTATAAATAAAAGGATGGATTGATAAGGTCTTAAATGGGATTAGTGGGAGTGTCATTAAATAGCACGGAAGTATTTCAAGGCAAACTGCTGAAAAGAAGAAATAGTTAACGGTTCAATCATTCAAAACAAATAAGCTGATATGAAAGCGATTAAAGATGAAATTAGGTTGATTAGACTCGGTATTAGGCATTAAAACCTATTGCAATTTGTAGTTGTTGATACAAAAATGCTCCTCATTCCAGAAATGGAGTTTTAGCTATGTCTTTTAAAAAGCCATTCCATGTAACTGAGCATGGTGGATCGATTCATTGCATAGAAGCCTTATCAGGCAGAATCTTTAGAGCTTGTTCTGCAAATCATTGCACTTACACAGGGGATCTACATAGTGCAAAATCATATTTAGACTTTATCGAAAACAATAGTGTTAAATTTTTACCCTCTACAATCAAGAATGACAACATTCCATTTCAACGTAAAACAACTCTCAAATGGAATTCTGATGGAAGTCTCTCTTCTATAGACATGGCTAGGATATTAAGTCGTCTTGAGAAAACAAATTTGACTGAATGTGAACTTTCTTGTGAATGGGGAACAACCTCAAACAAAGAGTGTTAATTGGTGGATTTACAATTGTTTTTTAGTAGTAACTAAATCGTTATCTGTTCCGGTTGGTAGAAACCATGTGGATTCGAACTGCTGTCTCTGAGCGTAAAATCGTAGAGACCCAGGCCTGGTTACACACATCTGTCTTCTTATCGTTGTTTCTTGTCGCCATTGTCTTTAATGCAACCTTTGAAAGTTAATCTCAATTTATAATTGTTTTCTAATGGTTTTTAGTCTATTAAGTACTTTTTAAAAGACATGGTCATATTTGCTACCTGATATTGTCTCTTTTATACGTTTATTTTTATTCTTTATTTCTTCTTTCTTCAGCACAAATAAAGTACTGATTTGACTTTTAATTATTGGATTCAGCAAACTGTTTGAGACTCCCTCTAATAATAGAATCCCATCTGCCGACTCGTGATCAAGATGTAAGAGTTTTTGTTAGGAGTTCTATTTATCTTGCTTCTCTTTGAATTTAAGTTCTAGTTCGTTTTTGTTGCAAGATCAAGGATTTCAAGTTGGTTGGAGCAATTAATATTTTCGTCCCAGTGATCGATACTTGCTTTTAATTCTTCAATATTCATAGTGCTGTGGTTTCTAATAAGTATCTTTAAATCATAAGGTTTTGGACTCATGAAAAGTTAATTAGTAATATCCTAAATCTAGCTTGATAATGAGATTTACAGGATGGGTAAACTCACCAGCTTTAGTTAATACAAATTAGTAATTCTAGTTAGATGGTTAAATGTTTCTTATTTGATAAATTATGTTATTTAATAATATAATTAGTACTTGGAATAATTTCAGATCATTATTTGCTATGTAGCCTTTCTAGCTAATTTCTATCTTCACATAGGTTCAGATTAGTTTTATTTAGTTCTTTGTTATTACTAATTATTGTAGTAATTCATAATGCTTATAGAAAGATACAAATTAGGCCGAGGATTATTCGATTAACTGTTCGGGTTGCATTCGTAATTTATATAGCGGTCATTAAGCGAGACATCCAAAAGTAAAAAGAGTAAGGCGGCAATTATAAAACGAGAAAACTTGAATGATACTTTATGACTTTTTATTTCCTATCCAGTCTTCCGGCTTTTTCATCATCCAATTCATAATTCCATCACTATCCATATTCTTTGAGCTGAGAACAAATGCAACGATAAATAAAATGCTAAAGGAAATTATTATGGCGATTAAAAGAGGACTTATTCCCATTTCCGAAAGAGTAAGACCAAAACGATATTGCATGATTTGTGATTAAAAAATTTTATTGAAATTTTAAAACTTTAGTGTGTGAGTTGGATTATCCATGCCATAAAAGCTCAGATAATTCACTTTTTTTCATTGAGATGAACCGCTGAAACATTGTCTCTACGTACAACCTTCTAAGTTCCTTTCATTTGCTTTATCTGCCATCGCCTTTGCTAAATTTCTCGCTATCTCTTGATGATTAAGTTCCTGTCTCATTTGCTCAGAATAAATTTAATATCTCTTTCTAGAATTAACTATTTGCTTTACCTCGACAGTATTCACATAATGTATTGTGCATGTATCAAACTTGCTAATTAAGAAAGTTGGTGGTTCTAAAGATCCATATGAATCCCTAATACATCAAATTTGGATACTGGAGAAATAGATCAGGTTCAGGCTGAGGCAATTATAGAGATTGTTAATTCATATCAGCAATCACAGTAACTCAGCAAAAACCTCCTTTTTAGGGGAGGCTTTTTTAATTCTTAGACCTTAGCTGAGCTAGAAGTTGCTAGCTCAGCTAAGCCGTTAACTTGATGAAATCATCATAGTCTATTTTTTAGTCCTATTCGATTTCTACTTGCTCAGCAAGTTCTCTAAGCATCTTGGCAATTACATCCTTTTACCAACTGAACTCTTTTTTCATCCCATCCACGCAAGCCATAACAGATTCCCATGCTGCCTCAAATTCTTTTGGGTCAACTTTTTCAGTCATGCTTAGAGAATGTTTTTTTTATTAAACCGTCTAAATCTTTTTAAGCCAAAGCTCCACTCCGATTTATCTTTAGAAGGTTACGTCCTCTTTTTTTATGGGAGAAGCTAAAAGAAGAAAAGAATTGGGACTTCCTCCAAGAGAAAAACCAGTTGAGCTAAAGTTGCCCGTACTTGATAAAGAAAATATACAAAAAAAAGTTAGGTCTTTTTTGTATAAAAATCCAATTGTTCCATTTGTTTTTTATGGTCTTGTACTTGGAGCTTTTGGTTGGGGACTATATAACCTCGTGAAAGGCTATCAATTAATTAACTCATAGTCCACTCCTTAGCAATCAGATATATTGGGGTTTTCACCTTTTTCGCAATAGAATTCAGCTTAATAGCCAGAAGAACATTGACAAGTGAAAGTTCCTGGCTGGCCAGGAACAGATGATTCCAACCAGTTAGAAAATCTCCCTTACCTCCTGGATTAGTTAAACCTGTCAGTAATAGAAATAAATCATGCAAGAGTGTCTAAGTTTGCCCTCATATATAAACACTCGTCTAACAAATAGGCCATTGCCTAATAATGGTTGAGAAACCTCACGCTTTCTATTTTGTTGTACCTAATTAAAACTTCTTTTCCGTATTAAGCACTTGAAAGTGTCTGGCTTGTAGTTATAAAGAGCACAACTTGAAAAGTTTTATGGCATTCATTTCTCGTTTGATTAAGAAAAGGATCTCTATCTTAATTAGTAAATTTAATGTTTCAACTAAAGTTGTTGAACAGTTTGAAAACGACTACCCACTTGATGGCATGGGGGATCATCATAGATTCTTGCTTTAAGAAAATTACTATTGCTACCAGAATCGAGGGAGAGTTAGACAGTGAGGCAAGATTTACCTCAGTCGCTGCAACGGGTCTTTTATCCCATAAAAATTCAACAGTAAAAGTAATATGATTGGTTTATGAAATACAACTGGCAAGATCTTTTTGTAGACGCTGCGATTGTCGCAGTTTTTCTTGGTGTGTTTGCTTTGATAGTTGGATCATTTCCTGCAACATTCAGCAAATTTTTTTCTTTTTTAAATAAGTATGGATATCAATTTTCACTTGCTTCTTGATATTGTTCTTGTATCAGTGGCACTATCTTTTATCTTGATTGGAAGGAAATAAAAAAAATAATGATTCCAATCCTTGCATCCTCTACACAATCGAACCTACTTATTTATGTTGGCGGTGGTGGCTTCGTTTTATTAGGAAGTTTTTTCTTTGGTCGATTAGTTACGTTCTTTTTTCCACAAAACCCATTAATCAGAAACAGGAAAAAAGAAAAAGATGAATAAACTTGAAATTTTAAAAGTTAAACCTGGAGATATATTGTTCTTATTGGAGAAGATAAGATTACGAAAGTTCTCTCATATGTTGGAGGAGTAAGAAACCCAGATACTCCCACACCTTTTCAAGTCGCAAACGTTTATTTAAGCGAAATCAAATTTGTTCATGTGAGGAATTGAAACGAATTCTGTCTAAGCGTAAATAGCAGCTAAAAATAATGTTTGAAGCTCTCTTTGCAAAATGCCCATAAATAAACCTATTCCTTCTTCTGTGATTAATTATTGGAAAAATATATTCAATAATTTACGGTCGAAATTCAGTGATCCTAAAAAACCCAATTAGTTATGGATCCAATACAAGTCCTAGGCCAAAAGGATCTTAGGAGAGAGGTTCAAGTTAAAGATGAAAATACGGCAGGTCAGTTGTTAGTTAAAAATACACATGCAGGAGAACGGTATGTAAGAGGAATGTCTAAGAATGCGAAAAAACATTACATCAATAGAAAAGATTCTCCTGTTAAAAATCATTTTCTTGGTCTACCAAAGTGGAGCAGAGAGGATGCTGTAAAAGCTTTTGATACTTATCTATGGTCCCAACATCAAAAAGATGCTATAGAGAAACCCCTCAAGGATTGGTTTAATGCCAGAGTAAAGGAGCTAATGGCGGGGCATAATTTAGACCTTATTGATGATATTGATTGTGTAAAAGGGAATGATGATTCTCATGGTTTTACTTTGAAAAATTATATTGAATATTTAGCTAAAGAAATCTAGTCCTAACTCCCTAAAATAAAAAATAATTGAAAAGAGCTTTTTAAGGATGCTGCTCTATGAAAAATTTATTTTGGAGCGCGTTTTTACTATTTTTATACAACTACGTTGAAGTTAAAGAGATTCTGAATCATAAGGTTTACTAATTCTTGAACCCCACTCTTGAACTGTCACGTGTCTGAGTATTTGTTCCTAATTTTATGGTAATTTTCAAAGCTAACCTGCGAGTACAAGGTCAAATGGCTCAACGAATTAACGTTGCATTAAATTCAATTCCATCAGGATGCAGAGATTTAGCTGAATTTGCTTTCTTCTGCGGAGTTGGTTTCACTTTTGGGAATTTAGGTCTTATATGATTTTAACTAATAAAGCAATACATGAAACAAGAATAAAAAAATTATTCCTTATTTTGTAGTTGGAAAACTTTTTTTTACCGGTTTTCTCGTTTACATGATGCAGAGTTAACACCTCTGTAAATCCATAAGAAAAATTAATTCCACGGTTAGCCCTACCCCGACCGAACCTCACTCAAACCACCTTTGTTTTTATCTTAGTTATATCAGATTTTTAATCTGCGCTTCTCCAAAAAACATTTCTCTCCAACATCAAAATGACTGCCGCTACTTATAAAAAAACTGCTTTGAAAGTTTTAATTATCTGGAACCTTCCTGCGTTACTTATTTTGGCTGGTACATTTCAAGTTGGTACTTCAGTAATCGTTTAGAAAAAAAAAAAAGGATCTGAACCCTTATAAGCCGATAATTCAACATTTTGATGAATTTTACCTAAAAATTTGTTCGCTAAAGGAGCCAATAAACAAGTTTTATCTAAAGCTGCTCTTAACTAAAGCCACTACATGATTTCTCTTGGCTTATGATTTTTTAAATATTTAATGGAAATCAAAGATTTTAATATTCATGGATTAGATAAGGCGGCTCCTAGTTTCCACCATTTTGTTTTATCGCTCTTATTTAAGCTTCAATGCAGTGGCTTTAATTGTAATGGTATAAAAATCAATTAGTCATACCCTTTTAGTTCTAACAGCTTCAGCACCAAATCAGAAATTTATAAATTTAATCTGATAAAACCTTAGACACAAGCTTAATTAATTTTGAGAGCCTCTCCTTGATACGTGAATGTTATATTTATTCACTATCTTTTCTAGAGGATTGTCTACACGACTTGATTTGGTTGAGATATGAACTTTCAAATTATGATTGCCTAATGAAACGCTTATTTATGTTCGCAATATGTTTGATTCTTTCCCCTCCCTTGACTGCTGATGCTTTTGATGAAATCGAGGCTAAAAAAGAATGTGATCAATGGGTGCAAGATGGAGGAAGTTATCTCATGTGGGCAAAAGATTGGAAAAAAGTTGATGGTGGGTTGCAAAGGAAATGGAAAATAAAAAGAGTTTCCAAAAGAGTTTGTCAAACGGATCTATTAAGCAATCAATTTATTGGATTAGAGTACCAAGTCAGAAATGGTAAAATTCTTTCGAAAAATGAGATGATTGGGAAGAACCATCAATTGATAATTAAAAGGACTTTTCTCTTTAATCCATAGTTCGATTTGTACAAATTAGATTAAAATCATTAAATTATTGGAAGAATAGTTGCACCTAGATGACAGAACAAATTGAAGTACTTGGACAATTTGATGTCAGGAGAGATGATTTCACTACTGAAAGTGAAACGGGACTAACTGGTGAGATCTCAATTAATAAAGCGCGAATAATCAATACATTTGGCGGCGATCAATTAAATGCTGCTTTGGACGCAGTAAATAATAAAAAAAAATATGTTAGAGGTTATGAGAATCAAGCTAAAAAGTTCTATATAAGTAGAAAAGACTGTCCAGTAAGAAATTTTTGTGAGGACTTGGCAGGGCCAAATAAAAGAGCAGAAGCAATACAAATGTTTGATGCATTGTTCTGGGGGTCATGGATTGCTTGTAATGAGATGCCTGAGCAAGCAAAAGAATGGCTCAAGGCGAGAGTAAAAGATTATAAAGATGGGAGTAAGATCGATTTTATATGTGATTGTCGAAAATTTAGAGGTAATGATGCTGATAAGACTCAGTCAAGCGAGATGACCAGGGCAGAATATCCATTTGATTGTCATGGTTATACCCTTAAAAAATACATTGAAGAAAAAGCAAAGTAAATAAATAATGAATGTTCAATAATTTAATTGCTTTTTAAGAGTTCAATATTTATGTTTCAGGTCTTTTCTTAATTTTAAGGATCACCTAAATAGTTTTTTATCTTTTTTATCTTCTAATTAATTTTATTTCGTTATAACTATACTCTTGTTTTTGGAGCACTTGATCTCAGGTCCTAATCCTTCCACCATGATCATTTAGAGATAGATCCCCATCCTGCCTTTAAATCAACGCCCTAAGAAAACCACATCCCACCATTCTTGCTTGCTTCCAAGAAACACTTGTTTTGCTCCTCAATATCCTCAATCAAAGTTTCGGATTTGTGCAACTCAACTTTTTGATTGTTTAGAGGTTTTGCTGCCATTGGCCAAAGCCTTGATAGCAATGATCTTGTTCTTGCGCTAGCAAATGAAACCATCGATCAATAGTCCTAAAGAATAGTGGGAGCTAATTAGCTTCCTATGTTTTTTATAGCCTTAAAAAATAGATTACCTATTACATATGTTATGAGATAAAGATCAGAATGGATGGAGATGCAACTGATGGTGTCAATTCTCCTCATTTTTTATTCATTTGGTTCCTTTTGTTGTTTTTGCTTTTTTAAAGTAACTTTGCTTAGAGCAAGAAGAAGAGTTGATAAAGTTCAGCTAGAAAGGGTTAATGAAATTATTTTTACCGATTTACCAAGATCTTAATGATTACTTTGCAGTAAGAACTAAGACTATATCCCGTGTCGCTATAGCTGACATTATGGATAACAGTATGCTGATCAGATGGTATAGCAAAATTTTTGATAGCTATTTACTCGTGAAAGACTTGAAAGGTTTTGGATATTTTGAATCTGATTACTCACATGGTTATGTACAAGCTACTTTTCGATTTAACAAGCTTGCATTGGAAGTAATCCGCTTTCAATTAGATCTGCGTGGACTTAATAGAAGAAACACTAGAGAGATTTCTATTATTGAAGAAGCTATGAAAGGCTAATTAAATTCTCCACCGTCATACTCCAGAAGGACTGAAAGTATTTATTTCCTGATATGTCAGAGTACCCTAAAGAGATATCCATCCCTACCTAAGAGCTATAGAAAAAATGTAATGCTAACTATTGTTCTAATCATTTTTATGAATACGCTAATCATTTCAACCTTTAGATGTACTTTTGAAGAATTTGAAAAGGAAATTACTGAGAATTTTTTTAGTTGCTTGGTTAAGGATTATGTGAGTGATTATGAGTTGGTAAAAGTAAACGACCATAAAATCATACCTTAATCCATATCACTGATATGGATTAATTTGGAGCATCATTAGAAAGCGAGAAGCTAAAGAGTTCGACAAAAGAAATAACTGCAAAGATACTGTTTATACTCTTGATCTTATTGAATAAGTAAATTCCCTAGAGGTTGAACAGATCGTTTCTACTTGAATAAACTAATGAAAATCATAAAAACCCTTTTCCCATTTATTGCTGCATTGGGAGTTTTCTTCTTGGCGAGTAATTCGGAGATGCAGAAAAAAACGAATCAAAATTACTCAACTAATAACGTAATCAAAACCAATACTGTTGAGGTATTCAAACCGAATGAAGGAATTCCAAAATTGTTATCTACAATTTAGGGTAGATATGCTCCTTCCTTTTGATTGAAACTAACGATTTAGAATTAAAGTTCAAACTTTGTACAAGCTTTATAGTTAAAGAAGTTATCGCCTTAGATCCACTGGCAAGGAGGCAATGGCTTTTTACTTATAAAGGGATTATTCAATACGGTGATTCTCATCGAAGCGAACTTACTAAAGAACAGATTGTTGGAGCAGATATCTATAGAGACCTTATTAAGCAAGTAGAAGAATTAATTAAAGAAGAAGATTTTGAAGGGCAAAATTACAATGCATATAAAAGCTGTGATCCAGATTATGAAACTATTTACAAAAAACGTTTAAAACAAATACGAGAAGATTTCCCAATACCTGATCAATTTAAAGAGAGGACTTCATAAATCCTTTACAGCAACAATAAAAAATTTTTATTAGACCTCCTTATGTAATCCTTTTATTGATTCTTTTTCTTAAAGCCTTTAGTTGATAATTAAATCTCAATTGCTTTATATGTTGCAGCTTATCGGCTAAATCGACTGGCATTGACCTCGCAGCTTTAAGGAGCTCAAAAGCCTACCTATGTGTATCTTTTGTATAAGAATCTATAGTCGAAGTAGAGACTTATGATACATCTTGGCAACTAAGAACAGATTTTGTTTATGTAAAAAAAGAAAGTTGAGTATTAACGCTGTTCGGTTGGTAATGAAAATGTCCTATCTAAGGATCTAAATCATATATATCAGATATCTTTCTCCTCCTAAATCCATTGAGAAAGTAGCACTTTGTTCAAGTCTGTTTTTGTTTTTAACGCCCTCAACTTGAAGATCCGCGTTTTCTTAAATTTAAAATACTTATGTCAGAAGAGCCTGATGAGGAGGCTTCCCCATACAACAACTTTGAAATAAATATGCAATGGTGAAGGCAACTAAGAAAAATTAATGTCATTCGGAGCTGAAACACCCTTCATTCTTCTTGCTCGTATTCAAGTTAAGCCAGATAAAGTTCAAGAATATTTATTACTTGCGGCTAAAACTGATAAGGCTGTTGAGGATTCAGAACCAGGAATGTTGCACCATACTTTTGATCAAGATCCCGAGAATCCTCTTTGTTTCGTTTGGTCAGAAGTTTATAAAAACGATGAGTCTTTCCTTGCTCATCTAGCAAATCCACCTGTAGGGGAATATTTACAGGGTCATGCAGAACTTGGAGATAATTTCACTGTTGAGGTTTATGGAACTGTGGGAGATAAATGTAAGGCTGCCATGCAAGCAACTGGATTGCCATTGAAAATTTTTGAAAGCAAGCTTGGTTACAGCAGGGTCTAATTAAATTATAGACTTTTTATTGTATGTACATTTGATTGTTCGTTTGATTACTACGAAGAAACGATTGAAAAGTCGTCAAGGAATATGTTTTGGAGTCGTTATTTACTATGATTTAAATAAAATTAATGACCATAAATCACATTGCTTCTATAACGTCACAACTTAGAAGCTTTTGTTGAAATAATTGATACTCCATTTGCTAGGGAGTGGGACAAAGCAAACAACTGCAAAGATATTGTTTATAAGCTTGAGCTTGTTCAATAATTTCTTTACTAGCTAATACTTTACTTATCCTATCTGCAGCACGTCCAATCTCTTTTTCCTCTGGCATTAAAAATATTTTTTTAAGCCGTATTAAATTTAAATGCGTTTCAATTAGAAAGTTATATAAAATTCATGAATGATTGCCACCTCGAATTATTTATTCGTAAAGCTCTCTCCCATTTACTCTCACTATTTGTAACTGTGTATTATTCAGAATTAGAAAATTAATGACTTTTAAGTTCAATATGATTAGCTTTACTCATTAAATTCAGTCTTTCAACCAAATCACCAACGCACCGCCTTGACCTCTGGCTGAAAACCATTTCCCATTTTCTTCTAATGCGATTAGAGCAAAAAATGACTTTTCCTTTTCTTCCGGTTTTTTAATAGATCTACTCAATAACGTATTTGAACCTGATTTCAGCTCAATTAGGTTCAAAAAGAATTCTAATAAAGGTTGTTTGCCTTTTAAACAACCACAACCTGAAAACTCAATGGTGAAAAGTCCAAATTGAATTGATGCGATAACACGAAATTCAGGTGAATTCTTATCTGAGATTTCCTTTTTGAATTCTATGTTTGCAGAGAATACTCTAAGCAATGAACTGAAAACAGTATCTTCTTCGCCGTTATCTTTTTTCCATACATAGGCAAACTTCCAATCTCCAAGAAGCGAATCAAATTCAATTCCACTACCTTGATACTTTGCAAGTTTTTCCAGTTCTACAAGTTTTTGTTTATCTGGGAGTTTGACAGAAGACTTTCTTAAAAGTTTTTCTTTATTTGAATTTCTCAAAAGGGGAGATTTTCTTTTGCCACCTTGAAGTAAAAATAGAAGTGGTATTGCTGCAATTGCTAAAGCTGCATCAATTAATAGGAATTTAGATATATTCATTTTGCGGAACTTTAAGGAAGATTAGTCATAATCAGTCTTTCCTTTATAAATCTCTTATAGGTTTTGTATAGAGTTAGAGCAATAGGACTTAACAGTTAAAGAGTTTGATAGGAACTTGTGAATTACTCTTTTTTAGTTCGATGCATTGATTCATAAAATTTAAATATTTTCTTACTTATCAATAGCTAGGTAAATACGTCATTACCAACTTCGTAAGCACCAGCTAATAGAAGTAGTGCAGAAGAATCCTAAAACAATTAATTTTGCAGCAGTAGTTTTATTGATAGCAAGCATGACTAAATGTTCAGTTTTGGGATGTTTTGATAGATGTTTTAAACATAAATAGAAGCCCTAAATCTTGTGAACCGGTCAAGGTAGGGCTAACCAGTTCGCGAGATTTATACTTATCAGAATGATCAATAAATCTAATCATTCAATAAATATCTCTCTAATTAGT
>QCPD01000017.1 GCA_003209755.1 Prochlorococcus sp. AG-436-C14
TGAAATGCGACCAAAGAAGAAGTCTCCAGCTCACCACTCACACGAATTCGCTGAACTTGTTTGCAGCAATAGCTTTGGAGCTCTTAGTAGTGATAGAGCTGCAGGACTTTTACAAGAAGAGTTGAGAAATTTAAAATCTATTGTCATCGCAAAAGCTGATCAACACTCTGTCCCTGCAGGAGGGGCACTTGCAGTAGA
Source organism: Prochlorococcus sp. AG-436-C14 (assembly GCA_003209755.1). GTDB lineage: Bacteria > Cyanobacteriota > Cyanobacteriia > PCC-6307 > Cyanobiaceae > Prochlorococcus_B. Next base: position 199 of record QCPD01000017.1, read on the forward strand.
CAGAAGTCAATTCAGCCTATCAATCACAAATGAACTTTCCTCTCATCCCCTAATAAGAATCATTAGAGATGAATGTCCGTGCCTACCAAATGCTCAACAAATTACAATTCTGGCCACAGGTCCTTTAACAAGCGAATCGCTAGCTGAAGACATCAAAAAATTCACAGGAGAAAGAGAATGTCATTTTTTTGATGCGGCTAGTCCAATAATTACTGGGGAAAGCATTGATTTTTCTACAGCATTTCGGGCTAGTAGATACGACAAAGGCGATGCTGATTACATTAATTGCCCGATGAATGAAGAGTCATATTTAAAATTCCACTCTGCGTTAATCAAAGCTGAACAAGCTGAACTAAAGGATTTTGAAAAAGAATCAGCTCTTTTTTTTGAAAGCTGCCTTCCCATAGAAGAGCTTGCGAAAAGAGGCCTAGAGACTATGCGTTATGGCCCATTAAAGCCAATAGGCCTCTGGGATCCAAGATGGGGAGATGTAAACGACAGAAGTCTCCGAAGGCTTAAAAGAGCTCATGCTGTCGTTCAATTAAGACAAGAGGATAAAGCAGGTCAACTATGGAATCTCGTTGGTTTTCAAACAAATTTAAAATGGTGCGAGCAAAAACGTGTTTTCAGAATGATTCCTGGCTTATCGAATGCAGAATTTATTCGCTTGGGAGTAATGCATAGAAATACTTTTCTTGAATCTCCAAAGCTATTAAAGCCAACACTTCAGTTCATAAATAGAAAAACTTTATTCGCGGCTGGACAGCTAACTGGTACAGAGGGGTATGCTGCAGCTATAGCTGGAGGCTGGTTAGCAGGAACTAACGCAGCGCTGTTAGCAAAGGGATTAAATACAATTACTTTGCCATCGTCTACCATGATTGGGGCATTAACAAACTTTGTCAGTAATAGTCAAGCAAGCTTACGAGTTCAAAATAAAAAACACTTTCAACCTATGCCAGCCAATTTCGGATTACTGCCTGAACTCCAGAATAGAGTTCACAACAAACGTGAAAGATACAAAGAATATAGAGATAGAGCTTTGAGTCAAATAAATAAGTTAAGAGAAACATTATTGGATAAAAAACCTACTCAATTGTCCAATTAAAAAATTTCTTTAAAATCATGACTCAATTAACAAATAAAACTAAAACTTCTTGCAACTGGGATTCGATAGTTATTGGTTCCGGTCTTGGTGGATTAGTGACTGCAAGTCAACTAGCAAGCAAGGGTGCAAAAGTTCTTGTACTGGAACAGTACAAAATCCCTGGTGGAAGTGGTGGTTCATTTAAAAGAAAAGGATTTACGTTTGATGTTGGAGCATCTATGATTTTCGGCTTTGGTAAAAAGGGGTACACAAATTTACTAACACGAGCTCTCAAAGATGTTGGCCAAGAATGTGAAACTATTCCTGACCCCACACAATTGGCATATCATCTACCTAATCATTTAGAAATTACAGTTGATAGAGATTATCAAAAATTCATTACTAAGCTAATTGATTTATTTCCCCATGAAGAGAAAGGAATAAATCATTTCTACGAAACATGTTGGGATGTTTTTAATTGTCTGAATTCGATGCCTTTACTTTCAATAGAGGATCCAGGATATCTAATGAAAGTTTTTTTCAAATCACCCTTATCATGCATAGGGCTCGCTAGATGGTTACCAGTTAATGCCGGAGATGTTGCTAGACGACATATCAAAGATCCCGCACTTTTAAAATTTATAGATATTGAATGTTTTTGCTGGTCAGTTATGCCCGCTGACTTAACACCTATGATAAATGCAGGAATGGTCTTTTCTGATAGACATTATGGTGGTATTAACTACCCAAAAGGAGGTGTTGGTATTATTGCAGAAAAGCTAGTGAAAGGAATTGAAAATTTCAAAGGAGAAATTAGATATAGAACTAAAGTTAAAAAAATAATTTTTGAGAACGGACAGGCAATAGGTGTTTCATTAGATAATGGTGAAGAAATTTTTGGTAAAACAATAGTCTCTAATGCCACAAGATGGGACACATTTGGTGGCCAAGGGATCAATGATCCACTTGTTGAGCCGGATAAAACCCCAACAGCTGAGACAAAATGGAAAAATAGATACATCCCATCTCCTTCATTTTTATCTCTTCATTTGGGAGTAAGTAAAGACTCAATTCCTTCGAATACTCATTGCCATCACTTGCTTCTCGATAAATGGGAAGAAATGGAACATGAACAAGGAGTTACTTTTGTATCAATCCCAACTCTATTAGATCCATCATTAGCACCTTCAGATAGTCATATTGTTCATGCCTTTACTCCTTCATCAATGGATTGTTGGGAGGGATTAAGCAACAAAGAATATCTTGACAAGAAGAAAGAAGATGGAGATAAACTTATATCCAAGTTAGAAAAATTATTTCCAAACCTTAGTCAAAATATTTTACACAAGGAAATAGGTAGTCCAAGAACACATAAAAGGTTTCTTGCTAGAAACAAAGGCAGTTATGGGCCAATACCTTCAATGAGATTACCTGGTCTTCTTCCTATGCCATTTAATACTACAAAGTTAAAAGGACTCTACTGTGTTGGTGATTCTTCTTTCCCGGGTCAAGGATTAAATGCAGTGGCATTTAGCGGGTATGCATGTGCTCACAAAATAGGAGCAAAGCTTGGGATGAACAAATGGGAACTTCCAGAATAAATTATCAAATACCTACGAAAAGCTACGAAGGCAAATTATCAAGACTAAATCTATAACCTTGCTGTCGAACAGTCGTAATTCCTCCGCCATCACCAAGGCCTGCTTGTTCTAGTTTTCTTCTAAGCGTCAAAACCTGTGTATCTACAGAACGTGGCCCACCACTAAATGGAGGCCAAGCCATTCGAAGTAGCTCATGGCGACTTCTTACCATGCCGGGAGGCATCAACAAAGCACACAACAAAGCAAATTCCCTAGGGCTTAGTTCTACAGGCTTTTCTCGCAAGGTGACCTGTCTAAGAAGAAGATGAACCTCAAGTGGACCAACTGCGACACGTTCCTGTAAACCAATTCTTCCTCGTTTAAGTAAAGTCCTGCATCTAGCAGCTAATTCTTCTAGGCCAAAAGGTTTCCTTAAAACATCATCAGCTCCATCATCTAAAAGTCCTACTACAGGTTCAACTCCAGTTCTTGCTGTTAGAACAATCACTGAACAGCCCAATTGTTGTGCAAGTCGAAGAGCTGAACTTTTTTCCAATATTTCTGCACTAACTAATAAATCTGGTGATTGATCTCGACATAGATCAACTGCCTCCTCTGCAGAACCTACTGCTGCGGCCAGCTGTCCATCTTGCCTGAGCCTCTGAACCAAAACAGTTCTGAGGGTTGGATGTGGTTCTACAACAAGAACCTTTGAAGGTGATTGCGTGGTTGCTTGAATAGGAGAAGAACCTGAGGAGGATCCTTGGATTTGCTCATTAGCAAGCTGATCTGCAGGTATTAATGTCACAAGTCGGAAATGTAGACCCTTAGACTAGAGAAGATATTAAAGCAAACTGTTCGCTGACTACCAAGAATAGTTCTGTGTCTTAGCAAACCATGACATCTTTTGATAATCCAGAAGCAATAAAACACTTCCAATCAATTTGTGATGCCTGTCAGGAGCTAACAAGTCGATACCACAGTCCTTCTGAGCTTAGGATCTATGCAGACGGATATTTGCATTCCCTTAGTAATTGCAAGAGATTAGGCTCTAGAGATCAAGGGAAGTTAGAAGCATTAATTGATAGATGGATAATGGATCCTTCAAGCTTTATTGGTCCTGATGGCGATATTAATAACCTCTTTTTTCAAAAAGAAGCCTAGATATGAATCAGAAAAGTAACAAGTTATGAAGCCAGTGCGATTTCTAATTTTTCTTTCAATTCCCCAGAGTTATACATGCTAATCAAAATATCTGAGCCTCCAATAAATTCACCCTTCACATAAACTTGGGGTATTGTTGGCCAATTTGAAAATTCCTTAATTCCTTCGCGAATTTCCATATCTGAAAGCACATCAAAAGTATCAAAGCTCATTCCCAATGAATTAAGAATTTGAACAACATTGTTGGAAAAGCCGCATTGTGGCATCAACTTATTACCCTTCATGAAAACAAATATTGGTTTTGAATTAATTAAAAGTTCAATTTTTGAACGAATTGTGGAATCCATATCTGAAAAGTTATTGAGGAGTTGAGGTTTTCAAGGCCAAAGCATGAATTGTTTCTGTTCTCAATTCATTTTTTAATGCACCATAAACAAGTTGATGTTGTTGTACAAGAGATAGGCCAGAGAATTCTTCTGATACAACATTTACTTCAAGATGATCACCTCCTCCCATATCTTTTACATCAATTTGAGCATCTGGAAGTGATTGCTTAATTAAAAGAGTAACTTCTTTGGCTGTAATCATTTTCAAAAAAGAAATTAAAGTGAACTTGGAAAAATAAAATCAATGCGAGTGCTAAAGATTCAACTAAGTTAAATCATATTATCTTCTACCAACAGCTAATAAAGCCGATTGTTCAGCACTTCTCATGCTCTTGAAAAGTTCAATATTAAAGTCATTTGTAGATCGCTTGAAATCGCTCGTAATAATTATTGGTTTAGAGAAACAAATTGATGCTGATCCATAAAACTTAGGGATAACATCGCTGTAAGCTAAACCGACTGGAACAATTTTGATTTCCAAACCTTTGTTTGAGGCTAGTTGAGCAAGGCGAATCAAGCCTTTTTTTAGATTTACAGGTTCGCTAAATCGATTTATCTTTCCTTCTGGAAATACAACCAATTGTTGACTTGAAATCAACAAATCCACGGCATATCTAAGCGTAGTCAAAGAAGGTCTTCCTTGGTCAATCGGGAAACACCCCAACCTATTCAAGAACCATCCTTGTAACCCTCTCATCTCTGACCGGGTGACCATGTATCTGCAGTCTCTATTTGTAATCCTTCTCCCAGCTGCCATAGTCAGCATCAATGCATCCCATCTAGATCTATGAGTAGGAGCAAGTACAACAGAACCATTTAGAGGTAAATTCTCTCTACCAATAACTATTCTTCTTCGAAAAAAATTGTTCAACGCAAAATCTTGCGTAGCGAACATAGCTAATCGACTCCAGAAAGGATCAACCCCGAGGCATATTTTTTTTTCTCTATGAAGAAGGGGCAAAAATCACTCTTTAAAAAGTATGTAATGAAGTTAACTCCGAAAGCTTTATTATTAACGGTCGGACTGGGCAGTTACTCCAGCGGCTAAACCTTATTTTGCTTTTGATGAATACAATCAAAGTATATTTTAAATACCTATGGCAAGTCTTGGCGTAAACATTGATCACATAGCAAATGTCCGAGAAGCTCGTAAGACATTTGAACCCGACCCAGTAAAAATGGTTCTATTAGCAGAATTAGGTGGTGCTGATGGAATAACAGTTCATCTAAGAGAGGATAGAAGACATATTCAAGAAAGAGATCTAAATCTTCTAAAAGAGACTGTGCATACTCGACTAAATCTGGAAATGGCTGCAACTGAAGAAATGACTTCAATAGCGCTTAATCTCAAGCCAGATATGGTTACATTAGTTCCTGAAAAAAGAGAAGAGGTCACTACAGAAGGAGGACTCGATGTAATTAAACACAAAAACAAATTAAAGGAAATAATCCAACGTCTTTCAGATGAGGATATTCCAGTTAGTCTTTTTGTTGATCCAGTTCAAACTCAATTAGAAAATTGTGCTGAAGTAAAGGCTGCCTGGATTGAACTGCACACAGGTAAATATGCAATCACAAAAAACAAGGCAAGATGTTTGGAATTATCCATTCTTAAAGAGAACACAGCTAAAGCAAAATCCTATGGATTGAGAGTAAACGCAGGGCATGGGTTGACATATCAAAACGTTGAACCGATTGCAGCTATTGAAGGGATTGAAGAATTAAATATTGGCCATACAATTATTTCTAGAGCCCTTTCAGTAGGTCTATCTCAGGCAGTAAAAGAAATGAAAAGCCTAATTATCAATCCAAGGAGAGACAACTTCTTACTTTAAAAATTTCTTTAAATCGCATTTTGACTCTTGCTAACAATTTATCGAAGTAATAAAGCTGAATGGTTAGCAGAGATACTGGGACAGGAACTCCGATTAAATCCTCCTGAAATAACTGAAGAAGTTAATATTATCGTAAGTACATGGCCATCAAGCAGATGGCTAAGTGAAAAGCTTTCAATAATTAATAACATCAATGCATTGGTTAAATACCCTTTCCCTGGTACATATTTAAAAAGGTTGGTCAAGAAAATTATTAATATTGATCCTAATGAAAAAGATCCATGGGAAAAGGATCATCTTGTTTGGAATATTTTAGAATTATTACCAGAATTAATGAAAGAGGAAGAAGCAAAGGTAATTCTAACCTGGTTAAAAACAAGCGAGAAAGAAAATGAACAAATTAATAAGAATTTATGGGATCTGGCAAACAATATTGCAGAGATATTTGATGATTACATACTTTATAGACCTGAAATTATCAAGCAATGGTTAAGCAAGAAACCAAAAAAAAATCACAGAGAAATTAGTGTTAATAAAAATATCCTTTGGCAAGAAATATTATTTAATTTATTATATAAAAAGATAAACAAAGATCCTTTCTGCATCCAAGTCGAAAAAGCTATTAAACGTTTAAAAAAAGATGACATTTCTAAACAGGATTATCCAAAAAATCTATATATCTATGGACTCAGCAGTTTGGCACCATTACAAATAGATTTAATTCAAGCATTTTCAAAAGTAATAAATATAAAAATTTATCTGATTTCCCCATGCAATGATCTTTGGCAGAGATGTGAAGCAAGAAGAATGCAATTTAGAAACACATGGAATACTCCTCCTGACAGGCAATGGTTACTAGAATCTCCACGACTTGAAGCCTTCCTTGGACGGATGGGAGCTGAATTTCAACAGTTGCTAGAGGGGAGTGGTGAATATCAATTAGGGGATAGAAATGAGGAAGATATTTTTTCTCTTACCGCAGATATCGCCACTAATAAAGGGAACAAACCAAGTTTATTAGAACAACTACAACAAGAATTGTTATCCACAAAAAGTGAAAGTATTTTAACTAAAGAAAAGTCTGACAAATCACTACTTTTCCTTAAATCGCCAGGGAAGTATCGGCAGGTGGAATTAATACGGGACTATATTTTACAGCTCTTCAGCAATGACAAAGAACTACAACCAAGAGACATTTTGATAATGACGCCACAGATAGATAGCTATACACCAATAATCACCTCAGTCTTTAACAATGTAGATCATAATGCCACTCAGCTACCCTGGGTAATCACAGATAAAAGTCAAGAAGATAAAGTAGGTTTAATACACTTTGTGTTAAACCTGTTAGAGATTTCTTCATCTCGTCTAACCGCATCAATTTTTGAAAACTTATTAACTAATCCAGCATTACAAACACAACAAAATATAAGTATTGACGAAGTAAATGAAATAACCAAAAGCCTTCAATCCGTTGGCTTTACATGGGGACTTGATTCTTTAGAAAGATTTGGGGAAGAAACTCATAGCCTATGTTGGTGTCTAGAAAGATTTCTACTTGGTCTTGTTTTACCAGATGGTCCAATTAATGGAATAAGAAATATCTCCCCTTATTCCAATAATATTTCAAGTACAGAGTTTATAAAAGCTTGGGGTATACTTTCAAAACTTTGCAATTATATCGATGCGATTCGCAGTAAACGATCATGCAAAGAATGGATAAAACTTATAACATCGCTCGTAAAGGATTTATTTGGGGATGGTGGAGAATGGGCATGGGAAGAGCAACAACTACTAACTATTGTTAATAATTGGGGACTCATAACAGATAGTTGTGAACTAGAAATTGATTGTTTAGTAGTCAAAGACATTATCACAAAAGCATTAAGTTCTACAAATGGCAAATTTGGTCATAGGACAGGCAAAATTACAATCAGTGCCTTAGAACCTATGAGAGCAATCCCTCATCAAGTCATCATCGTCATGGGACTAGAAAGTAGAACTTTTCCAAGAATAGATAATAGGAGAAGTTTTAATCTCTTAGAAAGGAAAAGAGAGCTTGGAGACCCAAACCAATATGACAAAGACCGCTATTCATTGTTAGAAGCATTAATCTCAACTCGTCAAAAACTTTTAGTATCTTGGGATTCCAAAGATGAAAAGACAGGAGAAGATCTTGAACCTCCAAGCCCTATTCAACAATGGCTGAATTACTTAAAAATCAAATTAGGAGACAACACCTTTCAAGATATTCTTATTGAGCCACCAGCAAATCCTCTCGATCATTTCAACTTTATAAAAACCAAGAATTCACAAATCATGAGTTGTGACAGGAAGAATCTAGAAGCTAGAGAATGGCTTGAGAAAGCAATACCGACTAAAAAAGTCGCACTAGCATTACCGATAAAGTGGAAAGAAATAAACGTAAGCGAATTAAAATCTTATTCCTTCGAGAAAACCAAAGAATGGTTGCTCAATCCACAAATAACATGGTTAAAAGAGAATGAAATCCAATCACAAGAATTTGTCAATCTTATTGAAGACAATGATTTACTCGAGCTCTCAGAATTAGAAAGATATAAACTTCTTAAACATCGACTAGAAAATAGTGATCTTGGAAAAATTAAAGGTACAAAAAACAATTCAAACTACTGGAAAGAGACCTTTTCTGGCAAAGGTGTTTTCCCTCCAAAAGGCTCTGGATTAATTGAGGAGGATCTTCTTGAGGAGCGATGGAATAATTTAATATCCGCGATATATGCTACTGGTCCAATAACGAAAAGGAGTATTGAGATACAAGAGTTAGAGGGTGAATTTTACTTTGGAGGGAAGAATCTAATACAGATTGAAGTTGGAGGTTTAAAATATAAAACTCTTATGAATGGATGGCTAAATCATTTATATTTATCTGCAAATAGTTCATTTAATTATAAAACACTGATTATTTCTAAAAAAACAGATTATAGCAAAAAAATTAATTTCGAATTAAGCAAGGAGATTTTACCAATCAATGCCAAAGAAGCGACTGAAACTCTAAGACAAATACATCAATTAGCAGCCGCAGGAAGAAATAATTGTTGGCCTATACCACCAGAAAGTGGACTGGCTTATGCCCTTGCTATAAAAGACAAGAATAAGAATGAGCAAGATTTATTCCAAAAAAAATGGGAAGGTGATTTATATATGCAAGGAGAGCGAGAAGCTCTAACAATGGAACTCTGCTTTGGGAAAAAATGCAAAGCCTCTACTTTTTTAGACGTTGAATCATTTAATGATGTATTAATGAGTCTCTATGAACCACTCCTAAAAAACACCAAGTAATCTAACAAATAATATGAAGCTAAATTCAAGCAATCTCTTTAAGGATATTAAAACTCTCTTATCAAAATGGGGATTTAGCAAGCAGGGGATATTTAATAATTCAAAAGGAGAGTGGTATTTATTTTCTCAAATATTATTAATACTCCTACATTTTATACCTCCCTACCCGAAAATAAAGCATATAGCATATTCAATAAATACTTTTTGTATAATTCTTGGATTAGCAGTTTCAATTTTAGGTCTATTCGTTGTTTCTAAAGCATTCATAGATTTAGGAGAAAATCTTACACCGCTTCCTTATCCAATGAATGAATCGAGTTTAATAAAAAATAATTCATACCAAAATGTTCGGCACCCCCTGTATCAGGGATTATTATTAGTTTCAACCGGAATATGTATTTTATCAATGAGTCTAATACATCTGGTTCTACTCATATCATTAGCTTATATTTTAAAAATAAAAGCCTTAAAGGAAGAAGAAAATCTGAAAATCAAATTTCCTGAATACAAAAAATATATGAAAGAAGTACCAGCTATTATAAAAAAAATAAAATATTTAGATTGGAGATCCTAAAATGTTAATTAGAAGCAATTTTAAAAATCAAAATAAAGTGATAATAAAAAGTAAAAGATGGACTTCTTATTTTATTAGTATATCTATGAAATACACATGACTAATATAGAATTATTTCAAGCGAATAAATATCCTCTAACGAATGGGATGCGTCTAATAGAAGCAAGTGCTGGAACAGGAAAAACTTTTTCTCTTTCTCATCTTGTCTTGAGGTTATTGACTGAAAAAGAATATTCAATAAACGAAATACTAGTTGTTAGCTTTACAGAAGCAACAGCATCAGAAATAAAAGCAAGAATTATTGAAAGATTAATTTTGGCATTAAAAATAATTGAATCAAGAAATACAAACATAAAACAATACAAAATTGATAACGTATTAAATGAATGGATCAAATTAAATATCACATCGAAAGACAGAGCTTTACATATAGCTTCGATACTCTTAGAAGCATTAGAGAGAATTGACAATGCAGATATAACAACAATTCATGGATTTTGCAGTAAAACACTTCGTAGAGAAGCTATTGAAAATGGAAATAATTTAAACCCAACCATCGAAAAAGATTCAAAATCATTAATAAATGAAATTGTTGAAGAATATTGGAAAAAAGAAATATTAGAAATAGAAATTTCAGAATTAAAAGGAATATTTAAAACTAATTTCAATCGTAAGAATTTAATTCAAGTTCTTAGTTCATTAGATAATGATCCAAATAATATTTTTAAACAAACATTTAAAGACTTAAAAATAGAAGAAAGTCTTTCAAATCAATTAAACAAATATATTGAATTATTATGGATAGAATTTACGAATAAATGGGAAAATAATGGGCAGGAGCTTGAAGACGGCTTCATAGAAATTGCTAAGGATCTAAGATCCCAGGGTATTACAGAGACAAAACCATACTCATCCAAGCCGAGAAAAAATCGTTATGAGCTTTTAAGTAACTGGATTGAAGAATATAAAGAGAAAAAGCGACCATCATATGAAGATATTCAAAATCAAACCCTTATCAATAAATATTTTCATCCTAAAAATATTTACCAAATAGAAATGAAGTATAAAATTGATTGTTGTTCAAAAGAAATGAAATCAATTCTTGATATTATAGGAGATTTATATGATAGTCCAGGTGAATTTGTTTGGGAACATGCTTTGTTATGGTCAAAGAGAGAGCTTGAAAAAAGAAAATCTAAAAACGGTTCGATAAATTATTCTGATCTACTTAAATTATTAGATCCAAAAAAACTAAATGGCAATGGAATTAAAGATGAAGTTAATCCTAATAATATCTATAACAACCTAAAACTTAGATATAAAGTAGCCTTAATCGATGAGTTCCAAGATACTGACCCAGTCCAGTTAAGATTACTAAAAGAAGCCTTTGGTAATCGATCATCACATCTATTGCTAATGATTGGAGATCCAAAGCAAGCAATCTATAGTTTCAGAGGTGGGAGCTTAAATACATATATGAAAGCCAGAGAAGCTTGTGACCGAATTCATTTAATGAATGCTAATTATAGAAGCACAAAACCTCTAATATTAATACTCAATAAATTATTTCTTGATGGTTTAATAAGATCAAATCTTTCAACTCAAAAACTTAATCCATGTTCACAAGAAGATCTATTAAAACTGAATGGAATAAAAGAACCATTTAAGATAATAAATCTAATAGACAACCATCAAAAAGAAAACATACAAAGAATAAAATTAGAATCCAAAAGCAAAGTAGAGGATAAAGTTCCAAAAGTTATTGGATATTATTTGTTAGATCTATTAAGCAATAATCCCAAAGATTTAAACCCATCAGATATTTGCATACTAGTAAATAGACACGATCAAGCTGAAAACATCCACAGCTATTTATCAAAGATGAAAATACCTTCACAACTCCTAAGCAATGAAAATATATTTACTAGAAAAGGTGCTCAAATCCTTCAGATTTTCATTAACTGTATCGTAAGTCCATATAACCAACAAAAACTTGCACTATTAGCTTGCTCTGAGCTAATGCAATGGGGAAAGGAAAAACTTAATGAATCAAAAATTAATGGCGATTTTGATTCATTATCTTCAAAGTTCTATGAACTTTCAAAATTATTTCCAAAGATTGGTTTATTAGGCTGTTTATCAAACTTTCTAGAAGGGAAATCAATAGCTGATCTTTCTCATAGAGGAACACTATTAGGTGATCTTTATCAAAGCGCTCAGTTAGTAGACGAACAGATCCATCGACAGAAATTTAATGCCTTAAGAGCATCAAAATGGCTTAGTAGTCAACGGTTCCATTCCATTGAAGCAATACCTGAAGAATATCAACCTAACAGTGCTATTAGTAATAGCTCAGTAAATATAATAACAATCCACAAGAGTAAAGGACTTCAATTTAAAATAGTAATTTGTCCATATTTGTGGCAAAAGCCTCCATACAAGAAAAGTCATTTATGGAAAGATAATCAAAATCTATTAATTTCTAAAAAGTATAAATGGCATAAAAAATATTTTTCATATCAAGATTTCACTAGAAAAGAATCATTAAATGAAGCAGAGCGGTTAGCCTACGTTGCTTTTACAAGAGCTAAAAAACAATTAATAGTCCTGTGGGCCAAGGCTGCTGGTCAAGAAGGTAACCCTCTTTCAGGATTTTTATTTGGATCTGAATCAATAAATCTAAGAATAGAAGACCATACAAAAGAAATGATGGAAAAGTCATTCCAGAAAAGGGAACTAAAAGTTGATATTCAAGATATAAAAGTAATTGAAACTAATAAAACATGGACTCAACCTAAAAGTGAGGTCAAGTTATCACTTGGAGCAATTCCAAAGCATCAGTTTGAAAATAGTTGGGGAAGGTATAGTTTTTCAAAATGGATAACACAAAAAAACGACGAATTTATTCTACAAGACTTATCAGATGAGTTAAATGAAGATCATGGATTTAAAGATGAAATTGAGAATATATCTCTCCAAAAAATTGATCAAATATTTATCGAGGATAATAAAATTATTGACAGATTAGAAAATCATATTTGGTCTAAAGAAAGTCCTATTGGTAATTTTCCTAAAGGCTCTATAGCAGGGACTTGTCTTCATAAAATACTTGAAAGAATAGATTTCAATGAAATTGAAAATAAACTAAAAGTTACATCTATAATTGAAGAAGAATTAAATATAGTTAATATTAGTAATTCATTTATTGAACCAATTAATATTTTATTAAAGAGAATTGCAAATATACCTTTAGGAGGTCCTTTAGGTAAATTTAAATTGAAAAATTTAAATTCTAAAAGCTCAATCAAAGAATTAAAATTTGATATTCCAATTTGTCATGAAGCTAATCCAATTAATACTCTCGAATTATCATCAATATTTAAAGAAGATGTCCAAAATAAATATAGCTCAGACTATATAAATAACCTGATGAATCTAAATATCTATAGTAGCGGTTTCTTAACCGGATCCATAGACCAAGTGTTTGCAGACAACCCAAATCATGAAATTGCTAAATGGTGGGTTTTAGATTGGAAAAGCAACTGGATAGGAAGCCCACTATCAAAAGAGAATGATTCTTCTTGTGGTCCATCAAATTATTCAATCTCCAGAATGGATGAAGAAATGTACCATCATCACTACCCACTACAAGCCCATATATATTTACTTGCTTTACATAGATTTTTAAATTGGAGGCTTCCCGATTATTCACCTCAAAAACATCTTGGAGGTTATATCTACGTGTTTTTGAGAGGACTTCCAGATAAAGGAGAGATAGAAGAAAAGAATTTTCCTCAAAGAACTCCAGGCTTAATCGTTGAACCTGCTCCTATTGAAAGAATAAAAAAATTAGATTTATTGATTAGGAAACAACATAAATGAGAGAATCCATGAAAAAAAAATTTTCAACTGATTTAAATAAATCTTTATTAGCTACTCTAACTCGCTATTATCCACCAATAGAGTTTAATGAAGCTTTAATTGATGTCGTGAATGTATTAATGGATGGATTATCAAGAGGCGATATTTATATAGACATAAAGGAAATTCCTAAAAATCTTGAACTTAAATATAAAGGTTGGCCCAGCTTTCATATAAAAGCCTTATTAGAGAGCGGCTGGACTAAAGGTGATAACTCACCAATAGTTTTAAATGGGGATTTGATCAGTTGGCGTCGAACACATAATGAGATGGTTGAGACCATTCATAAAATACTCCTAAGAAATCAACCTATTAAGCACCAATCTAAAGAATTACCTGTTCGAATAGATGCTAAGAATCTAGATCATCTAAATATTCAACAAATAAAAGCTGTTAATCTTGTCAAAAGTGAACAAATCATCTTATTAAGTGGTGGCCCAGGTACAGGCAAAACTAGTACGATCCTTCAAATGCTTTTACAAGCATTAACAAGAAATCCAACTCTTGATATTGCAATGGCTGCTCCAACAGGGAAAGCCGCAAAAAAACTAAAAGATACTATTCAGGCGGGTATTAAAGATTTTGAAGATCCTATAAAGGATAAGCTCTCTAATATTCCTTCTAAAACATTACATAAATGGTTAGAAGCAGGACCAAATGGCTTCAGAAGAAACTCTCAACGTCTATTAAGATTAGATCTAATAGTCATAGATGAGATGTCAATGGTTGACTTGTCAACCATTAATGGATTACTCGATGCATTAACAAAATCATGTCAAATAATCTTAGTAGGTGACCCTGACCAATTATTACCTATAGGAAGTGGTGGTATATGGCAAATTTTGCAAGAAAAAGAAACGAAAAAAAACTTTAAATCAAACTCAGTCAAACTTACAAAGTCATACCGAAACAAAGGAGATATTGCTTTATTAAGAAATACACTAAAAGATGAAGGAGTAGATGCCTTTTGGCAACTGCTTTCAATGAAAGAAGATTCATCAAATACAAGTCAGTACCTTTCATCTCTAAAAAGTATTCCAGATCCCGTAGTAAGAACTCTTTTCAACTATAAAAAGAGGCTTAAAAAATTAACAGAAAGTTGTATTAATTATATTCCTAATGAAGCATGGCAATCAAGCATGATTGAGGTGCCACAATCAATTCAGATACTAAAACTCTTTAAATTCATAGATAATCTTCTTATACTTTGTCCGCAAAGATATGGACCCTGGGGGGTAAAAAAAATCAATGAGTTCCTTTTAGGAAAAAGATTTGAGAAGGAAGTACACAAGTGGGGGGAGGGGACACCAATCATGGCAAAAAATAATCAACCTGAAATAGGTTTGGCAAATGGAGACGTTGGGATAATCATTGGCAACGGCGAGAAAAGACGTTTTTTATTTAATTTATTTTCTGAGGAACAAAGACTAGTAACTCGATTAATAAACCCATCACGATTAAATACGTATGATGCGGCATATGCAATGACAATTCATAAAGCACAGGGAAGTGAAGCTGAACAAGTTCTTTTACTTTGGCCTAATAATACAAAAATTTCAGAGAATAATAATCATATAAAATTATATTCTGATGATTATGAAAAAAGAATGCTTTACACAGCAATAACTCGCGCAAAAAAACAATTACTGATAATTACCAATAAAGAAGAAGACTTTTAAAGATGTGCTCAACTTCTTCCTAAAAGGATTTTTGAGATGATAAAATTAATAGTATAATCCCTTTAACAAGGCGAGTCAGCAAAGCACGGTTATACACCGATCGGAAGTTGTCTGCCTAATTTGAAGGACAAAAAGGCAACCATTATTAGATGACAAATAAAAATCCACATGAGGATTACTCATGTCCAGTAGATCAAGATGTTCTTGAAGAATCTACTGATGAAATATTGGATGAAGGTGAGCAAAATACAGAGAATGGTTTTTCTGAATTTAATTTTAGTGAAGAACTAATTCAAACAATCGCTAATAAAGGCTACTCATCACCCACTCCAATTCAAAAAGCTGCAATTCCTGAATTACTTCTTGGTAGAGATTTAGTTGGACAAGCTCAAACCGGTACAGGGAAAACAGCTGCTTTTGCTTTGCCAATACTAGAAAGACTGAAAAAAAATGTTGGACATCCACAAGTTTTAGTTCTAGCTCCAACTCGCGAATTAGCTATGCAAGTAGCTGAATCATTTCGCACCTATTCCTCTGGTCATCCGCATTTTAAAGTACTTGCAATATATGGAGGCTCTGATTTCCGAAATCAAATCAACACTCTCAGAAGAGGAGTTGATGTAGTCGTAGGGACGCCAGGAAGAGTCATGGATCACATGCGTCAAAAGACTCTCAATACTAGTCATCTAAGTTGTTTAGTTCTAGATGAAGCTGATGAAATGTTAAGAATGGGATTCATTGATGATGTGGAATGGATTTTAGAACAATTGCCAGAGGAGAGACAACTAGTTTTATTTTCAGCGACAATGCCATCTGAGATAAGAAGATTATCAAAAAAATATCTAAATAGTCCTGCGGAAATAACTATAAAAGCGACTGAATTGAAGGAAAGACTTATCAGGCAAAGGTATATAAACGTTCAAAATGTTTATAAAATTAACGCGCTTCAAAGAGTACTTGAAGCTGTCTCAGAAGAAGGAGTAATAATATTTGCTAGAACAAAAGCTATAACAATTGTAGTAGCTGAAAAATTAGAATCATATGGGTATAACGTAGCTGTTTTAAATGGAGATATTCCTCAAAATCAAAGGGAACGAACTGTTGAAAGATTAAGACAAGGTTCTATAAATATTTTAGTAGCTACAGATGTAGCAGCAAGAGGCCTTGATGTTGATCGAATTGGTTTAGTAATAAATTATGATATGCCATTTGATCGCGAAGCATATGTTCATAGAATTGGCAGGACCGGGCGTGCAGGAAGGAACGGTGAAGCTATTCTTTTTGTTAATCCAAGAGAAAGATCATTTTTAAGTAATCTTGAAAGAGCGGTAGGTCAACCTATTGAGAGAATGGATATTCCAGACAATGAACTTATCAACAGCAACCGAATTAAGAAGCTACAAGCAAAATTAATAAAAGCCGCCTCAACAGAGAGGGATAACCCAGAAGAGGCTAAAATTTTAGAAGAATTAATAAAAAATGTTGAAAAAGATTTAGATATAGATCCAAAAGACTTAACACTTGCTGCATTAAATTTAGCAGTTGGCTTTAATGCACTCCTTGAGAATGGGAATGAGGATTGGATCAGACAATCAGCTCAAAGAAATACAAGAAATGATCGTAGAGATAATAAATTCAAACAACGTAGAAGAGGTGATTTTGATAACAATAGACTTGAAGATGAGATGGACAGGTTCAGGGTTGAAGTTGGGCACCGAGATAGAGTTAAGCCTGGAAATCTAGTAGGAGCAATTGCCAACGAAGCCGGATTAAAAGGAAGATCAATTGGCAGAATTAGAATTTTTGAAAATTACAGCCTCGTAGATTTGCCCAAACAAATGCCTGATAAAGTTTTTCAGGCTCTCAAGAAAGTCAAAGTAATGAACAGAGAATTACAGATAAACAGAACTGACTAAAAAGGAATCAAATGCTTAATAAATTATTTCTTAGCAGCATAATTACGTTACTGATTATAGAAATTTGTAATCCCTTAGAGAATAAGGCAGGACATAAAAATAATCTTATTAATAAGTTCTGTATTGCATCAATTAAATCAAAAATTAAATTTAAAAATAAACAAAGGTCAGATTCAATTAGTCATTTTACGTGTGATTGTTTCCTAGAAAAATTCAACTCTGGATCTTCGATAAAAAACTCACGTATATACTGCAAGGATAAAGCTATAGAGAAATTCAATCTCTAATTAAAAAGAAATTTTAATACAATGATTAAATCGAAATCTAATAAACCATTAGTAAGACTTTTGGGGAATCTTAAAAGTCAGCAGAATCTGATTTATTCAGCTATTATCTGCTCTATACTAAATAAATTTTTTGATCTAGCACCACCTGTACTAATTGGTATATCTGTTGATGTAGTAGTAAGGAAAGAAAGTTCATGGCTTAGTTCAATTGGTTTTAATACTGTCCCAGAGCAATTAATTGCACTTGCAATAATTTCATTTTTAATCTGGACATCTGAATCATTCTTTGAATATTTATATGGATTATTGTGGAGAAATTTAGCTCAGAAGACACAGCACTATTTAAGAATCAAAGCGTATGACCATTTACAAAAATTAGAGATGACATTTTTCGAATCAGATAATACGGGAAGGCTTATGACTGTACTCAATGATGATATCAATCAACTAGAAAGATTCTTGGATGAAGGAGCTAATAAAATTATTCAATTAATAATTACTGTTTTTATTGTTGGAGGGGCAATGATTTTTTTTAGCTCCCGGCGTTGCATTGCTAGCATTTATCCCTATTCCATTTATTCTTTGGGGGTCAATTAATTTTCAGAAAAACCTAGCTCCTCGTTACCGTGAAGTCAGAGATAGAGCTGGAAATCTTGCCTCAAGACTTAATAATAACCTCAGTGGAATGCTTACTATTAAAAGTTTCGCTACTGAGGATTGGGAACTTGAAAGATTAAGACTAGATAGCAATTTATATCAAGAAAGTAATAGAAAGGCAATTAAGTTATCAGCTGCATTTATCCCCTTAATTAGATTCGCAATACTATTTGCATTCCTTGCAATATTAATTGCTGGAGGCTTCCAAGCTTGGAAAGGCATAATGCCTGTGGGAACTTATAGTTTTCTAGTATTTATAACTCAAAGATTATTATGGCCATTAACGACATTAGGGCATATTTTAGATGATTACCAAAGATCAATGGCCTCAACTAATAGAGTTTTAGATTTAATAGATACTCCAATTAAAATTAAAACTGGAAAAATAAGATTAAATCCTAATAATGTTAAAGGTGCAATCACATTTAAAAATATTGATTTTACATATGAAGGACGGTCACAAGTTATCTCCAACTTTAATTTAAATGTTAGTCCTGGTAAAAAAATAGGTATTGTAGGAGCTACCGGTTCTGGTAAAAGTACACTTGTAAAGCTGTTATTAAGGCTATATAAAATCAGTAAAGGATCGATAGAAATTGATGGAAACTCTATTGAATCATTAGATTTAAAAAGTCTACGACGTTGTATTGCATTAGTCAGTCAGGAAACATATTTATTCCAAGGTACAATTGAAGAAAATATTTCTTATGGATCTCAAAATATTAATAAATCAAAAATTAAAAATGCTGCTGATATTGCTGAAGCGACTGAATTTATTAATCAACTTCCACAAGGGCTAGAAACAATAGTTGGAGAAAGGGGACAAAAGTTATCTGGTGGACAAAGACAAAGAATTGCTATTGCAAGGGCGATCTTAAAAAATGCACCAATATTAATATTAGATGAGGCAACAGCATCTGTAGACAATGAAACTGAAGCAGCAATTCAAAGGTCTCTAAAGAAGATAACAAATAGTTGTACTACAATTGTTATTGCACATCGTTTAAGCACAGTAATAGATGCTGACGAAATTATAGTTTTAGATAAAGGTAAAATCATCGAAAAAGGAACACATACTTCTCTTCTAAAAAATAAAGATTTCTATTACTACCTTTGGAAAATCCAAGCTGGTGAAAATAATACTTAACTAGATGAAAAAAGTAAAAGAACTAACTACTCTTTTAAAAGTATCTTGCATTTTTGACCAGCGTTGTTCACTGGTGCTTGCAGCAAGGGTATATAAATAACCTTTATCTACTACTACAGTAGCTAATTCGTGCCTACTTTTTTCTTCTAAATCAACAGAATATTCAAGATCATAGAATTTGCGTTCATCAACTTCTCTCTCTGAGGCATCAATTAATTGAATAGGATTATTACTATTCTTTTCACCAAAGAGTCTTTTCCCTACTGCATCAGCTCCACCCAAATCATCTAAATCAACTTCATTCTCCAATTTAGAAATAACAAGACTGAGAGTTTCATCAGAGTTAATCAAGTCATGATATACAACCTCTGGGCCATTTTCGACAGCGACTCTCGTCCACCCTGTTGGGAAAAGGAAACCATATCGTCCATCTTGACTTTTAAAAGGTTCCAACCCTGCTGCTCCCCCTGTAGAGCATGCTCCAAGTGTCAAGACAAGAGCTATAGCCAAAAGAGATTTAAAAGATGTTCGTAGAAATTTGATCATT
>QCPD01000018.1 GCA_003209755.1 Prochlorococcus sp. AG-436-C14
CCAATGAAGATTACTTAGTGGATTAAATATAGAATTGCTAAATCCTGATTAGATTCTGCGACTTTCCTTCTTAAAAAAGTTAATGCCTCATCATTCATATTTGACTCAGCAATCATTTTTTCGGCTTCATTAATTCCATGCTCAAGATTTTTAATTTTTAATTGAAGGATTTCCCTATCTATTCTGCACTGCGCCAGGGTGAAGTCATCAATCATTTTAGTAAATATTTTAATCAGCTAGAAATTTTACCTAACTTAATAGGTCAAATAAAATGTTTAAAAACTCTAATCTAGAATCCAATGTTTTTTGACCAAATTCTTTTTGTTGTTGTTTTAAAATGGATTGACCGTCTGCCCCTAATGCTGAAGAAATAAATTTCTGATCTTCTGAAATCCACCTATTAACCATCTCATCATCAATCTCAACGTGAAATTGCATCCCATAAGCTAAGGGACCAATACTAAATAATTGCTCCTTACATCTACAACTACTAGCGATAAGCTCTGCAGAATTAGGCAATAAAATTCTGTCTCTATGCCAATGCAAAACAGGGAAAGGATGTCTTAAAAGCTTTGTCAGTTTGAAGTTATCATCTAGTGATTGAGGAAAGATATTGTCCCATCCTATTTCAGCTAATGGTTGATGAGATACCTCCTCCTGAATCATTTCAACATCACCACCAGCTGCATAGGCTAAAAGTTGAGCACCCAAACATACTCCCATCAACCCAACCCCTTGATTTAAGGCTTCTTTTATTAGAGCAATTTCTTCAACAAGCCATGGATAAGTTGAAGTACCAATGTCTCTTATACCCATAGGTCCACCCAAAACCAAAAGTAGATCTCCATTCATAAGTTCTGGAAGAGATTCTCCTAGATCCAAACGAAAAGTACAAACACTAAATCCTCTTTCCTCAGCAAGATTGACAAACAATCCGGGTCTCTCGCGTTCTAAATGCTGAAGAACAAGTAAACGACTCATAAATAAATTAAAAGTCTACATTTTCATTTGGCGTAAAAACTGAGCAATACAACTTGAGGAAAAGCTCTGCCTCACTTTCATCTTTACCCTCATATTTGAGTTTAAGGTCTTTTATTGCGACCAAAGCAGTTTTCTCTTTCAACCTATATCTTGCACAAGTATCTAGAACTTTAAACATTCGGGTTGTAACTGCGCGTGAAGGAATGCTTAGACCCAACAAGACAGGGAATAGTAGTAGATATTTCATATAGATAATTCAATCATCTTTTTTAGATAAAGCTCTAAAGCGTTGGAACCATTTATTGCTTTTATACAAAAGGAGAAACATTGTAGACAAAAGAAAAAAAGTAAGCGCTTCTAAATAAATAAAAAAATGATCATTCAAATTCATATTTCTCTTGATTTACATTTGATTAAAGTTGCTTGAGTTCTTGATCTGTTAATAAGCAAAAATCACCTGAGCATCTTTCAGATTTATATAAATCTGAAACGGACTCCGATCCACCGATAATTAAATTATGATTTGACATTTTATAAAATTTCTCGTGAACAGAATCACTAAACTTTTTTTCCTTCTCATACTCTAATTCGCACGGATCAATGTTGTCATCAAACCACTCATCGTATTGAATATAATTTGGCTTTGCATAATATGTCATATACCTAGACTAATACGACATAAGAATAAATACCACCCATTCAAGTCAAAGCTAGTTTGATTGTTTTTCAAAAATTTTCTTAAGATATTTCTTTTTGAGTAGCTTTTTTCTTTCTTTCAAGAATTTTTTTAATTGTTGTAACTTCAAATCGATCAGTGAAGATATTCAGCATTTCCAATGTACCTCAAAGTTATTTTTTTGAAGTGCATTTTGGAGAACTATCATTTCCATGAGGTTTTTGAATTTTGGATATATCCAAATCTAATATCTCCAGCCCATAAAGTTCAGCGATCTTAGTCATCGCCAAACCTTCTGCACCTGTCCATGCTTCCGCTAATACCGACCAAGTTTTTTGACTAAATTCAACTCCTAGATTTTCGTTGTTAGCTCTTTTTTTATCTATCTCCACCACTTTCTTTAGCCCCTCCATGGATAGGTGACTTTTAATCCTTAAGAAAACAACCTCCAACATTGAATAATAAAACTTTTCCATTGCTTTGTTATATGCCCATTCAGCTTCCTTTTGCGCCTTTTTTGCGGATTCGGTTGTAATCTCAATGCTCATTTATTTCTCAGGAAACGGTTTCTTTTTTATTATAGTTATCAGAATTATGTCCTTAAAGATTGAATTCGAAAATCAGCTCGTAATTAAATAATTTTAATAAGTGCTATCCTCAATATAAAATAACTTATAACAAATTTTCTTTCCCTTTAAACCTATGTTTTTGTCGATTATAATAATTGAAAAATGTCTTTAGAACTTACAGAATTAATCAAGGATTTTATAGCAACAAAACTCCTCTCAAAAGTTGAACTAGATTTCTTAGAGAGTGAACTGTGGGAGACCATCGAGCATATCGATGAAATAACTTCCTTAACCTCTGCTCCAGTCAATATTTCTAAAGAATTGAAATTAAAAGATGGTTCATCATGGCAATTATGTTGTGCAGCAGTACTTGATACTGCCAGACCACAAAAAAACTCTCGATCAGAAAACCTTAGAAAACTAATAGAAAGATTTTCTCTCCAATAGTTATGCTTCTCTAAGATTAAAAATTTATACATTTGAAATATTTCAACAGAGATTTAAATTTCACTTATTTGATAAAACTTCTTTCTAAATTTATAAAAAAACATTCCTGTTTTCTCATAAAGATGTTTTGGTTCTTTTTTAAGTTCTAAATCGTATGGATTAAAAAAAATAGTCAACAATATTCTTAAGGCAGTATAAAAATTTTTACTAGACTTTATATCCTTATATTTTACATTTCTCAATTTATAAATTACATGCTTATCTAACAAATCTTCGAGAGAGTTAAGGACTATATCTTTCTCCTTTTTACTGATTGTAGATAACAAAACCATCAATCCTTTTATTGATGAATCATCTCCACTGATAACGTTTTTAAGAACGCTTTGATAGAGATTCTCCCATTTGTAGGGTTCATTCCTAAAAAGGTTAGAAGCAGGTTCCTTGTGATTAAGCATTAACAGCCTCTTTTTGTCATCATTCTCATCTTGATCAGAATTCCAATATTCATACAAAGGGGATGATTGAGCGATATTCATGTCTATCTATTAAAAACAAGAATTAGGAAAAATCAAAAATTACATTTACCTGCTTATGCATTTTCACACTAGTGATGTTCATTTAGACCTATTTTTTCACAAGTGTATAAATATGTTTTATTAAGCGCTATGCATTTAAAATCAGATGGCTATATTTTCCTCCAACGATATTTAAGCCACTTCATGTTAGTAGTATCACTAAAGGTAGAAAAAAATAACCAAAAGTGTTGAAGTTCTTATTACTTGTACAAACATCTATTTTTCCACGACAACTTTCAAGTCGAAGATCAAGAATTATCTAAATGTAGTAGATATAAATCATAAATAACTCAAAAACTACGCACAAAAGATTTTTGCAGTATTATTCACGCCTATTGAAGAATTATCAATATTTAGATCTAAAGCCTCTAGGGTTTTTAGGACATCTATTTTACCGGCAGCAAAACTTTCACAAACAGAACTAACTTGATCAGTTCTCGATACTTGCGTTTTTTTGGGATATAAAAAGCAAATGAATAAAGATGAAACAAGAATTAATTTCATTAAGTATTAGCTATTTTGAAAAGTTTTCTCCAATGAATTCACTTGAGCTCGAGATGCATAACCTTTAGAACCACATAATTTTTTATGATCCGTTAGCAGAATCCAAGATCAATCAAGTCTTACAGTTAAAGACCAAAAGATAATGATGTGACCAATAAATAAGATGGGCCAATCAAGACCTACTAAATTCAGAATGAAAAACAGTATGCATTACTAAATCAAACAGAAACTGAAGAAACTCTTATGTATAAATCCGTTAGGTTGAGAAGAATAGGATCGTTACAAAACATCAGTCTTTTCAAGGCTAATAGCTTGTTAAGAGCAAGCTATACAAGCTAAAACTAATGTCCTTAAGATTCTAACCACTTCTAGTCTTGCAAATTGGATTGCTAAGGTAGGGACAACCAGTAAAAGTGATGTAAAGCAAAAAGAAAAAAAACATTAAAAACGAATACATATGCTCAATTTCATCCTAAAAATCACTCATTAAAAATTATTGAATTAATGAGCGGCGACAATTTACTAGGAGAGCAACCTCTAAAGTTTTACTCTGAAGAGGTAACTCAAACCAAAATCGAGCTAGTTCATCGCTTACTAATACTTAATGCTCAAAAAAATTCAATAGTAGATTTAGATCGGAAACACAAACAATGGGGAAATGAACTAGCAAGTTAAAAAAATGATCGGATTAGGTTTAAAACCTTTTTTTTATAAATAATCCACTTACAAGATAAATTTGATAGTTTTAAATATAAAACCACAACTTTCTAAAATCCTAGTCATACATAACATCAATTTTTTGCTAAGATTTATTAGTTTGTATTGTTTTTAAATTCATTTAATTAGATCTCTTTGATTAATGATGAATCGATTTTTAACTTTCTTCTTTTCAATTATATTTGTTGTTACGATTACTCCCCGTAAAGCAAATGCCATAACAAATGATCTGCCAGATTGTGTTGTCATAACTCACTGCGTGAGAGAAGACTTTAAAGTAAATGACTTAGAAAATGCTTTTAAGAAAGCAACCAAAATAGTTTCTGAAACAGCAAGAACAAAAATAGTTGAAAAGACTGATTCATTCATTCATGCTGAAGCAAAGACCAAATGGAGAAGATATACCGATGATCTACTCCTCAAAGCAATTCCAGAAAAAGGTACTATTCAAGTCAGATCAGAATCAAGAGTAGGAGTTGGAGATAATGGAGTGAATCAGAAGAGGGTTGATGATTTTGCTTATCGTCTAATGACAGAAAGAGACATCACTAACTAGCACTCAAAATATCAACTTTAAACACCCCGGAAAAGTCATTGATTTTGAACATACTAAATTTTTCGATTAAGTTTGTTTGCGAAGGTATGGCTGAAGGATAAAAAGTAAGTGATTTTTTATACAAATTGCTTTTCTTTTTATGCTTCTAGCAGCATTTGAACCTGGTAGAGAAATGGCCATCGCCAACTTTTTCCTAGCTATTTTTTGTCTGTTTACTGTTGCCCTTCCTTTCTTACTCATCACCCGTGCAGACAAAACAGAAGCTAATCGGGACTTCATTGCATCAACAGTTAACCCATGGTCTCGAGTTGTCAAAGAAGCTGAGTTAGCACAAGTAGTTCTATCTGAGATCACATCCTCAGTAAAAATGGAACCCAATCTAGAAGTGGTTTCAGAGCAAAATGTCGAAGCGAATCCAGAATCAGGGAACGTTATTTCTCTAGAAATAAACGGAAGTGATGAATTGGGTGATGCAACAACTCAAATATTACCAACTGATGATGAATTATTAGCTGCTTGAGATATCTAAAAACAACTAGTAAATTTCTGATTGTCAGACGATTATCGAGGGGCACTAAAGCCCCTTTTTTTAATTGTCATTTTAACTGTGGGTTTGATCTGATTCATATAAAGAACATGAGGATGCTTATTACATCCTTCACTAGCTTCTAGCCATTTTTATATTCCTCTCTTAATGCCTAACTCTCTTTGAGACCTAATTCTTTTACCCTTAGACACATGTACTTCATGGTATCGTCAAGTGTTCTTTTTTAAACTTATCGAGGGTGTCTTCATACTAAAAATCCCACCAGCGAAACAGCTATGAAAGTACAAACCACAAATGCAAATGTCATTGCCAAGGGTTTTTGAAATAGTTCATTAGTGAGTTCATTTAGATAACTATCAACTAGCGAAACATGCTAAAGAAGCACAATAAATAAAAAGCAAACTCATTACTAATGGTTTGCATGTAAAAACTGATAGGTAAAATTGAGTAGATTTAATTTAACTATGATCTAAACATTTGATTCGTTCTGTGTGTTCGGGTTCCCTATATGACATTGCATATAAATAAGTTGTGAAGATTAGCAAGATCGTCATTATAAAAATATGAAACGCTTATTTCCTTTATTATTGATATCCTTTGTTCTCTCATTTTTCCCAGTCATATCAGTTAATGCTCAATCTGAATTTGAGATGTATTTAAGTAATTTTTATCATAAACAAGAAAAAGCAAGCCAAATACTGAAAGAGATTGAGACGGATCTAAAAGATGGATCAAGAGACAGAGTTTGCGCAAGGCAAAGAGAAGCTGCTAGCTATGGAATCGAAGCTATGGAGTCGTTGATTAAAGCATTAAAAACAAATGGTTCGAAAACAGAAATGGAGAATCTTCAAGCAGGACTAGATAAATGGAGAGAGTTAAGGGACTATTGCTAACAACTTTTCTTAAACAAAAAAATGAATGTATTATTTATTGTTTTTCTTATTGCCTCAATTTGGCTTATAAGAAAATTGGCATGGAATGTAGAAGAGGGAACCAATGAACAAAGAGAACGGAATCCAGAGTTAAATACAAAAAACTTCGATATGCATGAAAGAAGACTTGAACAATTTTCAAAGTCAAAATACAAAAACCGTATGTTCTATATGGGGGCTGATGGTGCTTGCTACTATTACTCGGCCACTGGAAGAAAAATTTTTTGCTAATGGATGAAATATATCAATGGGGTATTGCTGCTTTAATTGGAAAATCATTTACCGCCTTCTTGGCTTGGTTTAATCAATCCGGTTCTGACTTCAAAGACGGATTTGAGCAAAAAGCAAAATGACGAAAAAGAAAAAATATATTGCATTCTTTAGAAAATCAAAAGTCTTTCCGCGAATACTAATTAGAACTCAATGAACTCAGGGCAACAAGCATTTGACGTATTACTAAAGCAATCATAATAAAAATAATCAATCTACTTAAACCATAAAGAGGTAAATTTTTCAAATGAATAAACACATGTAATATTTTTAATGGTGGATTAATCAGTTTTTTTACTTTCCAACTCCAGTAAAAACAAACCCATTAAGAATACAAAAATCATAAGCAAAAATCTTAAGAGCTTCGGGCATCTCATTCCATTTCATCTCCTCAATTTTATTTAATTGCTCTGAACTTAGGTTCTCTGCTTTAGCATATGCCTCCATCATCTTTGACCAACTATCAGAATAAATATCTACGTAAAATGCCTTTTGATTGTGATCAAAGAAATTAATTTTGTCTTGCTTAGTATTAACCTTTTTAGAAAGTTGTTTATAGTATTCAATGTCTGATGTCATGATTATTTACCTATTTGAAAATCCAACCTAATAAATTACATTTAAATAGTAAAGAGATATTCAAAATCTATACATTAAGTAGTCTGTAGAGCAAACCATTTGACTGATTTCGTTTTGAGTAGAAAGATAAAATACAAATACTAAATTAGTTTGGATGTTATAAGAACTTCATCATTTTGATTATTAATCCCATTGCGAATTAACACGTCTCCAACCTGTTGATAATAATTCCCTCCAAAGTTTTATTGCCAATACTCTTCTCAGCCTCTTGCGATTTTTTAAAAGTGGGGGTCCATTTAATTCAAGCCTTCCCTTCTCAATCAAAACATTAGGGTTTTGGTCCCAACTGTTCCAATCATATCGAAACCTCAGTATCCATATTCCATTTATTTCCTTAATCCAACCATCTCGCTTCATAAAATCATACTAGTGACTAGTACAAGTATATCACTAAGTGTCGTTTGTCTTTTTGGTATTATTTTTTGGAAGTAGCTTTGTTTTTTCGTTTTGGAAGAGCTGTCATATCCACCTTAGGAATGCTGAATGGAGTAAACAATTTCATGAAATTAATAAATCAATTACGCATGTAGGTGTTCTAGGTCATCTGAAAGTTCAATGCATGGGTGAAACCACCCAAAAAACACTCGCATAGCACTACAACATAAGATGTGTGGTAGTTAGCTAATATCATTTAAAAGCAAAACTATAATGTTTACTCCTTATCATCCCCATCAAGTTTGAATTTTACTGATAACATGTTTCGCATCAATTTTTAGATGTAAGAAAGAAGAAACAGAGTTAGAAAAAATCAAACAAGGTTTTCAAAGTCAAAATTCGATTTGAACAGATATTAAATTAATTTTGACTAGAAAAATTTTTAAGCAAAGCAGGTCCAATCAAGGTTTCGATGATTTGTTAAAAATGGAGCTGGTGTACAAACCTTTTCACCATCTGGCGTTACGTAGCACCTTTCAATGCCCCAACTTCGTTCAATAATTTTCACCTCAGTTGACCCTTTTGGTAAAGGAGGTGCTGCAATCTGAGCTCTAGTCATATAAATATGTAACTACACATTTTTAGCTACTGAAAAAGTTTTTTCAATCGGTAAATAAATCCATTGACATTGAATCAAGTACAAAACATACAAACTTAATAAAAATAAATCTAAAATTATTAAGGTAGGTTTTTTTCTTATTTTAGTGAGCTATTTGAAGTTGGCATAACGGATATCTAACTCTCAAATCAGACTGAAGCAGTGAATCATCTAAATGCTTCTCATGCAGATTTTCACCAAAGAAGTAAGTCCTCAGTTTCAATGCAAATACTCCCACTACTAATGAAATCCTTGAAATCCGCATGAACTGCTTTGACATAAAGGGCGAAGAATCAAAGACGTTTTAAAAGAAAACTTCATGTTATTAAGTGAAAGAAACATGACACATCTCTTCCGATAGATTTGACGAGAGAGTGAATTAGAAGTTTTTTTACAAAGAAAAGAAATGAAAAGAATAAAGCTTAATCAAGAATCTGAGGAAGTTGGAAACACATATAAATTGATCGCAATATCTTTAACAGTTGGACTAAATATAATTATCTTTACTTGGTTCTTTCTCTTCTCAGGGTTGACCAAATAAATTATCTAAAAAACAAAAAGTTCGAATGTGACGTTAATCAGAGTATCCATAAATCAAAGGAAGCGCGTTAATAAAACTTAAATCACCCAAAGGATTAGCTTTATTAACTTTTATATGTATATTTTTTACATACAAATCACAAACATACGAGTCAAAAGAAAATACGCAGTTTTTTTTTATAAGGTTCAGAAATAATCCAACAAGAAAAATGCAAGTAGATCTAAATGAACTAGTAACTTCATACGAGGTCGTTCCCGTATCTCTTAGTGATCCTTTTAAATCTTTAGTTGCCGAACCTTCCACGATGGAAGTACTTAGATTCATACCCATTATTGCCTTCATTGCTTTAATAATTACAGCTGTATGGAGACAGGGTAAGAAGTTCCCAGTAAGAGCTATTGGCGATTTAAACAAAAATAGAAAGCAAGATTAAATTAATGAAGTGAATTTAAAGATTTTCTTGTGATTTCTAATGGATGTAGGATTTATTAAATTATCATTGAGATCAAACAACAGCTACTGAAGATTAGAGATTAGATGAGGAATTAGCTAGGTCATTGGTCAACTCAATTAATTTTTTAGAAATTCCAATCTCTTTCATTGAGTGTCCTGCTTTATCGATTACATAAAGTTTTGAAGAGGGCAATGATTTATTAAGATCCCATGCACTTCTCATGGGACAAACCACGTCATATCTTCCCTGAACAATCGAAACAGGAAGATCTTTTAGCTTAGTAATGTTTTTTAAAATATAATTTTCCTCTAAAAAAATGTTATTAACAAAATAATGACATTCTATACGCGCAAAAGAATCTGAGAAATTATCATTTGCAGCTTTTTTAATGGATAATTCTTTTGGCATGAGAAAGCTTGTTGACATTTCCCATCTCGTCCAAGCATGTGCCGCTTTGGCTCTCTCAGACCTATCTTGACTAGTTAATTTTTTATGAAAAGCATTAATCAAATCGCCTCTCTCATTTTGCGGAATAACAGACTGATAAAGATCAAATTCTTCAGGAAAAATCTCACTAGCACCTTTTTGATAGAACCAACTTAATTCGGTTTTTCTGCACAAAAATATACCCCTAAGAGTAAGACTTAAAACTTTTTCCGTGTGTTGAATGGCATAAATCAAGCTTAATGTTGAACCCCATGAGCCCCCAAAGACATGCCATGTTTCAATTTTTAAGAGTTGTCTTAATTTTTCAATGTCTTCAATTAAATGATGTGTCGTATTTTCTTTTAACTCAGAATGAGGAGAAGATCTACCGCATCCTCTTTGATCAAATTGAACAATACTGAATTTCTTTGGGTCAAAATATCTTCTATAAGAAGGACTACTCCCACCCCCTGGGCCTCCATGAACAATCAAGACAGAGGATCCATTTGGATTGCCGCTTCTTTCCCAGTAGATTGAGTGTAGTGGGCTCACTTTCAATATCCCTTGTTCCTTAGGTTCTATTTCTGGAAATAACATTTTTAATTAAATTTTCGTCTTTTGCTTTTGAGTCATTTCATTCAACTCAAGCATACATAACAAAATTAGCTATAAAGGATTATTAAAAAGGAATTGATCAATGCGTAAGAAAAATTGGCTCAAAAGCTTTCGATTAAATATTCATGCCCCTGGAACAGGTTTTGCCCTAATGATCTTGGCTTTAACTCAAATACCAGTAGGAATAAAAAATGCAGCTGAAGTTGCTTGTATTGGTCAAACTTCAAATAAGATTTGGAAATCAGAAAAGAATCATGCGGATGCAAACATGCTTGCAGTTCAAAGATGCAATGGAAGAAATTAACTGGAATCATGTGTTCGTCTTCAAGCAAAATTAGATAAAAAACTAAAAAATGTAACGTTGGCCTAGAACTTGATTTTTAACACGATAAAAAGATGGATATTTGAAAATTCTTCTTTTTCATGACTTCAGCGCTAAAAATAATCGATCAAGAACTAGCACAGTTTGGCTGGGTTGAGTCAATAGCTACTAATTCAATAAGTGATTTTACGTCACCCAAGATAGATGTTGAAGAACAAACAACTAATGAAAAAGATTTTGATCTCATAGACACATTCATATGTCATCTTATTTTCTATGTGGTTTTTTGCTATTCCCTATTTCTATATATTTTTATTGATTTGGGTTTTGGTTCCTTTTTAAAGAATAAAGTAAATACATTATTTAAACTCCAAAAAAAGTTTGAACCGCCTTCCTTTATCAGTGTTCATTCCAATTAATACAGACTAGGCTTGTCCTTAAACAGATTATTTGGGTATTCCTTACTATCGCACTAACTAAAATAATGTATTTAGATAGGAAAGAAGTAATTCACTAACGGTCTGAGTCTGCACAGACCGTTTTTTTATTTAAATGCAAAATTTTTTCGCCAGACTATCAAAATATTTTTATGGAATTGAAGTTGGTCAATTCTATGAAGAGCCCATAGGAGACGATTACTTCTATCCAGATTGGTAAATAGACGTCACAGGCGTTTATCACGTTCATTTCTAGATTTTCATCACTCGACAACTATATCGAAAATAAGCCAATCAATTGTTTATTTGACTGGTATAGGAACCAAAGACTATATTTCATAGACTTAGAAAAGCTTTAAGCATAGCCTCTATATCTATAATTTTTATCTTAGATTCATTAATCAATTACAAGTAATTCTACTTAAGTAAATGCCGAGGTGTATAAATTCAACAAAATCGATTAGAACAACAGTATATCGATTTGGAGGGTTATGAAACTAAGAACTCCTTTCAACATGATCAAAAATGCATTAAGTGACATTCGAACAATGCATGATTTCTCTTACACGGTTCCCAATGAAACTAGAGATGAGTTTTGGGAAAAAGAATGCAGTAATCATCCAACATCATCTACATGCAAAGTTTATGAGGGGTAACAATAATAAACTTTGTACCAATTAACAGCTAGCTGTTCTATCCAAGCAAGAATTATCTAAGCAACAAAAAGGCCCTGCTGCGCAGGGCCTTTTAAAATTGTGGTATCAAACTAATGCTGATAACGATGACCGCGATAAGCCAATTGGGAATTTAGCTCAGACTTAGCATAGCTTCTGCATGTGTTGTAGTGATTACGCCTGTAAGTCAGCTCAACACAATCCTTTTGAGCTTTTTGCTCTTTGTGCTGGACATAGTTTTGTCCACGATATAGAAGAGTTGTCATCATCCATACTCCGAATGTTGATTTAAGTCCCCGTTCCTTGGCTTAAATCGAGATGCGGCTCGCTATGTAACGAGTTGAACGTTTTGGTAGCTGTTGCTACAAAAACTATTATGTTATGCATGCATGGCACGTGTAGTTCACCTGGATACAAAACTATCTAGTGGTATATACTCAAATTTCAAAATCTTTTTTCTTAAATATCAGCTTAAAAGAGAATTCTGCTAATTTTTTTAAACTTTAAGAGGTCTCCCATAAGGGTTTCTTAGAGACTTCCCATTCTGTTTCCACTGACGACCTCCATAGGTCTCTTGCTTTTTCATAAGTTAGCTTCTCACTTTCATGTAATTGAACATGAGGAGTAATGCCGTGTAGGAATCTGAGCCTGCAGCTAGCGTAGTGAACCCTTATGTATGTAGTTCCGTCTTCATCAGGGTGTTTATCTTTAAAAAACCTCATTGCCCAGACTCGATCTTTTTTCACAAGCCAACTTTCATGTTGCATTTTCAGTAGGAGCTTGGATTATCTCTTTTATGCTGCCTAGCCTTTGAATGACAACTATCTGGTGACCAACGATTTTTAACAACTTCAAGGAAGTCACATATGAATTCATCTGGGCAATCAAGTTCATCCTGCAATTCAGCTAACTCATCAATAAAAAATTCGAATGTTCTACTTATTAAACCTGACTTTTGCATTTGGGACGGAATCCATTTGGCCATAACTAGAAACAATAATTAGCTAAAACAATAATTAAACTATTACTGCAGAACCTATTTGGTAAACACCTGCTATTAAAAGCAAAACAGGAAGGTTTATTAAAACTAAAAGCTTAGCGGCAGTAATTTTATTAATTGCTGTCATTGCTGAAATGTTTTTTAAAATTTGAATCAATTATTCTGAATATAACCAGGAATAATCTATCCCTAAAGGTCGGTTCAGGTAGGGCTAACCAGTTCGGGTACAAAAAGAGGAAATCCCTCCAAAAACGTGAATTAATTCTGGATAGAGTTGGACATTAGGAGAAGATCAATGAAACGCATTTTATTATTTTTGTCATCGACTATGTTTTTGAAAGCTATGAATGCACAAGCCGAAAGTTTTTGGTTGATCCTTCAAAACAGTACTTACGGAATAGAAAAAATAGAAATGAAAAACATGTCTCAATGTGAGGAACAAGGCAAGCAGTACACAAAAAGCTCAGGTATTCCTCGTTACTTGTGCTTAATAGGCAAATAAAAAAGTATCAAACAAAATACCTTATTGGTCCAACTGGATAGTTAACTTGCTGACTTTTAATTAGTAGACGAATTGAAGGTGGTTTAACAACAATCACAACCTTTGTCTCCTATTATTGCATTTTCTTCAAAAGTATCAGCAATATCTCGAAGCATTAGTGCGATAAATGCAGGAGGACATTGGAGTTCACTAGCATACTTAGCGTATTGCTGAGCAGTTCCCTGCATTGCTGGAATAATGATGTTATCGATTTGATCTTCAGTGGGTGACCACTTCGTTTCACATTTTTCAGTCATAGTTTAGAGTCACCTAACAACAAAAATATAAATGTGTTTTGCATGGAGTCAATATTGTAAATCCATTTACCACTTGCTTAGCATTTGCTCAAACGACACCCAATTTCATTCCACTTTTCACCTTCGCAAGAATCTTATCGTCTAAATCATTGTCTGTTTGAAGAACTAGCCACTCAATTGCACTGATAATAAAAGCTTTCATTTGCTTCTTGAAAAATTTTTTCAACATCAAAAAGAGTACTGGCTTTAGTATTAAGAAAAGGAAACCAACCATTACATTCCAATTTATTCAATATGGTTTTACCTCATATTCTCAAATATTGGTGTAACCACCCCAAAAAACTTCGCATTGCACTACAACATCGACTTAGTTCGTTGGTTAGATTTATCAAGTGTTTACTTTTTTGTCATGCTTACTCCATATCACATAATTCTATTCGGAATACTTTTAGTAGTTAGTTCTGCTTCAATTTTTCAAATGTCCACTGCAGAACAAAGCTGATGACATCATTTTTTATAATTGCAATGGCTGGTTATTTCTATTTGATGGCCTGCTTATGGAGAGATTTAAGAAGAACCAAAACAAGTTGAAATTCACTTAATATTTTAATTTTTAAAATTGCTTGTTAACTTCAAAGAAGACTCAAACAAATCTTCTTTATTATCTAGCAAAAAGAATGCAAAGCCTTACAAGATTTTCAGTAATTGGTATACCCGCAACCATTGGAATAGGAATTGCCTGGGTCGGTAATCGAATTATTAAAAATGAAAAAGGTCTCAAAGATCGTGAATTAGAACTTAAGCTTCAACTAAACAATAAATTTCATTGAACATCTTTAATCAGAAGAAAAACTCAATGATGAATAATATTGGCCTAATTTTATTTGATATAGATGGGGTTATTCGTGACGTAACAAACAGCTATCGATTGGCTATCCAAGAAACTGTAAATTTTTTTAGTGGGTGGAGACCCTCGATAGAAGATATTGATTCTATAAAAAGTGAAGGCTGTTGGAACAATGATTGGGATTTGAGCCTAGAAATGATTAATAGACATGCACAAACAAACAATCTTTCTTTTTCAGCTCCGTCTAGAAAAATATTAATTGAATGCTTTGAAAACTTTTATTTTGGTGGAGATCCAAATCATGACTCTAGTGAATGGTCAGGTTTTATTAAAGATGAAACGTTATTAGTCAAACAAACACTTTTTAAGGAATTAACTCAGCGAAGAATTGGTTGGGGTTTCGTAAGTGGAGCTGAATTACCATCAGCGAAATTCGTCTTAGAGCAGAGGCTTGGCTTAGCCTATGCTCCCTTGATTGCAATGGGTGAAGCGCCTGAGAAACCTGATCCAACAGGTTTTATTTCACTATCTTCTAAACTTTCAAAAAATCCTTTAGGCCTTTCCAACCCTCCAATTGCATATATTGGAGATACTGTTGCAGATGTTAAAACAGTAATAAATGCTCGAATTAAGATCCCTGATCAGAAATTTATCAGTATCGCTATTGCCCCCCCACATTTACATGTAGATTCAAGTCAAGAGAAACGTCTAAGTTATGAGGCAGAGTTGAGAAAAGCAGGTGCAGACCTGATTATTAAATCGATGGACAATTTAAAAAATGAAATTCTAAATTTGTTTATAAACCAATAGAAAATTAGATAATCTAATTTTTATTTTTAATAATTATTCAGTTGACAATAAAAAAACAACATAAGATAAATTGTTAGAGAAGTGCTTAAAACAATTAGTAAATTATGAGCAATTAATAATCATCTTTAGCACGTAACTGCAAAACGAAATCAAGCTGAAACTGCTTCAGCATTAATTACATCATCATCAGACATGTTTACTTCATCATCATTTGATTTCTTATTTTGAAGAATGTAGTAAGCAGCTCCGCCAGCAACTGTTGATGAGATAATTAATCCAGAAATAAGTGTAAGTGCAACGAGTCCGCCTATCAGTCCACCTTTCAAACGAAGAAGGTTTGATTTAATTAAAAGAAGTAAAAGTAATGTTGAAGTTGCTTTTAATGAAGCGATTCTTAAAGCTGTTAAAGGCCAAAATGGATTAAAGAAAAACATTTTAAAATTTCTTTCTTCAAATGTAGAGGCTTTTTTCACTTATTGAGGAAAAAAAACTAGAAAATGGTGAAATTCCTTGTAGTTCCTTTAGGTGTAACAAAGTCTTGTACAACATCTTCGCTCATACATTCAGTTGGATAGGAGATCACATTCTTTGCTGTGAATCCTGCACCAATGGCAACCACACCAATCACAAAAATCCATTTGGATCTTTCACTTGAAATAAGTCTGTTAATCATTTACGAAAAATCATTGATTTTTATTCTGTCAAATAGTCTGAGAATTGGGTCAAAAAGATATTGATCGAGAGTTTTATCAGCATTTTGAGAAGTCATTACCCAATAAATAAAAGCGCCAATACAGAGAAGAGTTAATATTTTCAGCCAAAAGTTTTCTGGATAATTCGAATCGGAGTTGAATTGATTTTCTTTTCTCATTACTTCCAACGTATACGTTCTGGATGATCTTTTTCAATTTTCCTAAGTAGCAAAACCAAACCCACAAGACTCAATGGTCCAATGACAAGTGCAACTTGCATAAAGGTTTTTATTAAAGGATCTAAAACCGCATAACAATTCATCATCTCAACAACTGTCGCCAACATTACAACCAATAATCTTGAAAGTGAGTCTGGAGGAATTAAGAACATATCTTCTTACTGATTTACTTGTTGCTTTTATCTTAGTATTAGCTTGAATTTAGAAATACATTTTAATTATTTTTGGAATGTGCGGTCAACGTCCAAATATTCGCCTAGTCCGTCCTCGGGTTTCCTCTGTTAAACAACTAACCCGGTTTCAATCATTGGTAAGTTTCTTTAGAAATTATTAGTTCTTGTATTAGGAAGATTTCAATAAAGTTGCTAATTTCGTATTAGCTCCAAATTAACTTAATTGACCTTCAGATCATTATTGTTATTAGCACATCTACAAGCATTTCTCATCCCTATCCTTATTGGAATTAAGTCCATAAACAGATTCAAGCAAATTAGATTTCCTCTGCTACCACCTTTTGCCTTTATCTCACTAGGACTTGCTTCAATGTTTGAGATGTTCGATCATACGACTACGGATTGGATATATGTAGATCACTCATCAATATATAATTGGCTGTTTTATTCATTTCTTTCTATTGGATTATCGTTCTTTACTATTTCAGTAGCTAAAAACAAGTCGATCATAACTAGCAATATTTTGTTAATAATTGCCGCGGTTTTTTCTTATTGGTTATTAGACAAGTCAACAACTCTTTTAATTCAGGTATTAATAAGTATTCTACTTATATCGCAATGGTGGAACCGATTTAAAGATTGGGTTTTCTTTATTTATCCCATCACGGGAGTTTTCTTTACTACATTCTTTGGGATTCTACTTTCAAGTTCAGGCGAACAAATATGGCATGTATTTATAGGTCCATCTGGAACGATAAGTGTCTTA
>QCPD01000019.1 GCA_003209755.1 Prochlorococcus sp. AG-436-C14
GGGAGCCGCTTTCAACCACTCAGCCACCTCTCCATACCCTTACCTTATCAAGAGAAAGCTCAAAAAATTTAGATTGTTCTCCTCTACAAATTTTAAGTGACAACTCTAGGAAGACGATTTCTGAAACTACAAAGGACTTCCCATGGAATTGATCCAGACAAATCACACCAATTTTGAGGTGAAATACAAACTTCACCATCAGTTCCAAGAAGGGTTAAAACTTGACCTGTTTTAATATCTGGTTTATCAGTTATGTCAAAAACCATTTGATCCATTGCAATTGCACCTACTTGGGGCACCAAAAACCCATCTATTAAGGCTGATATTTTCCCTGAAAGATTTCTGCTAACACCATCTGCATAGCCAATAGCAACTACAGCAAGCTTACTTTTCCTTTGAGTTTTAAAAAAATGTCCATACCCCACTCCTGTCCCTTTTTCTACCTCCCTAACCAAAGTAACTCTAGCCTTAACTTTTAAGGCCGGGTTAAGTCTTAAATCAGACTCGAAATCATCTACGGGAAAGTAACCATACAAGCTAAGTCCTACTCGAACCATATCAAAATGAAGACGACTATCAGAAAGTGTTCCCGCAGAATTTGCTAGGTGTCTACATAAAAGCTTATTATTTCTTTCACCCAAATCCTTTAAAACCTTCTCAAATCTAGTCAACTGAATCTGTGTAAAATTTTGTTTTGTATTGTTTTCTAGATCTTTATCGGCAATTGCTAAATGACTATATATACCCTTCAAAGATATATTTTCTAAACAATCAATTTTAGAGACCAATTCTTTTACTTCATTACAATCACAGCCAAGTCTCGTCATACCCGTATCAACTTTTAAGTGAATAACAAATTTTTTTTGATTATTTTCAGCGATGTTATTACAAATTATTGCCTCACGAATTCCACTAATAGTAGGGATAAGATCCCAGCAAAAGGAAGAATAAAGTTCTTCTGCATTAATTAGATTTCCAAGAATTAATATTTGACAACTCAAGCCAGCATTCCTTAGTTGAATACCCTCTTCTAAAGTTGCTACGCCAAGACTATCAGCGCCTCCTATCAAAGCAGACTTAGCAACAGTCTCTGCACCATGTCCATATCCATCAGCTTTTACAACTGCCATTAGTAAACAATCATCGCCAATAAAGTTTTTCAAGACTCTTGAATTATTTTCAATGGCTTTCGAATCAACCTCAACCCATGCACGACTTCGAGGATCAGATTGCATTGCATTTTCAGTTGAGCCACCAAAAGTGATAGATCTTTCACTTCTATTGATCTTTGACATACTCTGCATGCAATCAATTTAATAAGGGAAACTGCAACAAGGCGCTAATACCACTAGCATGCCGCTTAAATAGCTTGCTTGCATGGGTCAAGTTCTTGTTCTGAATGCGTCCTATGAGCCATTGAACATCACTTCATGGCGTCGCGCGACTGTTTTAATGCTTAAAGGCAAAGCTGAAAGTCTTGAAGAAGATGATTCACACAATATTAGGCAAGATGTTAAAGCTCCTACTGTAATAAGGTTAAGACAATTTATTAGAGTTCCATATCGTGATATTCCTCTCTCTAGGAAAAATATATTTCAAAGAGATAATAACTGTTGTCAATATTGTGGCCAGAAAAATAAAAAACTTTCAATTGATCATGTTTTACCCCGCAGTAGAGGAGGAACCGACAATTGGGAAAATGTAATTACTGCATGTCTTCAATGCAACGTAATGAAAGGGAATAGAACACCTGAAGAGGCAAAGATGCCTTTAAAAACAAAGCCTTATAAACCTTTAAATAACATGAGTTTTGAAACTACAAGACAAATTCACTCTGGTCGTCATAAAGAATGGAGTAAATATGTAATTGGATGGGTAAGTTAGTTCCTGTTAATCTTCAGACTGATTACTAAGCTCTTCCATTTGTCTTTTTTGTTCTTCCGCAATACATGCGCCAATCACATCTTCTAATTGACCTGCAAGAACTTGTTCAAGGGGAAAATTAATTCCTAATCTATGATCAGTGGTTCGATTATCTTTGTAATTATAAGTCCGTATCTTTTCACTTCTATCACCTGTTCCAACCTGAGACAAGCGCGCTGATCTTTCTTTTGCATTAGCTTCTGCAACTTCTAATTCTAATAATTTAGCTCTTAAAATTTCCATTGCTCTTTCTCTATTTTGTAATTGAGAACGTTCTTGTGTGCAAAAAACTCTTATACCTGAAGGCTTATGAAATAAATCAATCGCTGTTTCTACTTTATTTACATTTTGTCCACCAGCACCACCTGATCTCGCCGTACTAATTTCTAAGTCAGTAGATTCAATCTTTACTTCAACCGGATCAGCTTCTGGCATTACAGCAACAGTTGCAGTAGAGGTATGTACTCTTCCTTGTGATTCAGTCGAAGGAACTCTTTGAACTCTATGAACGCCCGCTTCAAATTTCAATTGGCTATAAACAGACTCTCCTTTGACAGAGATAATCATTTCACGAAAGCCACCCATATCAGCTTCTGTTGAACTTATGGGTTTTACATTCCAACCTAGTTTTTGTCCGTATCTCTCATACATTCTTGCTAAATCACCAGCCCATAAACAAGCTTCATTTCCACCTGCTCCAGCTCTTATTTCAAGCATCACACTTTTTTCATCTCTTGGATCTTTAGGTAAAAGAGCCAAAGTCAATTTTTGAATTAATTCATTTTTTGAAAGTTCGAGATCCTCAAGTTCTTCTCTAGCCAAAAGCTCCATCTCTCTATCATCTCTACTTTCTTTTACTAAACCTTTAGCTTCAATACACTCTCTTTCTATGGTTTGTAGTTTGAAATAATCATTAACCAAGGGCTCTAAACGTGATCTTTCTCTAGCAATTTTCTCTAATTGCTTTGGATCTGAAGCAACATCCGGATCAGCCAGTTGCAACTCCAAGTTTTGAAAACTACTTTTAGCTGTTTCTAATCGTTTTATTAGGGTTGAAGAATCCATTCTTTGTGTTCCCTAAATATTTAGATCAATAGCTATCAACTTTCTTTTTTATCTTTTGTGGATTTATCTTTTTCTTCAGTTGAGTCCGATGAAGCCATACCATATTTTCTCATAAATCTATCCACTCTTCCTTCTGTATCTAAAATCTTCTGAGTCCCAGTAAAGAAAGGATGATTTCCACTCCAAACATCAACCTGAATTTCAGGCTGTGTAGAGCCTGTTGTCATAACAACTTCTCCATTACAAATAACTTTTGCGTCTGGATACCAAGTTGGGTGAATATCAGATTTAGGCATGATAAGAAAAGAGCAAGATTGAATGGAAAAGTGAAATTATCTCTTTGAGAATTGTGGGGCTTTACGAGCTTTTTTAAGACCATATTTACGTCTCTCTTTTGCTCTAGGATCTCGACTAAGGTGGCCCTCTACTTTAAGAGGCTTACGGTTATCAATTGCCAAGTCACATAAAGCCCTTGCAGCGCCCTGCTTTATGGCATCAGACTGACCGGTCAAACCTCCTCCATATACATTAACTAAAACATCATATGATTCACTCAAGCCTAAAGTTTTGAGAGGGGCTTTAACAGCAGATAGATAAGCTGGATTAAAATTTAAATAATGGTCACCAGGACGACCATTGATGATTATTTCACCTTTCCCAGGGGTTAACCTTACTCTCGCTACAGATGTCTTTCGTCTACCAGTCCCCCAGTAAACTACTTTGTTTGTGGAACTAGTCATTTCGAAACAGATTGAGAATTTAGATTGAGCTTTTTAGGTTCTTGAGCTAAATGAGGATGTTCAGAGCCTTTATAGACTTTGAGTTTAGTAAATAATTGCCTTCCTAACCTTGTATGAGGCAACATTCCTTTAATTGCCTTTTCAACTATTCTCTCTGGAATTCTGGATTGAAGAGATTTAAAGGTTTCAACTTTCATTCCTCCAGGGCGTCCAGAGTGTCTGCGATAAAGTTTTTGATCAGATTTTTTGCCTGTTACTTTGATCTTTTCAGCATTCACAACAATGACAAAATCGCCTGTATCTAAGTGAGGAGTGAAATTTGGCTTTGTTTTACCTCTAAGGACACTGGCAACTTCAGTTGCTAGTCGACCTAGAGTCTGATTCTCTGCATCGACCAGAAACCACTGGCGATCTATTGAATCCGGCGATGGAACAGATGTCTTGTTCATTTTTCCTGAACACCTTTAAGACTGAATAAGCATTATCATTTTGATAGTGCTTTTGATGGAAGTTATCAAGTCAAAAAATGATCTGATTTCTTCAGAGAATTGATTCTACACTTTGATGGCTTAAAACTGGCCTTTTTGTTCGGATAAAATTTAAATTACTAATTTAACAAAATCCCAGTTTTTAATTAGTCAATCTTTATATGTTGTTTGAATATTTTGAAGATTCAAATATTGGGAGAGAAAAACTAGGAAAAGTGTCAAAACTTTTCTCTTTTGAAAAAATTTTTGCCTCATAACCAACTCTTATCAAACAAAGGCCATGAGGCGGAGCAGCATCTTTTACCTCAGAGCGCAAACACTTTCTCCACCTATCTCTAAATTTTTCAAGCGAAAGTCGTTTCTCTCCAACGGCAACTAATTGGCCCATCAAAAGCCTTACCATCCCATACAAAAAACCACTGGCCTGGATTTCGACTGTGACTATATCCCCATGACGAAAAATAGAAACATCTTGAACTGTTGTAAATGAATTACTCCTATTACTTCCTGCTTTTTGAAACGCAGCAAAATCATGTAAACCTAATAAATCATTAAGAGCGTGCTGCATTAAATTTATATCCAATCTCACTCTATATTTATGCCAACTTATATTTTGAAGAAAAAGATTTGGATAAGAACCATTAAAAATAGAATATCTATATCTTCGATATTTTGCA
This sequence comes from Prochlorococcus sp. AG-436-C14, assembly GCA_003209755.1. Taxonomy (GTDB): domain Bacteria; phylum Cyanobacteriota; class Cyanobacteriia; order PCC-6307; family Cyanobiaceae; genus Prochlorococcus_B. Next base: position 4,894 of record QCPD01000019.1, read on the forward strand.
GAATAGCAAGCATGCCACTCACTTGGAACACTTACTGCTTCAAGCACTTTAATTGATGCTGGGAGTCTACCATTAAGTGCTGATGCCCATTTATGAATAGGAATTGGGCCAATATAATCAAAATGAACAACTTGTCCAGAAGCATGAACTCCTGAATCAGTTCTGCCTGCTGCTATTACCTTTACTGGTCTAATGGGATCAAGTTCTGAAATTTTTTCTTCTAAGGTTCCTTGAACAGTTATTGAATCTTTTTGGTTTTGCCAACCTCTAAAGCCTGATCCATCATATTGAATAACAAGTGCAATTCTATTAGTCAAATTAAACTAAAAAGTGAAAATATTGATTTTCGTCTTTGAAGATCTAATACCCTATACCAACTCAACAATGGCCATTTCTGAATTATCGCCGCGCCTTGGAGTAGTCCTAACGATCCTAGTATATCCTCCTTGGCGATCCCCATATCGCTCCTGGGCTTTTTCAAAAAGCGCATGAACCAACTGTTTGTCGTAGACATACCCAATAGCTCTTCTTCTTGAAGAAAGGCTGCCATCCTTAGCTAAAGTAATCATTCTCTCTGTCTCATCTCTCAAAGCTTTGGCTCTTGCTTTCGTGGTTGTAACTCTACCCTCACGAATTAGTTGAGTAGTTAATCCTCTTAAAAGTGCCTTCCTTTGATCAGCAGGACGACTCAATTGTGGAATTCGACGTTGATGACGCATTGTATTAGCTTTGAAATGTAGAAGTAATAAAACTGAAAGTCATGCAGAAGTTCTACTTTGCGGAATAGAGATTCCAATTCTTTCTAGAGCTTCAATAACTTCATCAGCAGATTTAGAACCGAAGTTCTTAATTTCCAACAAATCCTCATAACTGAAACCCATTAGGTCTGAAACAGAGTTCACTTGGGCACGTTTTAGGCAGTTGTAAGCTCTTACAGATAAGTTTAACTCCTCAAGGGGGATTTGGGCCTCTGCTGCTGGCTCAGGTTCTTCAGGAATCTCTTCTACCATTGAAACAGTGGCAAGAGGTTGAAAAAGTTCGATTAATTGATTTGCAGCTTCCGCCAATGCATCATCTGGAGAGGTAGATCCATCAGTAACCAACTCCATTTTTAATCTTTCTCTAGTAGAGCCACCCTCAGCCACTGCAGTTTCATCAATAGTAAAATTAACTCTGTTTACAGGCATAAATACTGCATCTATTTGCAGTAAATCAATTGCACTAGTCTCCTCATTTCTTCTATCAACTGGTCGATATCCAACACCTCTTTCTACATGTAACTCCAATTCCAGGTTGTGGCCCTCATGAACTGTTGCTATTGGGCGGTCACCATCAACAACTTCAACTTGAGAAGAAAACTGAATATCCTTTGCTTTTACTTCAGCTGGACCAGTAACAGCAATTCTTCCTATCTCAAGATCCTGACTTCGACTATCAACTGAAATTTGTTTGCAATTTAGAAGAATGTCTAAAACGTCCTCTCTTACTCCAGGAATTGTTGCATATTCATGATTGACACCTGCGATCCTGACAGCAGTAACTGCGCTGCCTTCGAGTCCGCCCATCAAAACTCTGCGTAAAGAATTACCCAAAGTAGTTGCTTGACCTCTTTCAAGAGGTCCAATCAGGAAAACGCCTGTTTGGGAACGATCATTAGAAACTTGATGGTCGATCCTGTCTATCTGGTATTGCAACACGGTCTAATGTTATGTGGAAAAAAAAGAAAATTTCACTTAGGTGAATAGATTTTAAACGCGTCTGCGTTTAGGCCTCCTACAACCGTTATGAGGGAGAGGAGTTACATCTCTGATCAAAGTAATTTCAAGACCAGCTACTTGCAACGCCCTTATTGCGGTTTCACGACCTGACCCTGGCCCTCTTACAAGAACTTCTATTTGACGCATTCCTTGTTCTAGAGCCCTTCGAGCAGCAACTTCAGCAGCGGTTTGAGCAGCAAAAGGAGTACCTTTTCGAGCTCCTTTAAATCCGCTTGCTCCTGCTGACGACCAGGAGATGACTTCACCAGAAGTGTCAGTAATTGAGACAATGGTGTTATTGAAGGTACTTTGAATATGCACAACTCCATTAGGAACGTTGCGCTTTGACTTCTTAGAACCGGATTTCTTTGAGGTTGTAGCCATTAGGCTGTGCCTTATTTAAAAAAGATTTAGTAAATTACCAGAAGGTAGAAGGAATCTTAAGAAATTATTTCTTTCTTCCTGCAACGGTTTTTCTCGCTCCTCTTCTTGTACGAGCGTTGGTTCTTGTTCGTTGTCCACGAACAGGAAGACTCATTCTATGCCTTCTTCCACGAACACATCCGATATCTTGAAGACGTTTAAGGGCCATTCCTTCTTGGCGCCTCAAATCTCCTTCAAGTGTGAATTCTTCAGTTACAGCTCTAAGCTTCTGAACATCACTATCTTCTAGATCCTTCACACGAATATCAGGATTAACTCCTGATTTTTCGAGGATGGTCTGAGCTCTGGTTAAGCCAATACCATAGATGTAAGTAAGGGCAACTTCTACCCGCTTTTCGCGGGGTATATCGATGCCAGAAATCCGTGCCACTTAGGGATAAATCGAAGAGGACAATAAAAATCATCATAATTTAATGATGACCTTGTTGTAAGAAGTAAACGAAAAGAAAATTAATCGTTCATGGCTTCTTAAGAAAGTCAGGAATCAACCCTGACGCTGTTTATTTCGAGGCCTTTTCTTGTTGATCACATAGATCCGGCCTCTGCGCCTCACGATCTGATCGTCAGGACTAATTTTTTTGACTGAGGATCTAACCTTCATTTGGTGAGACTCTCCTATTTCCAAACTATAACTTTACTACATCATCCGCCTAAAGCTTTCTCGATACATGAAAAAACAACATCTATGTCAGCATTACCTTCTATCTCTTCAAGAATTCCTTGCTTGGTATATAAATCAATAAGAGGAGAAGTTTTTTCTCTATAAATATTGAGTCTATTAATTATGACCTGTTCATTATCATCCTGTCTTCCTCTTTCTAAAAGCCTTTTAATTAAAAAATCATCTGAAATTTTAATTAATACTACTCCTTCTAAAGGTTGATTGATTTTTTCTAAAAGACTTTTTAGAGAATTAGCTTGATTGACATTTCTGGGGAAACCATCAAGCAACCACCCTTCTTTAATATTTGCCAATCTTCCTTCAACAATTGAGAGAACTAATTCATCACTAACTAATTCTCCTTTATTCATAACCTCCGCAGCTTGAAGACCTAAAACTGATCCAGAAGAAACCTCATCTCTAAGTAAATCTCCAGTTGAAAGATGATCTAATCCGTACTTATTGCAAAAAAGATTTGCTTGGGTGCCTTTACCTGCACCAGGGGGGCCAAGGAATAATAATTTCTTTTTCATTTAGATAAAAACCATAATAAAGATTTTATTGTCGGACTAATCCTTCATATCTTTGAGAAATGACATAAGTCTGAATCTGCTTAGAGGTATCAATTGCTACTCCTACCAAAATCAAAAGAGAGGTAGCCCCAAGCCCTTGAAAAGTTTGAACATTAGTTGCTCTCTCAACTGCAGCAGGAACAATAGCAACTGAACCAAGAAACAAACCACCAAGTAAAGTGAGGCGGTTTTGAACACCCGAAAGATAATTAGAGGTAGAACCACCAGGTCTTACTCCTGGAATTGCAACACCGCCCTTTTTTAAGTTAGAGGCAATATCTACTGGATTAATTGTTAAAGAAGCATAAAAATAAGCAAAACCCAAAATCAATGCAAAAAATGTAATCGCATAAGGCCATGGGTTGGATGAACCTGGATTAAGTGAACTTGCAGCCTTAATGAGTAAAGGGTTTTGAGTGAAATTCGCAATTGTTATAGGGAGAAAAATTAATGCAGAAGCAAAAATTATTGGCATAACACCACCAGCATTTAACTTAAGAGGTAAATAACTCTGCCTACTGGGTAAAAGGGCTGTTCCGCCCATTTGGCTTTTTGCACTTACTATAGGAATTCTTCTAGCACCTTCTTGAACAAAAATAATGCCCACAATAGTAATTAAAAAAACTATTAAAAGAATTATTATCCCCAAAACATCCGCTCGATCTCCGGTTTGAGCTTTTTCAATAGTAGAGCTAAGTGCCTTAGGCAAAGTAGCAACGATATTCAAAAAAATAACCAAAGAAGCTCCTTGTCCTATCCCTTTTTCAGTAATAATCTCACTAAGCCACATAACTATCATCGATCCCGTGACTAAAGCCAGTGATGTTTGAATAACAAATTCAGTTTCACCAAGGCCTTCGACTGCATACTGTCTAAGAATCAAAGCAAAAACCGAGCTTTGAACCAATCCCCATCCCAAAGCCACGTATCTAGTGATTTGAGCAATCTTCCTTCTCCCTGCTTCTCCTTCATTTTTCTGCAGATCTTCCAATTGAGGTAAAGAAGCAGTAAGTAATTGAATAATTATTGACGCATTAATAAATGGAAGAATACCTAGCGCAAAAATACCTAAAGTTGAAATTCCACCACCCGTAAAAATATCAAGGAATCCAATTAATTGACCTCCCTGATCAATAAAAGTTTTAAAAGCCTCTCGATCTATTCCAGGCATAGGAATATAAATTCCTAATCGAACAATTAGTAATAAACCCAGGGTAGTAAAGACTCTTCCCCTAAGCTCTTCATTACCAAATAGCTGGGTGATTACTTCACCTGCGCTTGGATTTCGACCACGACTTATTAACATTTAACAAGGAAATTTATTGGAAGCTAGAGTATAGAATCAAGTTTTTGAAATGAAGAAATTATTTATATAGTTCACATGTACCCCCGACTTCTTCAATTTTCTTTTTAGCAGAAGTTGTGAATGCTGCAGCTTGAACAGTCAATTTTACTTCTAATTTACCATTACCAAGAATTTTTAGAGGATTCTTTGGTTTAGTCAAAATACCCTCCTTTACCAATAAATCAAGGTTAACAATAGTCCCATCTTTCAATGAATTCAAACTGGAAACATTTAAGACAGTAAAATTTTTCTGATTGACTATTGGGAAATGCTTTAATTTTGGTACTCGTCTATATAAAGGCATCTGACCACCCTCAAAGCCTGGGCGGGTTGGTCTACCTGATCGAGATTTTTGCCCCCTCATACCAAATCCACAACTAGCTCCTTGGCCAGCAGCTATCCCTCGACCTTTTCGCATTTTTTTACGTCTGGATCCTTTATTTGATTGAAGAGATTCTAATTTGATAGTCATAATTTTTTTAAGAATAAATCTGCTCAAGTGAAATACCACGCTCTTTGGCTGTGGCTTTATGAGTTCTTAACTCACTTAAAGCAACCATTGCGGCTCGAGCATTATTAAGAGGAGTCTTACTACCTAATCGCTTCGCAAGTACATTTTTAATTCCAGCCAACTCCAATACAGTACGAATTGAACCTCCGGCAATTACACCTGTTCCAGGTGCTGCAGGACGAATTAATACACTTGCTGCTCCATCTCTACCGTTAGAGAGCGTTGGAATCGAGCTATTTCGAGTTAAAGGAACACGAACTAGATGTTTTTTTCCATCAGCAACTCCTTTACGAACAGCACCAATGACATCCCCAGCTTTCCCTACACCAACGCCAACTTGCCCCTTTTCATTACCTACTACAACTATTGCCCTAAAGCTCATTTTCTTTCCACCTTTAACTGTTTTGGAAACCCTTCTAATTTGGACAACTCGTTCTTGCCATTCAGAGTCTCTTTCTTGGCCTCTTCTATCTCTTCTTCCTCGTTTTTCGCCACGGTTGCGACGATTTTCCTGCCTACCATCTGCAGCAGGAGGGGTATCTGATGATCCAGAATTTTTTTTATTTGGGGACTGGTTTTTAGAATCTGTCATTATTGAAGCAATGATTAAAAGTTCAAGCCTGCCACTCTGGCAGCTTCGGCTAGAGCTTTAACCCTGCCATGATAGATGTTCCCACCTCTGTCAAAGATAACTTGTTTGATGCCTTTTGATAAAGCTTTTTTTGCAACAAGCTCTCCTACTGCTGTAGAAGCATTGCAACTTCCAGCATTAACTTTTAAAGAAGCTTTCAAGTCTTTATCAAGAGTTGATGCAGCACATATAGTGTTTTGAGCATCATCATCTATGATTTGAGCATAGATATGGTTATTAGAACGAAAAACAGCGAGTCTTGGTCGAGATTCTGTTCCGCTTAGATTTCTCCTCAAGCGTTTATGTCGTTTTTGTGTTTGTTGTTTTCTAGAAAGTTTTGACATGGCTAAAAAATTTTAAAAGACGAATAAGCAAAATTAAGCTTTGCCAGACTTACCAGCTTTTCTAATTATCTGTTCTCCTTCATACTTGATTCCCTTACCTTTGTAAGGTTCTGGAGGCCTGATTGCTCTTATTTTGGCAGCTTCATTGCCAACTAATTCTTTATCAGGTCCAGTTACAGTCACATTTGTATTATTTTCAACTTTAAAAGTTATACCGTCTGGAGGAACAACCTCAACCGGATGACTATAACCGGCGCTAACGACAAGAGTTTTTCCTTTTACTTGGGCTCTTGAACCAACACCAACAATCTCAAGTTTTTTTGTAAAACCATTACTAACTCCTTCAACCATATTGGCAACAAGCGATCTACATAGCCCATGCATTTCCCTGGACTGTCTCTTTTCGTTTATTGGTTTAACAACAATAGTATTGTCATCTTTGCTTAGGCTTACTCCATCAGGAAGAGTTCGCTGCAATTCACCTTTTGGACCTTTAACAGTAATAGAAAGCCCTTCAAGTTTTACATCTACCTTTTCAGGAAGGGAGATTGGTTTTTTTCCAGTACGAGACATAATAAATACCTAATCAATCAACAGACATAGCAGAGGACTTCTCCTCCAACTCCTTGTTTGCGAGCATCACGATCACTCATGACTCCCTTAGAGGTAGAGATTATTGCAACTCCAAGACCCCCTAAAACTTTTGGTAATCCTCGAGTATTTTTATAAATCCTCAATCCTGGTTTACTCACTCGCTGCATTGAACGAATAATGGGTGAGCGATGCTTACCAGTATATTTCAATCCAAGAATGAGCTGCTTTCGAAAGCCTTCTCCTTCTTCATTGATTTCTGCAATAAATCCCTCACGCTGAAGCACCTTAGCGATACTAAGAGACATTCTTGAAGCAGGGACTTTGGTTTTTTCATGACGTTTTTCACTCGCATTTCTTATGCGAGTGAGCATGTCGGAAATTGGATCGTGGTTGGCCATAGTATTTAGCTAATCAAACTCATTTTTTACGGAAGGGCATTCCCATTTCACTTAGCAGAGCCTTACCTTGCTCATCAGAGGAAGCACTGGTAACAATTGTGATATCCATGCCTCTAATGGTGTCGACTTTGTCAAAAGTAATCTCAGGGAAAATAAGTTGTTCTTTGACTCCAATGGTGTAATTTCCTCGGCCATCAAAGCTTTTAGGACTGACACCACGAAAATCTCTGATTCTTGGAAGTGCCAGATTTATGAACCTTTCCAAGAATGCATACATGCGATCACCTCTAAGTGTGACTGCACAACCAATAGGCATTCCTTGTCTGATTTTAAAAGTAGCAATTGCTTTCTTAGCCCTTGTCACAAGAGCTTTTTGCCCCGAGATTGTTGCCATTTCCTTTAGAGAGGCTTCTAAAGCTTTTGAATTCGTTGCGGCTTCACCAAGACCTCTATTTAAAGTGACCTTCTGCACCTTAGGAACTTGATGAACATTTTTCAGACCAAGATCTTTTAAAAGCTTTGGTCTAATTGTCTCTCGATAACGGTTTTTTAGTGACATAGCTGGAAAAAATGTTGATTCTGGTCTTGGTCAGAATTCAATTGGGAAAAGAAAGTCTGCTTTAGTTAATTCAGACAAAGGAATAGTGAATTAATCAATTAATTCCCCAGTCTTTTTTAATCGTCGTTTCTTTGATCCGTCTTTATCTACAAAAATTTCAACCTTACTAGCAACTTTCTCTTTAGTTGAGTAGATCATTACATTTGAGGCATGCAAGGAAAATTCTTTGGTCTCTATTCGACCAGTTTCTCCTTCCTGTGAGGGTTTTACATGTTTTGTTCTTTGGTTAATTCCTTGGACTAAAACTCTATTTTCATAGGGAAGTGTTTTAAGGACTTCACCGGTTTTACCCTTGTCCTTTCCAGAAATAATCTGAACTGTATCTCCTTTACGGATCTTCATCTTGATCCGATCAGCAGGAGCGTTGGATTTGTTAATTGCTGGCATGACTAAATAACCTCCGGAGCTAGAGAGACAATTTTAGTGAAATTGCGCTCTCTTAATTCTCGTGCGACAGGCCCAAAGACCCTAGTACCTCTTGGGTTTTGATCATCATTGATAAGAACAGCAGCGTTGTCATCAAAGCGAATTGAATTTCCAGTCTCTCTACGCATTGTTGCTCTAGTACGAACAACAACCGCTTTAACGACATCTGATTTTTTGACTCCCATATTTGGCATCGCATCTTTAACAGAAGCAACAATCACATCGCCTACGTGGGCATACCGACGATTAGAACCCAAGACCCTAATACATTGCAAACGCTTTGCACCACTGTTATCTGCAACGGTTAAAAATGTTTCTTGCTGAATCATTTTGCAGCCTCCTTAGATTTCATACCCTTAACGAGAACATCTGTAACCGTCCATCGTTTGTGAGCGCTCATTGGAGGAGACTCTTTAATCCGAACTCTGTCTCCCACTTTGCAATGGTTTTCTGCATCATGGGCTTTATACCTAGTCGTACGACTAATAATTTTTTGGTAGATAGGATGTGGAAATCTATTTTCAACAGCCACAACTACTGTTTTTTGCATTTTGTCACTGACAACAGTGCCGACCATTTCCTTAAGTGCCATAACTAAAAAATCAAGATGATGTGTTGGAGCGGCTTCGCTCGTTAGAAACCGTTAAAAGTTGAGCCAATTCGGTTCGTGCCTCTTTGAAACGATGAGTTTTCGCTAGCTGTCTAGTGGCTTGCTTAAAACGAAGATCAAAAAGTTCTTTGCGAAGATTTTCAATCTTTTCTGATATCTCGGAATCAGAGAGATTCCTTAAATCTTTCGTAGATGTTTTGCTCATGATGATGACTCCGAATCATCTGCTGTAACTGGCGTTTTAGCAGGTTTATAATTTCCCTTATTGAGATCTTCCTTTAGGGAAATAAATTTTGTTTTTACTGGCAGCTTGTATTGAGCAAGACGCATTGCCTCTTTTGCAATTTCCTCTGTAATTTCGTCGCCACCCATTTCAAACAAGATTCGACCAGGCTTGACAACTGCAACCCAAAATTCTGGGTTACCTTTACCAGATCCCATTCTTGTCTCGGCAGGCCTCATCGTTACAGGTTTATCAGGGAAAATACGAATCCAAATTTGTCCTCCCCTTTTTACATAACGAGTCATAGCTCGTCTACTTGCCTCGATTTGTCTTGAGGTAACCCAACCACAATCTTGAGCTTGTAATGCAAACTGACCAAAAGCGATTTTGTTGCCTCTAGTAGCAACGCCACGCATACGGCCTCTCTGTTGTTTGCGAAATTTGGTTCTTTTGGGACTAAGCATGATTAAAACTCCTTATTTAGCTTCATTAGAACGATCCTCAAATTGTTGAGGTCTTCGATTCCCCCTATTACGTCTAGGAGTAGAACCAACAGGTAATGGCTGTTCTTCTTTAGGAAGAACTTCACCTTTGAAAACCCATACTTTGATTCCTAAAACGCCATAGGTTGTACTAGCAACTTTGGTTGCATAATCGATTTCTGCTCTCAAGGTGTGGAGAGGAACTCTTCCTTCTCGGGTCCATTCAGAACGTGCGATTTCAGCGCCATTCAACCTTCCGCCTACTTGTATTTTAAGACCTAAGACACCAGCTCTTTGTGCTCTTTGAACAGCCATTCGAATAGTTCGTCTAAAGGCAACACGCTTTTCTAATTGCTGAGCAATATATTCGGCTAGAAGATAAGCATCTGCATCAACTTTTTCTACTTCAACAACATTGATACGTACTTGTCTATTTCTATCCCCGATTGTTTTTTGAATACCAGATCTGAGTTCTTCAATACCACTTCCCTGCCTACCAACAATTACTCCTGGCCTAGCAGTTTTTAATTCGACCTCAAGCTGATCTGCTTTTCGAGCAATCAATACATCGCTTATCCCTGCTGCTCCATACTTTTTCTTGATGAAAGTGCGGATCCGATCATCTTCTTGGAGTAGTAAAGGATAAGTTTTACTTGGTGCATACCATTTAGAACGATGCTCTTGGGTGATGCCAAGCCTAATTCCAGTGGGGTGAATTTTATGTCCCATCAGTCTGAGTCCTCAGAATTGGTTGATTGAGTGGCCGAAACAGCAATGCTGATGTGGCATGTCTGCTTTTTAATTGCAAATGCTCTGCCCTGAGCCCTAGGCCTATAACGTTTCATTGGTGGACCCATATCAGCAGTAGCAGTGCTAATCACCAGCGAAGAAGGTTCAAGACCAAGATTGTTTTCTGCATTCGCAACAGCTGATCGCAATACTTTTGTTATTGGCTCAGTTGATCGATAAGGCATGAATTCAAGCATGATCAAAGCATCCCTGTAAGTTCTTCCTCTTATTTGATCAAGAACACGTCGAACTTTTGAAGCAGATCCGCGAATATAACGCCCATGGGCCTGGGCTGTCGTTTTGGTAGATGAAGTAGTCATGATTAGCGTGCTCCTTTTTTATCTCTGATGTGACCTCTGTAAGTTCGAGTTGGTGCAAACTCTCCTAACTTGTGTCCAACCATTTGCTCAGTTATGAAAACGGGTATGTGACTCTTTCCATTGTGAACAGCAATTGTATGGCCAATCATCATTGGCAGAATTGTTGAGGCTCTGGACCATGTTTTGATGACAGCTTTATCGTCATTAGAGTTTTGCTTCTCGATTTTACGAAGCAAACTGTCTGAAATAAATGGCCCTTTTTTTAGTGAACGTCCCATAACGGTTTAAAAGAATTGATAAAGAAAGATAGAAATCATGAATCGCGACCTCCTCTACTCCGTTTAGAGACCTTGCGTCGTTTTCGAAGAACGTATTTATTGCTGGGCTTATTCTTCTTCCTGGTTTTCAAGCCAAGAGCAGCTTTACCCCAAGGAGTCACAGGGCCAGCTCGTCCAACAGGTGCCTTTCCCTCTCCTCCTCCATGAGGGTGATCACATGGATTCATGACACTTCCTCTAACTTGAGGTCGTCTGCCAAGCCATCTTCTTCTTCCAGCTTTTCCAAGACTTGTGTTTCTAATTTCAGAATTACCAACCTCTCCAAGAGTGGCGTAGCATTCTTTTCTAACTAAACGAACCTCAGTTGAAGGTAATTTCAATGCAACATAATCTCCTTCTTTAGCCATAACTTGAGCACTAGCTCCAGCGGTACGAACCATCTGTCCGCCTCGACCTGGATAGAGTTCAACACAATGAACGCTAGAACCTAAAGGCATTGAAGAAAGTGGTAGGGCATTACCAGTTTCAATTGGTACATCTGGGCCTGAAATAACTTCCTGCCCAACTGTTATTTCCGCAGGTGCAAGTATGTATCTCTTTTCACCATCAGAGTAAAAGAGTAGAGCAAGTCTTGCATTTCTATGAGGGTCATAATGTATTGCAGCAACTTTGGCCGAAACTCCATGCTTATTTCGACGAAAATCAACAATCCTATATAGCCTTTTGTGCCCTCCTCCTCTATGTCGACAAGTAATGACCCCTCTATTGTTACGCCCTTTCTTTCGATGTTTAGATACGACAAGTGAGCGCTCAGGTTTATTGGATGTAACCTCACTAAAATCAGTAACTACTCTTGTACGTGTACCTGGTGTGTAAGGTTTGAAACTTCTTATTGCCATTGTTTTAAGCCTCCTCGGATTCTGGGAACAACTGAATGGAGTTACCTTCTGCTAGGCGAACAACAGCCTTCTTAACTTGTGGTCTCTTTCCAGAAAACCTACCAACTCTCCTGCTTTTTCTAGGGGGATTCATAGTACTAATACCAAGAACCTTGACGTCAAACATCTTTTCTACAGCAGCTTTTATATCAGGCTTAGCTGCTCTTGGGTCGACTTCAAAAGTGTACTGATTTAAATCCAACGCTTTTGTAGCCTTCTCAGTTATTAAAGGACGCTTAATCACATCCGTAAGTCGTTTATCAAAAAATTTAGTCATTACTGTAGACCTCCTTAATAGTTGATAATGCGTCTTCGCCTATTACCAAAGAATTGGCATTGAGAAGGTCAAACACATTTAATTGATCAGCAGAAATAAGCTTTATTTTTTCTAAGTTTCTAAT
>QCPD01000020.1 GCA_003209755.1 Prochlorococcus sp. AG-436-C14
TTTAATGGTTTAAAAAATAAGTGTGAAAACGATTAATCCTCCGAGTAAATAAAAAAGTGTTGTTTGTTGACCTTTAAGCTCGTTGCTAAGCCATAGACGACGGTGAGAATGAGCTAAAAATCAAAAAAATAAAACGAATAGCTTTACCTTCTTATTCTTATTTGTTATCCTTTTGGATACGTTCGTCCTAGTAATAACTGGACGCATGACATGGAAATAGGGAACGGGATTTCCATTAATAGATAAGGGTTATGAACAACCTTTTACTCACTAAAGAGCGAATCAAAAGAGCAGAAAGGCTTCACGCCGCTCAACTTGCTGCCACAAAAAATGGAAAGCTTATTTCTTATAGGCCTTCTGTTTTTGAAGAAAGGCAAAAGCAAGCACGTGAAGAAGTTGCAGCAATGGATTCTTAATTCAGAGAATTGAATTGTTGACAGTCGATCGCTAGGGGGCAATGAGTCCCCTTTTCTAATGCCTCAGTATTAGTTAATGGGAGATCAAACCACTCATCTGGAATTTCCCCTCTTAATTTATTTCGAGCTAAAATTGCTTTTTCTCTCCAATTGTTCTCACGTTTAATAGTTGTTTTAGGAATACTCTTTTGAGCACTGCACTTTCTACAAGAATCCCATTGGTATTCACCCTTTAGGCATTGAGTGATTGTTCCAGCAGTTGTATCTGTTGTTAGACCACAAGCACAAGTGATTTCCTTTGCCGTTTAAAGCAAGGATTCATTATGAGGAATTTGGAACTAAGAATGATTCAAAAATACATTTTTATCATGCAAGATTTATTCATTGCAGATTGGGAATTTAAAGACCTTAGGAAAATAATAGAAAAATGAGGCGAAGCACTCAGAACTCACCTCAGAAGGAAAAATGTATGGAATCTTCTATGTAAGGAGAAAGAAATGATAGGCGAGGTGTTAGTCCTTTATACATTTAGGCATCATTATGCGAAGGCTTCACATGCTGCTGGTATTCCACTAATTAATATCACCGCTGCTAAGGGTCACACTTCAGAAGTGCATCATCAAAGTTATGCAAGATTCATTCCAGGCGGTACGCCTGATCTGTATGCCAAACGAAATGCGAAGGTCCCCTAAATATGGAAAAGAGACTCAACTCGCTCAAATACTTTGCTCCTCTAGTTCAGATAGCCCTGTGCCCTGTAACTATTCTGTTTTTATGGACTGTGTTTACAGGTCGTCAAGCAATCCCTGTCGTTAATGAAGAATTAGTTCGTAAAGAATAGACAAAGGTCTAATGTTTACATCTCATCAAAGTTGACATGATAGACGTATGAAAAGTTTTTTTAGTTATGTCATAGCATTTCTTTTTATCTTTATCGCATTTTTATCACAAGTTCATGGTTTTGAAAATGAATCGATCCTAGATAAATCTCAAATAATAATTGCAAATAAATACGCAGAGAGATTTTGCAGTAACCCTTGCAAGCTTTTGCTTGAATTTTGTCATCGCAAGGCTTTTCAATAAAAAAGACCCTAGGTATGGTGTCCTACGGCCTGGGTGATGAGGATCTTATTTCTAGCCTCATTTCTTCAAAGAAGCAACCCCCGCTATATCTGGTGTCTAAGTATGAAGTTTTGTTATATGAATCTTTATATGGTGTTATGAGAACTTGAATCCCTCTGAGTTGCTATTAATGTCTTGTTTGACTGGGTGATGGGTCTCAGTCTTTTGGTTCATAAAGGTTAAGCATCGTTAATTCAATTGAGGCTTGACCTTTAATTCTTTGGAAAAATTTTTATGAATCTTGGATTGCTTTTTCTCGAATCTGTTTCAACTGGAGTGATTACTTCAGAAGAGATGAATTGGGTAACATCTAATCAGCCTCATTTTTCTCGCGTTGAAGAAGCGACTGCTTTGAAACTCGGTCGTCTATTGGATCAAGGCTTAATTCAAATTGGTTGTCGTATTGGTCACAACTAAACATTCATTCGACTACCAAAAATCGAATCCAATCCTCTGAATTTTAATCAGCTCTGATTGCTTGACGGGCTTTATTTCGATGACTATCATTTTGTCATCGCTGGGTGATGGGGATTAATCAGATGATGTTACGAGCTCTTTCTATAAGGGCTTTTTTTATTGAAAATTTTGTATGGCAGCAGGCAAGCAATCGATAAAAAAAAGGGGGCTAAATGCCCCCACGTGATCGTCTCTCATCCACTGAGCGTATTTACTAAGCAGCAACTTTTTCTTTCTCTTTCTTGGCTGGAGCAAGAGCTTTGATCTCCTCTTGAAGTTCATGCTCACGTTTATCAAGCACCTTGACTCGAGCTTGATAACTCTCTTCCAACCTCTTACGAGAAGTCTCGATATTATCAAGTTCTTCTTGTCGTTGATTACGCTTGATTTCTTCTAGCTGACTATCAGAGACAACATAAACAGTTCTCATAGGAGAGAAGAAAGAATCAGCGAATACTGCGTCAAATAAAGAGGAATACATAACATTCATTTCAAAGGACATATCTACTTTGACTCGACTAGTTGGAATTTAAAATGTTGTAAACCGAAGAATTTGATACGGCCTTTACGACCAAGATCGGTTGCTACTACTAATTATTGGGTATACCGAATCATCAATATAATGACTCTTATAAAAATTTATTTTTATGCTATCCAATAACAAGAACCTACAAAGGTCCTTCGAGCCTATAAACAATATCTTTGCAGTTATTAGCTTTGTCCCATTCCCTAGCGAATGGATTATCAAGGATTTTTGCAAATGCTTCTAAGCTTGTGACGTTATAGAAAGAGTGTGATTTATAATCATTGATTTTGTTTAGGTCATAGTTAATAACAACTCCATCGCCATATTCTTTGACAAACTTTTCAATAGTTTCTTCGTAGTACTCAAAGGTACAGTCAAAAGTACATACAATAAAGAGTTTTTCCATTTCTCTTAACCTGCTAAGTAACTGGTAATAACGGTTGAGTCAAATATATGACCTGTAGCTTCAACAGCTTCTCTACTTGCTTCAAAAAAGGCTTTTGTAATACCCTCTTCTGCTTGGATAGCAATAAATCCACTCTTCAATAATTTGCTCAATAATTTCAGCTTTGACAGTTGAAACACGATGGGAACCCAGACAAATCAAAAAAAAAATACTAACGAAATGCGTGTAAAACAGTTAGCCAATAATGTACACAACTTGGTAAAAATTTTGACTAACCTTAGTTTATAAAAATCAAATAAATATATTAAAAGTTGCTAACTACTCGCCCTAACCTGAGGGTTTTAAAGACTATTAGCTACAAAACTATGTGCTTAATAGGACTTTCGGGAATACTTTTTTTTATTATCTTGTTATGAATTGTCTCAGTTCTTTAGATTAGGTTTATTTATTGAGGATGCATATAAAAATAAGATTGTTTTATTCTATTCAATGATTTTAGCTTTAACGTCTGCTGAGCTAGGAGTCAATAGCTTCACTATTAATCTCATTCTTCTTACGGCTATTGTTGTTTTATTAGCTTTGCCAACTTTCTTTCTTTTTAAGTCAAGTCAGGGCAAATCAGCTGTATCAAAAAAAACAGAGGTTGAAAACATAAAATCCGAAAACATAGAATCTGAAAAAATAGAACCTGAAAAAATAGAATCTAAATAAACCCTGTGTAAGAATTAAGTAATAGGTTCTTCCTGGGTTAATCGCCGTGGGCCATCCGAAGGCCTATTAATTCTTTAACGGGCCAATGAAAATGTTCTTAAGATATGGAAGTTACTTTTAAGTTCAAAGTGAAAAAGATTATTCCATTAGTTTTTGCTCTTTCAGTTATTGCTGGTCCATCTCTTGCTTGGGGTTGGGGTGAAGGTGGTTGCTCTAAAGACAAATCAAATCAAGATGCTAAAACTGAGCAAGTAGAAGAAACTGACACTTAAGTTGGAAGGCCCAGAAAACGAGCCACTATTTTTAAAGGTCAAATCCAGAGATACCGTTCTGGTTGGCGAGGATGAAATCTGCAAAGTTCTCTCATTTGTTGGAGGTGCTAGAGATCCAAATGCTCCCACACTTTTTCAAGTCGCAAATGTAGATACTGGCGAAATTAAATTTGTGCATGGGGAGGAAGTAAGAGAAATAGTTTCAATGTACGAGCAAGAAGTTCAAAAAAGACTTGAATCCCCTACTGAAGGGCCCATAACTAACATCCTTCAAACGGTTGAAAACTATGAGAAAAAAATAGGCAAAAAGAAATTAAGTGGAAATTAGGCAGAACCGACAAAAATAACCAACAAGAAACCCCTCTAGAAATTCCAATAACTAAAGGGGTTATTAAATTGACTCGTACTATATGAAGTCAATCTATGTCTTGATGAGGTTTGGCCTCAATTAATTTATAGGCGAAATCAAGTTAGAAAACAAGCAAAGCTTGGAAAGCCCTACCCAAACCGAACATTAGGACTAGAGAAGTTCTTTTTAAATTAAGAACAAGTTGATGGCGTAATAGGGAAGCATCATTAAGCCAGATTGGGGGACGGTCGTCGAAATCCTTTCCTCTCTTCGCTAAAACCTCCTCACATTACTTTTAGAAATCCCTACTCAGAGAGGGGTTTCTTTTGCCTAATATATTTTTCCAACTCCATCCATAACTTCGATAGCTATTAATTCTTGTTTTCTTGGTATTTAAGGGCCAGTAATAATCAAAAATCCATCTGTTTTTATCAACCAACCAGTTTCCCGAAGTTTAGACAATATTCTTGTGATACTTACACGAGTTGAACCAATAGCATTAGCTATATCTTGGTGGGTCATTCTGAAATCAATCTTTAATCCCTCCGCTACTGGAGTCCCAAAGTCAGTGGCCATCAATTCAAGGAATGCTTTAACCTTTTCTTCGATATTCTTATTTACTAAAACAGCCACATTTAATTCTGAATGGCGATTGCGTAATGATAGCGACTCCATAATTGCTATAGCCAAAGGAGGATAATTATATGCTTCTTGAAGAGGAATATAAAGCAGTTCAGAATTAATCAAAGCAAATGGACTGCAGTCATCAATCAATGAGAAAGGCTCTCCAAATACTTGCTTTGGTCCAAGAAAACCTAGAATTAATTCATCACCATCAACTCTTGGTGCTCGTAATTTAATAAAGCCTTTAAGAACAATCCAGATTTTGCCTTTAATCCAAGGAATAGAATTTCCTTTCGAAATATGAACAGTATTTTTGCTAACAAAACTTGTTTCCCAAAATTGCGAAAAGCTATCTTTAGCTTTTGAAGAAACCGAGCTATTAGGTCTATCCACATAATTGTGGCTATTTCAATGAAATAATAGCATCAAATCAAGAATAATTGATATAATAAATATGCATGTATTTCCTGGATTGGAAGAGCCTGATCGGTTACTACTTCAAGCCGCGAAACTTACATAGATTCTCGACGTTGTCGTCAGCGATTTCTTTGACGAGCAAAGGGTTAGTGGCGAAATCGCTTGGCAATTGATTCAAGGATTAAGTGACGTAAGACTCGAGCGTTTAAGGGTGTGAAAGCAGCTCTAAGTGGCGCCCATTCTGTTGCTATTTTGCAGTCAATAAATCAAGAAGACTTGATTTAAGCAACTTTATTTGATTAGTATACAATTGATTCAATTCTTGTTTTTCTTATGTCCTTCTTAAAGAAGGCAGCATCTATTGCCTCTACAGGCATAATTGGAGCTACTCTCGTTGCATGTGGATCATCTGACTCCACTTCAGGCATCAGGTTGAGTGGAGCAGGCGCTTCGTTCCCATCTAAAATCTACACCCGGTGGTTCGCTGACCTTAATAATGAAGGTGGTCCCAGAGTTAACTATCAAGCTGTTGGCTCTGGCTCTGGACGAAAAGCTTTCATTGATGAAACCGTAGATTTTGGAGCATCAGATGATCCAATGAAAGCTACTGATATAGCAAAAGTTAAGCGAGGACTAGTTCAGATCCCAATGGTGGGAGGTACTATTGCTTTTGGATATAACAATCCTGATTGCGAACTCAAGCTCACTCAGAGACAAGCAGTTCGAATAGCAATGGGCAAAATCAATAATTGGAGCGAGCTAGGATGCCCTGATCAGAAACTTACTTGGGCGCACCGCTCAGATGGATCTGGAACAACAAAAGCTTTTACAAATTCAATGGAAGCTTTTTCAAAAGAATGGACTTTAGGGACAGGAAAATCCGTTGCATGGCCAGCAGGCGTTGGTGGAAAAGGTAATGCAGGAGTTGCTGGTGTTATTAGAAAGACACCTGGCGCAATTGGGTATGTTAACCAGTCGTATATCAAAGACAGTGTAAGAGCAGCGGCCTTGCAAAATTTGTCTGGTGAGTTTTTAAAGCCAAGCACCGAAGCTGGTGCAAAGGCTCTAAATGGTATCAGCTTGGATCAAAACCTCGCAGGCAAGAACCCAAATCCAACAGCTAGAGGGGCCTACCCAATTGCTACTTTAACTTGGATCCTTGCTTATGAAACTGGTAATGGCTCTAAAACAAAAGCCATACAAGAATCACTAAACTATCTTCTTAGCGATAAAGCTCAAGAGAAAGCTCCTTCCCTTGGATTTGTATCTCTAAAAGGTGATATTCTTGCCAAGTCTCGCGCTGCAGTAAAGCGTATTGGTAAGTAAATTAAATCCTCATGATATTGGAAAGGAGGCATTAGCCTCCTTTTTTATGTCAATAATTATTTAGGCTTGTGCAGAATCTTTTTCAAAAAAGTCAGAGTTATTTAAACAAGGGAGCGAAAGACTGGTCAACCATGATAAGAGTACAAACAAGCTTGAACACCATAAACATAGTTGCATTCCTATAGAGGCATTGGTTCCAAGCATGAATAGAACTCCAGATAAGAGCGTACCAATCAGTCTTCCTGCCGCATTTGCCATGTAATAGAAGCCTACATTTAGACTTACGTTTTCCTTGTCCGTATAAGCAAGAACCATATATGAATGTATCGATGAGTTCATTGCAAAAATGAATCCAAATGTTATCAATCCAACTGTAATTGCTATTTCTGGATTGCTTTCTCGCCATAGTGCTATTGCTATTAGCGCTGGTATTGCAGTTAAGACAGCGCTCCAGAATTGAACAGAAGAAACTCCTGGGCTTGTTTTATTTCCCAATAAATTTCTTAAAGACGGCGCAAACGCTTGAATAAAACCATAACCAATAACCCACAATCCCAGGAACGCTCCAATCTCAGAAAAATTCCAATTTAGATACGTTTCAAGAAAAACAGGTAGTGCAACGACGAACCATACGTCTCTTGCCCCAAAGAGAAAAAAGCGTGCAAAAGAGAGGACATTGATCCCTTGAGATTTAGAAAATAAGTCTTTGATGATAGGTTTGCTTTTCATCTTTCCAATATCTCCAGGCAAAATTAATGTCATTAAAAACGACAGTCCTAAACCGATAGCCATTAATTCAACTGCCTTGTTAAAACCAAAACTGGTCAGCAACAGTCCACCAAGAAAAAAACCAACTCCTTTGAGTGCATTTTTGGAACCAGTTAAGATGGCTACCCATTTAAATAATTGATTATTTCCACCATTTTTTTTCTGATGAATCTGGAACGACAGTTTTGATGGCACTTTTGGCACTCATCTTATTGAGATCTTTTGCTATACCACTAATCGCTTGAGCAACCATGACATAAATGACACTCAAAAGTTTCGACCAGCCAATCGAAACTGGTATCAACATCAATAAGGCACCGATTTGTAAAAGAGTCCCGACCCATAGTGTTAGACGTAATCCATATCTTGCTCCAATCCATCCACCATAGAGATTAGTGACGATGCCAAAGAACTCGTAAAAAAGGAATAAGAATGCGATTTCTAAAGTTGTATATCCAAGGCTATGAAAGTGAAAAATCACTAGCATCCTTAGAGCGCCATCTGTCAGTGTGAATGCCCAATAGTTGGTCGTTACGATTCCATATTGCTGTAATGACGATAATTTCATGCGTTTATTTTTATTCTTTTTCTAGCTTTATGACATGTGATACGAGATCTGCCATTCGACAGCTATACCCCCATTCATTGTCATACCAAATATAGACTTTTAGTTGAGTTTTATTGACCACCATGGTTGAGGGCGCATCAATGATTGAACTTCTTGAGTCATTGACATAATCGATTGATACAAGTGGCTTTTCTTCATAACCGAGTATTCCTTTGAGCTCTCCTTCTGAAGCTTCTTTGAACACATGATTGACTTCTTCTTGCGTGACCTCTTTCTCTAATTCAAATACAGCATCAGTTAAAGATCCATTGAGGAGAGGAACTCGAACTGCATGGCCATTTAATTTGCCTTGCAATTCTGGGAAAATCATCCCTATCGCTTTTGCCGAACCTGTCGTTGTTGGTATTAAACTTTGTGATCCGCTTCTGGCTCTTCTTAAATCTGGCTTAAATGAATCAACAATTACCTGTGTATTGGTTAAATCATGAAGTGTTGTGATGCTTCCATGCTTGATACCAAAAGATTGATTAACAACTTTTACAACGGGAGCTAAGCAATTAGTTGTGCAGGATGCAGCTGTTATTAAGCGATGTCTATTTGGTTCATATAAGTCATGGTTAATACCGTAGACGATATTTAGAGCATCCTCTCCCTGGATCTCACCTTTAACAGGACATGCAACGACAATTCTTTTCATTCCTAGAGTTTCGAAATATGGATTTAATGTTTGAGGGGTTTTGAATTTTCCTGAGCATTCGAGAATTAGCTCTACCCCTGTCTTATCCCATGCTACTTTTGTGAAATCCCTTTCCTGAGAAAATGATATTGGTTGACTTTCAATACTTAGGTTGACCTGGTCGACGCTTATTGCTTGGTTCCAACGACCATGAACTGAATCAAACTCAAGTAAATGCGCAGCTCCCTTTGCATCACCAAATGGATCGTTGATATGTGTAATCTCGATATTTTCTCTACCCCAGAGTGCTCTAAGAACAAGTCGTCCTATTCGACCAAAGCCATTAATACCAATGCGCATAAAACCCCGCACGACAGATCACTCGCATAGAATACATCAAGAATGATTGATGTATCAATCTCTGTTGATAGTTGTGGCAATTCTTGTAAAATTACAGCACTGCTCTTGGACTGACGAATTAATGAGTACAGGTGTCGCTAATGAAAAAGCAATAGATTCACTCAAAGCCTTAGCAGAACCTATCAGATTGGAAATAATTGAAGCCTTGTCTAATGGAGAAAAATGTGTTTGTGACCTTATGCAAGAGACAGGTCTAGCGCAATCAAAAATTTCTTTTCATCTGAAGGTTCTTAAGGAGGCTGGGGTTATCACAGATAGGCAAAGTGGGCGCTGGGTATATTATCAACTCGATACAAGAACATTAAAGTCTTTGCAGAATTGGATCAAAAGACTAAGAAAAGGGTGCCTAAATGAAGCTTCTTCCTGTGAATAAATCACTTGGAGAATAACTTCAGTGTTTACTCTTTGGTTATGAATAGGCCAGTGAAAAATGTGTTTGCGATCTCATTATTTATTGAATGTTAATGAACGACCTTGTCCATAACCTTTTAGCCCCTTGGCATCTTGCCCTTGATGCAACATTGCTTATTGGCTTTTTTACTTGGGTTTATTTTCTAAGAAAAAACAAGATAGATCACTAATGGGAATAGCAATTACTTATGCCATTGCAAATCTTGCAGTACTTGGATTGTTCTTTTATGCCACCTATCGCATGACTAAAAAAAGCTAATGAATCAATTAAAAGCTGTATTCCCATTTTTAGCGGCTCTTTGTGTTTACTTCTTGGCACTTAATTCGCCGATGAATCAACCCCACTCAGTCGAAAACGAAATCAAATCTATCCCTGTAGAGAGTTTTAAATAGTCTATCTAGAAATAGGTTTTCAGCTTCTCTTCTTTTATTAGTTTTGATCCTGCAAAGATCGCAGTTGTCTTTTTGAGGAATAGTGAAAGGAGTTAAGAGTTTCATAAGGCCTACTTGCTTACACCTTTGTTTTAATCCTTCTTTTATTTGATGGGAGTAGGGAAGCACTACTTAAATTGTCGTAATGGCTGTCTTACCTTCTTATGTTTATTTGTTATTCTTTTTGATACCTTCGTCCCATTAATAACTGGACGCATGACATGGAAATAGGGAACGGGATTTCCATTAATAGATAAGGGTTATGAACAACCTAGTTTTAACTAAAAAGCGAATCAAGAAAGCAGAAAGGCTTCACGCTGCTCAATTTGCAACATTTAAGAAAGGAGTATTTACTTCTTACAAATCTTCAGTTTTTGAAGATAGACAAAAGCAAGCTGGTGAAGAAGTTGCAGCAATGGATTCTTAATTCAGAATTGAATTGTTGACAGTCGATCGCTAGGGGGCAATTTAGGCCCCCTTTTTTTTATGCCATAGATCACCTTCTAACAGTTTGGACTTACTACTTAAACAGAGGAGATCTTTTCCCAGGCCTAATGACAAAAAAAAGTAGCGGTTAATCCTTTTACGTTTAGTTCTTGTTGCTAACTATTAATTACATCTTCAAAAAGTCATGTTCTTTAAAAGTCGTGGTGTTTATATAAGCAATCCTTTCAAACTGTATTGGAAAAAAAATTGGACTTTTCAAATAGTTCATATGGAAGGAGGTATTCATATTGAAGCTAAAGACCTAGGTATTTCTATAAGAGCCCCTTTCGAACCAAGTGATAATCCCATGATTGCGGCAGATAGTTTAATTCTTAGAGAAGAGAAGAATAGACAATCCTTATATAACTCTTGGAAACTTAAGAGAATTAATCAAAAACTAAATATGTAAAAGATGTCATTAGTTTTTAAAGATTTTTGTCAGAAAAGGCTGAAGAGATGGCCTTCTGAACAGAAATGTAATGCTAATTGTGCAATGGTGATTACATTGTCACCACCTTTTAATGAATACCCTGATCGTTTCCACTTTTAGCTGTAGTTTTGATTCTTTTAAAAAAGACGTTACTGAATTATTTCTAGATGATATGTGCAAAGAATTTGTAACGGCTTACGAGTTTGTGAAAGTTGACGAGCATAAATCCCATTTACTTATGAATGTCACTGACTTGGAAAAATTGGGAGCTGCTATGGCTGATCCAGTTGCTACGGAATGGGATAAAAAGAATAATTGCCAAGATACCGTTTATAAAATTGAGCTTGTTGATTAAAAATGAATACGCTTAAAGATGTCATTGCAACTGATGATGAAACACTTCGCACAGTAAATATTCAAGTAAAAGCAACCTTTCTGAAAATGCTCTTCCTTAATGGCTTATGAGTAAGAAAAATGGGCAAGAGAATAAAGGCCTCTGGCATTTATTTGTTCATGTGAACTCTGAGGAAAAGTCACCTGATTTTTATATCTTCCATAGTTCAGAAATTGGTAATCGTATTGCTGGAGAACATACAGCATGGTTGTCGCAACCTAAAAAGAATGGAGAGCCTAGAAAAGATACCAATATGCGCCAATTCATCCCAACTGCGGAAGAGTTAGAAAAGCACAAGTGTAATTGGGAAAAAATGTTTGAGGAGGCATAATGAATAAATGAACGAAGGAATTGTCTACGTACTAACTAACCCTGCAATGCCAAGGATGGTGAAAATTGGCAGGACAGGAAGACAGGTTGAGGCCCGATTATCTGATCTTTATACAACTGGAGTTCCACTTCCTTTTGAATGTGAATATGCAGCAAGAGTTAAAGATCAAAACGATGTTGAATCAGCTTTTCACTTAGCTTTTGGACCATACCGAGTTAATCCAAAAAGAGAGTTTTTTAATATCGAGCCAGAGCAAGCAATTACTTTGCTCAAATTGATGGCATTAGAAGATGTCACACCAGTCGTTCAAAAAGAAGCTGAAAGCGTTGATATAGAAGCCAAAGCATCCACAGAGAAATTTAAAAGAACAAGAAGGAAGCAGATGAACCTCTGGACCATGGGGTTAATGGGAGAAGAGATCGTTTTTAGAGATGGAGTCACGAAAGCAAAGATTGCTTATGACGGTTGGATAGAACCTGAGGGATATAAAGCTGAAGATGGAGAAATTTCTTTAACTAGATACACAAAGGAATTGCTTGGAGTTCCTAAAGACGTAAGGCCAGCACCCTACTGGACATATATGGGTGAACGTCTAAGTGCCCTCTATGAGCAATGGGCTGATGCTGGTTTTCCGGATAGATCTGGACAAAAATCTCAGGGAATTAGTTAAATATGGCAATCATGAAAACCCTTACTAATCCTTAAAAAGTTAATGGAGCCAAGCGGACTCGAACCACTGACCCCTGCATGCCATGAAAGCAAATATTTCAATAATTCTTGTTCTGTTAATTGATCTGAAGGAACAAGAAAAGAATTTAGAGCAGAATTTAGAGCAGAATTTAG
>QCPD01000021.1 GCA_003209755.1 Prochlorococcus sp. AG-436-C14
TTACTAAAACTCGATACCAACTAACAATTAATAAAAAAAATTGGGTAGTTGATCTTTTTGATGGGTCAAATTCTCCTTTAAAAATTGCTGAAATTGAATTGAATGATGAATTTGAAGAAATTCAAGTCCCATCATGGTGTGGTATGGAGATAACGGGGATCAAATCATTAAGCAATACTTCTCTTGCAAAGACACCTATTTCTCAGTTGTCAGTAAAAAATCGAATAAAAATCAATTAATTCTAGGCGAAAAGGCAATTACTCCTTTAGATTGTCTTAAGAATCATGGCTGGTTATTTCCAGAGATCTATGAATCCTTTGCAAGAGGTATAACTTGTATGGTCTTTATGACACAGAGGGTATCCTTCGCTTCACTTGTACTGACAAGGAAGCATGTATTGCATATGCAAAGTTATTTGAGCTGTCATCAATTGAATTTTCTCTAATGCCCTTATCAGATATCAATGAAGTGGAAAATAATTAAATATTCTACGTAGCTGTTTCATCTGGCAAAGAACAACAATTAAAACCATCCCTACATATCTTTCCATGATCCATTGCCCAGTTCAATAAAGCCACTCTGTTTTTTGAACCTGTTTTTGTAAACATGTTGCTCACATGATTATCTACGGTTCTTTTGCTAATTGTCAGTTTTTCAGCAATCTCTTGATTAGTGAGGCCATCTGCAACTAATCCAATAATCTCCATTTCCCTGGCTGATAGTCCCATGTGGGACGAATTAGCGATCTCTCCTGTAAACATTCCCCTCACTCACAACTCATTAATTAATACTACTTAGATTAGGGCCTTTAATCACCGATAGTAATTATCTAGTAAAAAATACATGTGAAATCTAAACTTCAAAATCGACTTGAATCAGGCTTATCAGCTATTACTGCTGAAATCATGCCTCCTAGGGGAGGTGAAACAGCTTTAGCCCTCTCAAAAGCCGTCAAATTAAAAGACCTTGTGCATGGTTTTAATGTTACAGATGGCAGCAGGGCAATTATGCGAATGAGCAGCCTAGCCTTATGCAAGCTGCTTTTAGAGGCAGATCTTGAACCAGTCCTGCAATTATCATGTAGGGATAGGAATCGAATTGCATTACAAGCTGAATTACTAGGAGCGCATGCTTTAGGAATATCAAATGTCCTCTGTTTAACAGGAGATCCTGTACGAGTAGGAGACCAATCTCAAGCCAAATCAGTTCAAGACTTCAACTCAATTGAACTTATTGATCAAGTTACATCACTTAATAAAGGAATAGATCCTGTATCTGATTTGTTACCCGATGGTCCAACTAATTTGTTCGCTGGAGCCGCAGCTGATCCAAATTGCAGAGGATTTGACAGTTTGAGAAGAAGAATAGAACTCAAAAAAAAAGCGGGTGCGAACTTCCTTCAAACCCAAATGGTTATGGATCCCAAAGTTCTTGAACGATTTTGTAAGGAAATAACAGAGCCCATAAAAATTCCTGTTTTAGCTGGTGTTTTTCTACTCAAATCTGCAAAAAATGCTCAATTCATCAATCGTGTAGTCCCAGGAGCATGTATACCCGAATCAATTATTTCCAGACTTGAAAGTTCATCAAACCCTGCTGATGAAGGAATATCAATTGCTGCTGAACAAGTAAAAAGTTTTCTAAGAATTTCTCAAGGGGTTCATCTCATGGCAGTTAAAGCAGAACAACAAATACCAATAATCTTAGAGAGAGCAAATATTAATTAGAAGAACCAATCAGATCAGTACCTAATAATTCAGCCATTGCTTTTTGTTGAGGTGACGGTTCCCCTAAGTCCTGTCTTCTAGCATCAGTTATTAACCAATCTAAAGCGGCTTCCTGTAAATCAAAATGATCACCTTCTTTACCAACGCAATATCTACCAAAAACTAACTTCTCTACAAGTTGTACTCCGGGCCCGATTAGTGAATAATCAAAGATTATTGAATTATCAATTGTTGCGCCTTCACAAATACAACAACTAGGACCAATCATGGAAGGACCAATGATAGTAACACCATCTTCAATCCTAGTCATCCCACCAACATATATAGGTCCTTTCACATTTATCTTATCCCAATTAGCCGCAACATTTAAACCAGTATAGATTCCTGGTCTCACTTGCTTTCCTGGTATTTCAACCTGTCTAACATCGCCTTTAAGAACATTCCTAATTGCTCTCCAATAATCTGGTACTTTACCAATATCAACCCACTCAAAATCCATTGGTAAAGCATAGAAAGGTGCCCCTTCTTCTACTAGTTTTGGAAACAAATCTGAGCCAATATCAAAAGGTTTTCCAGACGGGATATAATTAAATATTTCAGGCTCAAATAAATAAATTCCAGTATTAATCGTATCTCCTAATGCATTATCAATGGAAGGTTTTTCTTGAAACGCTTTAACACGATCTTCTTCGTCAGTGACTACAACGCCATAACTACTTACTTGATCTTTTGAAACACGTTTAGTGATCAAACTAGCTAAAGCTCCTTTTTCTTTATGTCGTTTTACAGCTTCAGATAAATCCAAATCAATTAATGCATCTCCACACAAGACGACAAAAGTATCATCAAAAAACTTTTGAAAATCTTGAATTTTCTTTAGCCCGCCTGCTGAACCAAGTGCATCTCCAATTAATTCTCCATCTTCAATACGCCCTTCAAAGCTGTATGCAATTTCAACTCCAAATCTTTGTCCATCTCGAAAATAATTTTCTATTTCTTCTGCTAAATGAGAGACATTAACCATTACCTCAGTAAAACCATGCTCCTTGAGGAGTTCCAACAGAAACTCCATTACAGGTTTCTGAAGGATTGGAATCATTGGCTTTGGAATCACATGAGTGATCGGCTGAACTCGGGTTCCTTTCCCAGCCGCCAGGATCATCGCCTTCATAGGCGGTTTAACCTAAGCTACACAGGGACAACATAGAATGCTGCCTCCACAAAGAGCTAAGCAGCAGCCGGCGAGCCATCTGTCACGTCTAGAGAAGTGAGGGGAAGTTGAGCAACCATCCCAGGTTCCAAAAGCCTTTTTAGACTTAGTGGAGAGAACAAAGAACCTTTTTGATCAATCTCCACTTTGCCCTGAGAACATAAAAACAATAAAGCCCAAAAGACTCCTACTCTATCGGTATCCAAATCTTTTGAGGCAGAATTTTCTTTCCACTTATCAACTAATAATTCAAAATCAACCCAGTGCAAAGCCTGCTCCCATTTATTTATAAAAATAGCAAGTGCAGCAGTGGTTTCGGGTAATTTTTCTCTATGAGCAAGAGATGAAACTTGAGCAATAACCTCCCTATCGCTTAATTTCTTTTGTCGTAAGTTTCTACGGTTATGCAACTCGTCATTTTTCAGAGATTCTGCAATTGTTTCAAGCTGATTTATTAATTCTCCAAGCGTAACTGGTCTTCTAAATGGAGGAGGTGCAACAGGTCTTCTGAAAAGATGTCTCTCTGGTCGAGGAGGTAATTGAAAACTGTCATCAAGCCAACCCTGTTCACCATAATCAAAACCTGAATCATCTTCGACTTCCATATCAACAGACAACATTTCAGACTCAAGTACCTCCGCCTTTAAACCAACCAAGACAGAAGCCGCTAAAAATGCCTCACTACTTTGAGCAAGATCAACCTCGTAACTTCCTCCATTCTGGCTGATATGTTGTGAAATCTTATTAGGAATTTCAATTCGCTGTTTAAGTTGATCCAAAAAACCATCTACAACTGGAATAACATCCACATCCCAAGGATCAATATCTCCTCTTTGGGCAGCATCTTGCAATAAACGAATAGCAAGTCTCGCGCCAGAATCTGCAGTTTGAGTTAAAAGATCAACTGGCAAGGAGAACTATCAATCTAAAAGAAAGTTATCTCTATATTCAATTTAATGCCAGTTGAAATACTTTCAATCCAAAAGAGGTGCTTTAATCGTCCCAAGCGATAAATTTGTATTACTAATAATTTGTGTTTGATTACTTCTTATTCTTTCAACGGCTAACAAATCTCTTTTAACCAATCCATCAATTGATGAAATATAAGTATCTGTCATGATTTTTGGATACAAGCCAATTCCAATAATAGGAACTAATAAACAAGCAATAATATATATTTCTCTAGGTTCTGCATCTACCAACTTTGCTTTAGCAATTAACTTCGCATTCTCTTTACCGAAGAAAATTTCTCTGAGCATCGACAATAAATATATGGGTGTCAAAATAACTCCAATTGCTGCTAATGAAGCAACAACAATCCTAAATGGGAGAGTATAAACTTCATCAGTTACAAACCCAACAAAGACCATTAATTCCGAGATAAATCCACTCATACCAGGCAAAGCAAGAGAAGCGAAAGCACACGCAGTCCATAAAGCAAACATAATCCTCATATTTTGCCCAATTCCACCCATCTCATCCAATTGAAGAGTGTGAGTTCTGTCGTAAGTTGCACCTACTAGGAAAAACAAACTTGCTCCAATTAAACCGTGGCTAACCATTTGCAACATTGCACCACTAGTCCCTAGAGAACTAAAACTTCCAATGCCTATCAAAACAAAACCCATATGACTTATTGAGCTATAAGCGATTTTCCTTTTTAAGTTTCTTTGAGCAAAAGAAGTTAAAGCTGCGTAAATAATATTTACTACTCCAAGAACAATTAACAATGGTGCAAATTGAGCATGAGCATCAGGCAGTAATTGTGCGTTAAATCTAAGGAGTGCATATCCACCCATCTTTAACAATATTCCTGCCAAAAGCATATGTACTGGAGCAGTGGCTTCACCATGCGCATCTGGCAACCAAGTATGAAGAGGGACAATAGGAAGTTTGACCCCAAAAGCTATCAGCAATCCTGAATAACAAAGCAATTGGAACCCCCTACCAAAATTTTGCTGAGCCAAATGGGTATAGCCGAAATCTGGTATGCCTCCTCCTTGAAAGAAACCCATTGCGAGACCAGCGAGGAGAATAAATAATGAGCTGCCTGCCGTATAAATAATAAATTTCGTCGCTGCATATTGCCTCTTCTTTCCTCCCCAGATTGCAAGAAATAAATACACTGGAAACAACTCCAATTCCCAAGCCAAAAAGAAAAGCAACATATCTTGAACAGCAAATACAGCTATCTGGCCGCCATCCATAGCGAGAATTAAAAAGAAAAATAATTTTGGTTTATAGCTAACTGGCCATGCTGCCAAAACGGCAAGAGAAGTAATAAAGCTTGTAAGCAATATCAATGGCATTGACAAGCCATCGGCGCCAACAGACCAAGTCAATCCAAGATCTGGAAGCCAACTTACTTTTTCATATAACTGCAAGCCTTCTTGACTTGGATCAAAACTTTTGAAGTAAGCAGCGACAGTAATTACAAAAGTAATTAAAGCAATTATGAGTGCATACCATCTAACTTCTTTTCCTTCACCTTTATCTGGAATAAAAGGAACAATTAATGCACCAACAATAGGAAACAATATAGATAAACTTAACCAAGGGAAATCGGCTGGAATTGGCTCAGAAATTAGCATTGTTCCTATGTTCAAACTTGAATTGAGAGCAAATTCCAAGACTCGAAATTAATCACCACTTTTTGAGTTTAGAAATTATGAGATTATTGGCACCCTCTAGATAGGGGATGAAACACACACCTAAAAAAATTATGTAAAAACTATGTCCCTACAACTCCAAAAAGTGCAACAAGAGCAATCACTCCTCCAAAAACAATCAATGCGTAAAATTGAGCTCTTCCTGTCTCGAAATATTTAAGTCCTTCTCCACTTCCGAGAGTCAATAAACCAGTCAGATTTACAACTCCATCGACTACTTTTGCATCTACTTCAAGTACTTCTCTTGCAAGCTTTCTACTACCTTTTACAAAAATCTTCTCATTTATGTCATCTAGGTACCATTTGTTCTGAAGAAATGAATTGAGTTGAGGGAACTTCTTGGATAGTGAAACGCCAAGGTCAAGTCTTTTTAAATAATAAGTTAAAACCGCCAATATAATCCCTGCAGATGAAATAGCTACAGAAGCAGTTGCAAGTGGAAGAAATTCGCCCCAATTAAACTTTTCTGCAGCTTCAATAGCCTCACCAGAATCTAACAAGTTTGCAAAAATGCTGTTCCAAGGAACTCCTATAAATCCAATTAAAACAGAAGGAACTGCCAAAACTGCCAAGGGTAATGTCATAGGCCAAGCAGATTCATGAATCTTGCCAATTTCATGCTCTTCGTGCTCTTCATCTTTTTCTTTTCCTGCTAAAGCAAGCAAAGAAAGCTGCAACTTTTGATTTTCGCCTTTGAAGTCACCCTCAAAAGTGAGAAAATAAAGCCTAAACATATAGAAAGCTGTCATTCCTGCCGTTAAAAAACCAATAAACCAAAGTATTGGAAAACTATTAAAGGCTTGACCGAGAATTTCATCTTTACTCCAAAAACCAGCAAGAGGAGGTATCCCACTGATAGCAATACAACCAATGAAAAAAGTTATTGCAGTTATTGGCATTTTTTGACGTAGCCCCCCCCATTAATCTCATGTCTTGAGCAAGTAGTGGTTCATGACCAACCACCTCCTCCATTGCATGAATAACTGAACCTGAACCGAGGAATAACATTGCCTTAAAACAAGCATGAGTGACGAGATGAAACATTCCTGCGACTGGTGCTCCACATCCCATTGCAAGCATCATGTATCCAAGTTGAGAAACTGTGCTGTAAGCCAATCCTTTTTTCAAATCCATCTGTGTTAAAGCTATCGATGCGCCTAGGAAACAAGTGACAGTTCCAATAATTGCAATAAATAATCCAACAAAAGGGAACTGGCTAAACAAAGGATCCAGCCTCGCTACTAAAAAAACTCCCGCTGCAACCATCGTTGCTGCATGAATAAGAGCAGAAATTGGAGTTGGACCCTCCATTGCATCAGGCAACCAAACATGAAGAGGAAATTGTGCAGACTTTGCCATTGGTCCCATGAAAACAAGGATGCAAAGAGTTAAAGCTGCCCAGATTGGAACTGTCCCAGAACTAACTGCTTGTGATAAACCTTCAGCGATTCCATGAAAATCAAAACTGCCTGTTGCCCAAAAAAGGCCCAAAATACCAAGCAATAATCCAAAGTCTCCCACTCTATTTACAATAAAAGCCTTTTGAGCTGCATGTGCAGCACCATCTCTGTCGTACCAAAAGCCAACGAGTAAGTATGAACACATACCAACCAATTCCCAAAAAACGTATATCTCAAGCAAATTTGGACTAACAATTAGCCCAAGCATTGAACTGCTGAATAAGGCTAAATAAGTAAAAAAACGAACATACCCAGGGTCATGCGCCATATAACCATGGGAATAAATCATTACTAAGAAAGCAATTGTAGTTACGAGAGCAAGCATGACTGCTGCTAGAGGATCAATCACATATCCCATTGGCAACTCAAAAGATCCTGCGCTTGCCCATATAAACAAGTGCTCAACTGTTGGCTTTCCTGAGAGTTGCTCAGCTAAAACCGCATAGCTAATAAATGCTGAAGCACCTACGGAAGTTAAAAGTGTTATTGCAACAGGTTTCCTGGAACGATTAAAAAGATCGTTAAAACTAATCAATCCCAAACCAATCAAAACTGCCCCACAAAGAGGAAGCAAAGGAATTAACCAAGCAAAATCTGCAGCCGAATGCATCCAGCTAAATCATATTGAAATAAGTTTAGGCAATTCTTGCTAGTAATTCAGTTAAATCAAAAGAGAGAAATCTCTGAGCTCCTACGGAAATAAATTTATGGGACCACCAGAAAAAAAACACTGCAATGAGAATCCCCATTTGAGACGGCCTAAGAAATTCTTTTATTTGTAATTTTTGTCGTCCATCCAACACAGCTAAGAATGGAACAACTGATGTTTTTTTCTTCACTTCCTCAAATTCTTTTCCGAATTTGAGAGTAAGTCTTCTATCACCATGCCAGATAGCAAATAAATGATGCGCAATCAATCCCAAGCAAGTAACAAGAGTAAAACTTGTTCCAATCCAGAGTAAGTGAGCAAAACACCAAATAATTTGTCCAATCGCCTGGGGATGGCGAGTGACTCTAATAATCCCTGAAGCATAAATTCTAACTTTGGGCTTAAGGACAGCTGGGATTTCTAAAAGGTTATAAGTAGCTGGGTACAAAAAAAGAAAACTAATTGCACTTAAAATCCAAATCACAGGAATTAGTGCGCTAACCCCTTGGAAATTCCAAAATCTAATTCCATCATAACGATGAGCAATAAAATAACCAATCAAAATTACAGCCGAGGGAATACTTGCAAAAGCAAAAATCAATCTCCATGCTCTTGGACCAATTACACTTTCTGCCTTCACCCTTAAAGCCGCTCCACCACTATGAATAACTGCGAAACAAAATAAAAGTAATATCATCACAAAACTGGAACTATGAGTATCTAAAAATGCCATTAGTCCTATGAAAAGCCTCTTAATAAATTATTAGATCCATACCGGATCAACAGTTGGAGTTATTTTTCCCTAAATTTTAGTTTAATAACTGATATGCAGGCCTGCCACGATGGCCGAGATCCCATTCACTCTTGATCAACTACGAATCCTCAAAGCAATTGTTGACGAAGGGAGCTTTAAAAAAGCTGCTGACAGTCTTTTTGTAACTCAACCAGCTGTGAGTTTACAAGTTCAGAATCTGGAAAAACAGCTTGAGATTGCAATTTTTGACAGAGGTGGTAGAAAAGCTCAACTAACTGAAGCGGGAAAGCTACTACTAAATTATTGTGAAAAAATTTTAGGAGAGTGCCAAGAGACTTGCAAAGCGATTGAAGATTTAAATAATCTTAAAGGCGGATCAATCATTATTGGAGCTAGTCAAACAACTGGTACTTACTTGATGCCAAGGATGATTGGGCTTTTCAGACAAAAATATCCAGAAGTTTCAGTTCAACTGCAAATTCATAGCACTAGACGGACAGGGTGGAGTGTTGCAAATGGCCAGATAGATATTGCTATTATCGGCGGACAACTTCCATTAGAAT
>QCPD01000022.1 GCA_003209755.1 Prochlorococcus sp. AG-436-C14
TTTAAATCCAAAAATTTGCCTTATTCAAGCATCCAGATCACAATGATTATAAAAATATTGGCTAGTTGAAATGAAGTAATGCAATAGATTTTTTTAAATGCAAATCAAATCATATAAATCTTCCCAGTTAATGAGGAACCAAGCAAAAGGGATGAGGAAAGAAACCCCTATGCCAAGGCTCATCAGGATTCGTCGAAGAAAACTCGAGAAAATAATCTTTTTCCAACTACAACTTTTACTGTTTTTAAAAATCCAACTTCTTACAACAATCTAACTGAATTATTCAAATTCTTTTAATTACAAATGATTTACGCTTCCTGACCTTATTCTTTCACAAAAAAAGAACGGAGATCGAGTCCTAAAATATATCCCCCTACCGCACTCAATGGAAGAGCATTGAAAAAGGTAATAAAAAAGCAATATTTTCCCTTACTTTTTTCCATACCCAGTAAAAATGTTAATTATGAGAAATTATTCTCTTTCCATGTCCAAAAGGGATAAAAACCTGTTATATTTTATATATTTATAATATTTCAGGTTTGAATAAAGCTATACAAATAGCAAAGTCTCTTTTTGAAAGAAATAAATACCAAGATACTATTGATACATGCAAGAAAATATTAGATACTGATCCTAATTCCATAGATACTATAAAATTAATTGTAAAATCTTTTTTAGCAAAAAAGAAAATAGATGATGCTCATTTATATCTAAACCAAGCACTGACTCTTAAGCCTAATGATTATGAATTCCTTAAAGATCTGGGTAATATATATAAGGCTTCTGGGGATATTAATAATGCTAAAAACTATTATCAAAGAGCATTAGCAATTAATAGCTCTTACGCTCCAGCCTTAACAAATCTTGGGAATATTGAACTAAATATAGGTAATAAACAAGAAGCATTATCTTTATTAATCAAAGCGACTAAATCTGACCCTAAATTATCTCTTGTTTGGGAGAACCTAGCTAATGGTTATGTTCAACTAGGGAAACTACAAGAAGCAGAAGTATCTATTCGTAAATCCATAGATCTTAATCCCAATCTCTTTAATTCTCATTTCCTATTAGGAAGAATTCTTATTGGTCAAAAAAAACTTCAAGAAGCAGAAAAACCCCTACGCAAAACAATTGAACTGAAAAATGATTTCTTTCAGGCTCATCTTCATCTAGGAGCAGTTTTTAAAGACCTAGGAAAACCACAAGAAGCAGAAGTATCTATTCGTAAATCCATAGATCTTAATCCCAATCTCTTTAATTCTTATTTCCTATTAGGAAGCATTCTAATTGATCAAAAGAAACTTCAAGAAGCAGAAAAACCCCTACGCAAAACAATTGAACTGAAACCTAATTTTTATCAGGCTCATCTAAATCTTGGAGCAGTTTTACAAGATCTTGGCAACTTAAAAGATGCAGAATTATCATACCGAAAAGCAATTGAACTCAATCCTAATTGCGGAGAAGCTTATTATAACTTGGGACTCATATTAAAGGATCTAGGAGAATTTAAATGGGCAGAATTATCATACCGAAAAGCAATTGAACTGAATCCAAATTTCGCTGATTATCATTTAAATTTGGGAATTATATTGAGAGATCTTGACAACTTAGAAGACGCAGAATTATCTACTCGCAAGGCAATTGAACTGAATCCTAAGTCCGCTAATGCTTATTTAAATCTAGGAGCCACATTGAGAGATCTTGGAAACTTAAAAGACGCAGAATTATCTACTCGCAAGGCAATTGAAATCAATCCTAATTCCGCAATGGCGTACTCCAATCTTGGAAACATCTTGATAGATCTTGGCAATATAAAAAAAGCAGAATTATATACTCGCAAAGCGATTGAACTAAATCCCAATTTCGAAATGGCATATTCCAATCTCGGAACCATAATGAGAAATCTTGGTAACTTAAAAGAGGGAGAATTATTCACTCGCAAAGCAATTGAACTGAATCCCAATTTCTCAATAGCATATTCCAATCTTGGAAACATCTTGATAGATCTTGGAAACTTAAAAGACGCAGAATTATTCACTCGCAAAGCAATTGAACTGAATCCAGATTCTGCAGAAGCATATTCCAATATGGGACTAATTTTGAAAAATTTAGGTTTTTTAAATGACGCTATATATCACTATAAGAAAGCGATAAAGATCAATAAAAAGTTATCTATTGCGAAATCTGGTTTAATTGAATCTAAAGGACTGATCTGTGACTGGAGTGATCAAAATACTCAAAAACTTTGGATTACTAAACTTGGAATTGAGGGATCATCAATAAACCCACTAAGTTTATTTTATTGTGAAGATAATCCATTTAAGCAATTACAAAGATCAAAAAAATTTTACAAAGAGAATTTCATTCATAAAACATATAATTTAGACTTATTTAAGAATCAAAAAATACATATAGGTTACTTCTCTGCAGACTTCAACAAACATGCAACGATGTATCTGATTGCTTCGATTCTTGAATTACATGACAAATCAAACTTCGAAATATATTTATACTCATTCACTCAGAATGAAGATAATTATACTGAAAGAGCTAAAAAATCAGGCTGTGTTTTTAGAGACATAAGAAAATTAACTACGATTGAAGCCGTTGAATTGGCAAGGAAAGATAAACTTGATATAGCTGTTGATCTGAAAGGATATACTCAACATTGTAGGATAAGTATATTTTCATATAGAGTAGCACCTATACAGATAAATTATTTAGGTTATCCAGGTTCTTTGGGAGCAGATTCTATTGATTATATTATTGCAGATAGAATTATAATCCCAGAAGAATACGAGAAATTCTATTCTGAAAAAGTAATCAGAATGCCAAATTGTTATCAATGTAATGATAATAAAAAAGAAATTTCTAGAAAACTCATTTCACGTGGAAATTTCAATCTTCCAGAAAAAGGATTTGTCTTTACTTGCTTTAATGCTAATAAAAAAATAACTTCAAAAGAATTTGATATCTGGATGAGATTACTTACTCAAATTAAAGGTAGTGTTCTCTGGCTATATCAATCAAATAAATATTCTGTAGAGAACTTAATAAATGAAGCCATAAAAAGAAATATTGATCCAGAAAGATTAATCTTTGCGCGTAATTTACCCTTAAAAGAGCATCTAGCAAGGCATTCTCTTGGAGATTTAGCACTCGATACTTTTAACTATAATGGTCATACAACCACCTCTGATGCTTTGTGGGCAGGTTTACCAGTACTAACAAAAGTCGGAAAAAGTTTTGCCGCAAGAGTCTCTGCCAGCATTCTGAATTCGATAGGTTTGCCTGAGTTGATTACTTATAGTGAAAAAGAATACGAAGAAAAGGCTCTAAATATAGCTCGTGAACCTAATGAAATTCTAAGATTAAAATCTAAATTAAACCGATTAATAAAAACATCGTCACTCTACAATTCAGAGTTATTTACAAAAGATTTAGAAAGTAAATTCAAGGAATTAATTAAAATCAATAAAAATTCGCAACTTTAGCTATTTGTGAAAATAATATAATTTAGATTTTTTGATTATTAATATGATAAATGATAGTATTCTTTAAATCCTCAGTAAATATAAAATGAAGGAATTTAGAAATAGAAAAAAAAAAAAAAAAAAAAAATATATCACCAGAAAAAAAATCCATTAGTCATTAGATTTAAAATACATTTTCTAATAAAAGGTGAAAAACAAAAAAAAAAAAAGAGCACCATCCTAAAAAAAAAAAAAAAAAAAAAATATTTCTCCTGAAATAAAAACATTCCCAGTTCCATTTGATTTAGAAAGAAATAAAAAGAATATTGCGATTTTCACTAACAAGCTTTCTCAACCTTCAAAAGAACAAATAATAAATCAAGCATTAAAGTTTCATTCAGAAGGAAAAATTATAGAAGCAGAAAAATTTTATCAATATTTTATTAATCAAGGTTTTGCGGATCATAGAGTTTTTTCTAATTATGGAACTATATTGAAAGATCGAGGAAATCTTAAAGAAGCAGAATTATTTCTACGAAAAGCTATTAAAATTAATCCTCTTTTTGCAAATGCTCATTACAATCTTGGTAACGTTTTAAGAGATCTTAGGAAGTTAAAAGAAGCAGAATTATCTCTACGAAAAGCTATTGAAATTAATCCTCTTTTTGCAAATGCTCATTACAATCTTGGTAACATTTTAGAAGATCTAGGAAATTTAAAAGAAGCAGAGCTATCACAACGCAAAGCTATTGAAACTAATCCTCTTTTCTCTAAAGCCTATTCTAATCTAGGAAATATTTTGAGAGGTCTTGGCAAGTTACAAGAAGCAGAATTATCTCTACGAAAAGCTATTGAAATTGATCCCCTCTTCGAATTAGCCCATTCCAATTTAGGATTAATTTTAAGTGATCTTGGAAATTTAGAAGATGCAGAGTTATCTCTACGAAAAGCTATTAAAATTAATCCTAATGCTGGTAATACATATTTCAATCTTGCATTAATAGAGCTATTAAAAGGCGATTATCAATCGGGTCTAGAGAACTATGAATTTAGATTTAAGAAAAAGATACCTGCGATAATTCATGGCAAGGCAAAAATAAAAAAAACCGATAATCAAAAGTTAAAAGAAGGAGAAAGACTCTTAATCATTAGTGAGCAAGGTTTAGGAGATACGATTCAATATATGCGCTATTTACCTTATTTAAGAAATCAAGGACTTAATGTTACTTTTTCGGCTCAGACTAAATTACATTCTTTGATCCAAGCATCATCTATTGATCCAAATCCATTAACACCAGAGAAGACAAGCAGAGTTTCAAAAGGTCAATGGATCCCACTTTTATCTTTACCTCGATATTTAAAAATACGTCCAGAATATCCAATCATTAATCAACCATATATCTCTTCAACAGATAAATTAAATAAGAAATGGCGAAAAATACTTTCTAAAGAAAAAAGACCAATCCTTGGTATTAATTGGCAAGGAAATCCAGAAATGGAAAAATTATCCTATCAAGGAAGATCAATTCCTTTAGAAATTTTTTCAAAACTCTCAGAGAATAATGAGATAAATATGCTTTCTTTACAAAAAGGGTTTGGGTCAGAGCAATTAGATCATTGCTCATTTAAAAGTAAGTTTGTTAAATGCCAACAGCAAATCGATTCCACTTGGGATTTTCTCGAGAATGCTGCCATTATTGCGAACTGTGATTTAATTATTACTTGTGATACTTCAATTGCTCATTTGGCAGGAGGAATGGGCAAAAAAGTTTGGTTACTTTTAAGATATATTCCTTTTTGGACATGGGGACTTAAAGGAGACAGTACATTTTGGTACCCCTCTATGAGGCTATTTAGACAAAAAGAGAGACATAACTGGAAAGAAGTTATGGCAAGAGTCTCAATCGCACTTAAAGAAGAAATAGAAGCAAATACTAATTAGGCTCTAATAATATTTACTTAAGTATAAAGAATACATAGACCAGAGAATCCTATTTCTCTTTTGGAGTAGAGAGAAAAAACATTACGGGTAGTCTTTTTCATACCATAAGTAATAAGTAGACCGCCTCTATTCACAAAAGAAACTTCAATCCTCCTCAGATCAAGAAAAATCTACTTTATTAGAAAATGTTGATTGAGGATAACTATTATCAAACCCATAGCAAAGATTAAAAAGGGCAAATATTCAGTCAAAAATAGGAATTAGCACTATATTATTTATCTCTAAAATGGAAGGCAAGACAGTAAAAGGTTAATTAATTAGTAGTAGAGAATTAGTTCAACAACAAGAAAAAATGTTTCCCCCCAAGCTGCACCAAAAAAAAAGATATGACTGAGATCTCCCTTTCCTTAAGTAATTTCTACCCCCCACACACAAAACTCGGAATCTGTGACACACTACGAACAGGTACGAACTCTTAATTCTTCTAACTCCTTACTGATACTTCGTTATTTCTGTTTTCTGAACTTATACGAACTCGACTGAACAAACAAAGAACGGAGAAGGAGGACTTCATCTGAAACCCAGTTGCCCTATGTGAACTGGATAGAATCTGACAATTATTGAAAATGGGTTTTCTCAACAAAAAACAAAAATATTAATTAGTGGACATATTCAAAAAGTATTTTTTTATATTTGTTACTGAGATCATTATTGAATTTCAGAGAATTATTTTATTTTCTAAATGGATAAAAAGAACTATCTGTAACTTCTTCTAAATTGATATTAATATTTTGATCTTTTCTCACACCAAACATATTACATGAAATATGTTTACCAAATACATTATTGGGATTTTTAAAGAAGTTATTTTTATTGTACATATAGGTAATATGCCAAAAAAGTCTATATTCTAAAGAGAATACTAATTCAATTAATTCTTGCGATTTTTCTATATAGTCAGGTGAATTTTCAAGGTATAAAAAAGGTTTTGTTCTTTTTATCAAATCAATGCCACCTTTCAAAATATTTACTTCCATGCCTTCTGCATCAATCTTTAAGAGTTTCAGTCTATTTAAACCTTTAAATCTATTGTCTAAAGTATCAACACTCGCTTCAATAGTATGATCTGACTCTTTCACTCTCAAGAAGGACATTGCTCCAAAGTTATATTCTTTATTAAAGTTATAGTTTGGAAAATATAATTTTTTATCCTTTTCATCTGACAAAGCAGTATGAAAGCAAGAACAATTTGTTATTGAATTTATAGAAATATTTGCACAAAGATTTTGAAAAATTACATCTTGGGGTTCAAAGGCAAATACTGCTCCCTTATCAACTTTTTTAGAAAGTGAAAGAGTATGACTTCCAATATTAGAACCTACTTCAATTACAAAATCAGTTGGAGTCAGGATCTGTTTACATAAATCTATTTCTGCTTGAGACCATTCCCCATACTCTTTGATACTTCTACCAATGTACATATCATTTTTATTAAAAACCATCCAACCATCTCTCATTTTGACGAGATCGTTGAACCCTCCAAGAGAGATGAATTCTTTATCATCTATTGCCAAAATCTTCTTACAAATATTCCAACATGCTAGAGGTATTAATTATAAATTTCTATATTTAATAATTCTAGAGCAGTCTACTAATAACACATTTCCTCAGATCCTTTGCAGCGACTGCTTTCTCTTCCAACAACATTCCCAACAACACACGAGTGAATTAGTAGGAACCCACCTGAATCCAATTAAACTACTCTATTCAGTCATATCAGTAGGTTTAGGGGATTATGAACTCTTCTGAACCCGTCTGAAACCAATAAAGAACGGCAAGGGAGGTATTCGTAGTAGCGAACATGGCAAGCGGTAGCAACCGATGGCAGAACTTTTTTGAAGAACCCAAATCTCCTCACAACAAACTTTCTCAAAATTGAGTAATTCATTAATACAATGGGAGATAGTAAAATTCAAATGTGATTAGGGAATAAGGTAAAAGTGAAGGAATCTGAAAAAAAAGACCAAAGTAAAAAGAAATTCAATGAACTAGAAACATTTACAGTCCCATCTAATTTAAAAGGAAGCAACGAAAAAATTTCCATTTCTATCAATGCAGAAATCAAATCCTCTAGAGAACAAATACTTTCTCAAGGACTAAAGTTTCATTCAAAAGGTAATATTCCAGAAGCAGCAAAATATTATCAACTTTTTATCAAGCAAGGATTTAAAGATTACAGAGTTTTTTCTAATTATGGAATCATATTGAAAGGTCTAGGTAAATTAGAAGAATCAGAAAAGTGGTCTCGCAACGCAATTGAACTCAATCCCGATTTAGCTGAGGCCCATTACAATCTGGGAAACATATTGAAAGATCTTGGCAATTTACAAGATGCAGAATTGTCATACCAAAAAGCAATTGAAATTAAACCTGATTTAACAGAAGCACATTCCAATCTGGGAATCATATTGAAAGATCTTGGCAAATTACAAGATGCAGAATTGTCATATCGCAAAGCTATTGAAATTAATCCTAATTATGCAAATGTCCATTCCAATCTGGGCAGTGTATTGAGAGATCTTGGCAAATTACAAGATGCAGAGTTGTCTTACCGCAAAGCTATTGAAATTAATCCTGATTACGATGA
>QCPD01000023.1 GCA_003209755.1 Prochlorococcus sp. AG-436-C14
GAGTATCTACAGGTGTTAAAAGAGCATATTCATTACCTTCTAGAGGTACTACTTGTTCAAGAAAACACAGGAGGTCTGAGCCTTGAGAATCTTTAACTAAAAGAGTAGGTACTTCGTCGTTTTTATTTGTTGATGACATAGTTGAGTTTTTATTAGTCAGTATCTGGTTTTATTTGATTATGTTTTCACATCATATTCAAATTTTAATTTGAGTCATCCAGATCAGGCCCCTCAATAAGCCATTGTTGTAAAAGTATAGCGGCAGCTGCACTATCTATTTTTCCAGTTTTGTCATTTTTTAAAGAGAATTTTTCTTTGGCCTCGACGGTTGAACAATGTTCATTGATAAAAGCCAAAGGAAGTTTTAAACATTTCGCTAATTTAAATCCATATTTTTTACATCGAATAGATTGATTAGTCTCTTTACCGTGCATATCAAGTGGATTCCCAACAATGAGCCCTTCAACTTTTCGTTCAACACATATTTTCTCGAATTCTTTTAGATCTTCTTCAAAGGTATTTCTAAAAATTGCAGGGAGATGTGTTATCGATATTCCAAGTGGATCACATCCTGCAATACCAATCCTTTTATCTCCAATATCAAGACTTAAAACCGAACAAGTTTTTGGTTGATTCATACGTTTTTTCCAATTTGTATAGTTGAAGGTAATTCCGGTTGTTGTTGTAAATTTCCTACAAGATTAGTTAATAGTTCAGTTTCCATTGATTTTAATTTATATCCATTTTGTCTTTTCCAAACACTTCTTCCTAGTAGAACTCTCTCTTCTTCTATTTTCCAGTTACTTTTATTTAAGATGTCATTCAACTTATTGTCCTCACTTGTCGTTTCTATAAAACAATTGTTTTTACCAATTTTCATATTATTAATTCTATGTGGAATAGATTTATTTAGTCTGTCATCCCATGCTAATCCTCTTATTAACTCTAATGAATAATTATATTGGGGGCAAATAGATGGTATTAAGCCTGCAATAATATTATTTTCTTTTGATTTTATAATACCAGTTAATGTATTTCTTTTTTCATAAATATCATGCCATTGCCTATCAAAAATCGACCTAAAGTTAATTGACTCCCTAGCTTGTTCAAGTCTCCATATCTGTTGGCTATTGTCTTCATTTAGCTTTTCCCATATAAAATTATCTTTATATTCTATCTTTCTAAATTTAATACCCTCATTCTTTTGCCAATACTTTATTATTCTTAGTGGTTGAAAACCAGATTGTCTTATTACTGATAAGCTTTGATTGTCATTTGTATTTATAGAAATTAAAAAACTTTGGGTATTAATATTCTTTTCATAAATAACTTTTCTTATTAAATTCTGCAATAAGTTATAACGACTAAATGATATTGATTCTCCAATAAAGTATGGTTCTGATATTGACCAACAAGTACCTCTCCGATTAATTGGAGTCGCTAAAATATATGCAATTACATTATTTCTTTCTATTGCTAC
Source organism: Prochlorococcus sp. AG-436-C14 (assembly GCA_003209755.1). Lineage (GTDB taxonomy): Bacteria > Cyanobacteriota > Cyanobacteriia > PCC-6307 > Cyanobiaceae > Prochlorococcus_B. Next base: position 1,481 of record QCPD01000023.1, read on the forward strand.
TAAACAAGTTGAGTTCTTAGTCGGAATTAAATTAGTAAAACTGGACTCTAAAGAAGAAAACCATTTTTTGCATAATAGTATTTGAAATATACCAAAGTATTTAGAATTATTGTCTGCTTTAAGCATTGATAAATGCTTGAGCTTAAGTGGCTCAATTATCAAGTCTGATGGTAATGCTTTATAATTTTTCATTTAATCATCTTATTGTATTTTTAACTTTCTTGCGACATTTAACTTAGTTCATTTTTTTTGATGAGTACCAATGGTGTTTGTTGGTTAGCATTACCAGCTGGGTTTGAAGTTAGAGCCTTTTCAATTATTTCAGAATTATTAACATTATTTGTTGATATTATTTTAACTCTTCCTAGATCATTTACGTCTACAACAGCCACATTAACGTTTAGTTTTCTTGCGGCTTTAATACAAAAAGCTTGAGTATCTTTAGGTCCTAAAACTATACTTTTATCATAGGGTGGGGTGGTACCAGTAATGTCGTCAATTAATCTTGCTTGTTCACCTGCTAAACGATAAAACACACCTCTAATACCAAAGAGTTTAAGTATTCCTCCAATTAACCAAGAAATTATTACTCTTGTTGGACCAGAAGTATTTATTAGGGTTTGCATTCCTGAGGCAGTGGCTAAACTACTCGTAGGGTGGAATCCTTTGCAAATTAACTTTGAAATTAGATTTGCATTTACATTTCTATAATCTATATATCTTCCTTGCATTATTGCTAAAGGTGATTCTCCAATTGTCAGAATATCTGTGGGCAAGGAATTTAGAGGCATGTAAGATTTTAATATTTCAATAGGATCATCTAACCTACCAAGAATATGAGTCTTAATCGGGTCAACTAAATTATTATTAGAAGCTTTTTCTTGGGATATATCTAAAAAATCAGACAACGCAAAACCGTTAAATCTTTTATGTGAGCCAAATGGTCCATAATTGACCCATTCTATTTCTACCCACAAACATTTTATCTTATCTATTGCTGTATTTTTAATTTCATATTCAATTTCAATTTCTACATATGTTGACTTTTTTCCCTTTAATATATATGCAGACCAATAGTCATTTTTTTCTTCTTCTTCTTCATCTGGGTGAAGCGGTTTGATTTTTGTATGAATTTTTATTATCTCGTTTTTAGATATACCAATTAACGTAGGATTAACATTAAAAGAAGGAATCATAACTTCCATTCTTTTCTTTAGATTTTTAATTTCAACCAAAGTAATATATTTATGCTTAGAATCTAATATAATTTTTTTAAATTCTTTTGGTTTCAGAACTAATGGCGACCCTTGTCGAAAATAATGATTTATTTCAATCAAAAAGAATGTGATTATTATGAAAAAAAGAAAGTTTAATAACATTTTTTAATGAAAATATTTAATAATTTAAATAAAACCTTTAGTGCTTTTCTTACATTTTCAGCTGCCTCTTGTTTTAGTATAACCATCTTTAGAAGGCTCACTATTATATTCGTTAAAGCTTTTTACTGTTAGATCAAAATCAGGTTTCTTTAGACCTGTAGCTTGGGTTATGGCATCATTAATTTCATCGAAAGATACTTGACCTTCTTCGTCTAAGAGAACATTACCTTTCCCGTCAATAATTACTGTCTGCGGTATCTTCCCATGCCAGTAATAGCCAGGATCTTTATATGTTGTCTGGTCATCATTGTCTAATTCATCAATTGATAGAGGAATTAAATCAACAGATGAGCTCCATAATAACTTAATACCTGAAACTACAGGTGCAAATTGTTTACTAGTTGAACTATCGTCTAGATAGAAAACTAAAACGCTTGTTCTTTTGTTCTTTAATGACTCTGATAAAGTGGATGGTGGTGGTACTAATGATCCGTTCCCAGCATAAATTGGGTATATATTTCCATCATAACTATCAGTATCCCTAGCAGAATAAACTGGATTAACAAATAGAAAAAAAAGTATAAGTAGTGAGGAGAATATTCTTATCAAGATCGATCTAAAGTACTGAATTTTTTTAATTCTAAAGTCTTAAAGCTAATCTAGCTATATTTATTAATAAATAAATTATCCTTTGGATAGGTTTCTCCCCATACCTTGAGCAATACCTCTACCAATTAATCCTATAGATCTTCCAATAACTTTTGTGAGAATTAGAACTATTAAATCACCTAAATATTGAATTATTGCCTGTATTTGTGGGGCTAACGCATCTCTTAATTCTATTGTAAATGCTATTTGTCTTTGGACCCAGTCTAATTTCTTTAATTCATCATCTCTAGGTTCATGGATCATAATCTTTTCAATTTTATTATTTTTGACTGTATAATATAATCTTTTGCTTTCGTACAATCTAACTGGCTTCTTGAATAGATTTTGAAGTTGATTATTTGTATTGATATGATTCCTTTTACGTTCAAGTTCCCTTGTTGAAACTAATTCTTTACTTAAAAAGTATTTACGTAATTCTGGCCATTCAGAACATGAAGATATAATCTCTTCACTAACTATTTCAGCTGTCCTGAATATCCAATTTAGAATAAATGTTTCTAATTGAATAATAGATCTAGGGTCTTCTATTGATAAATACTCTCCATCGATGAGAATCGGCTTATTATTTAATATTGGATTAATTATGAAAGCAATAGACGGTAGTTCATCGTCAACTATTCCAAGCTCTGCATTATGTACTAGATGGTCCGAAATAAATACTTCATTGCCATCCTTAACTAGACGATCATATGAATCTATGAAATTACGCAATGTATTGGCGCGTAATTCAGGGGTAATTGATTCTAAAATCTCTTCAAATTCTTTTTCGCAATTATTTTTATGATCTAGTTTTTTGATAATAATTGAAAATTCTTGAAGAAGAGTTTGCAGGAGATTTCTACGTTTACTTTTATTTAATGAATAAAGAGCAGCGAGTTCATCCGTAGAATTTGAAAGGTCATCTTTAAGCCTGTCCTTTACTCGTTCATTAATTACTTTCCATAACTCAGCGGTTGAGGTGTTTTTTATTGTTATGTCAGTACTATATTTGTTAATTAGATTTATATTTTTATCGCTGGAAGTATTAATTGGTGACTCTATTAGTACTTCTAGCGGCCCCCATAACCAGATGATTAATCTCTTTGCTGTTAATAGTTCTCTTCTTCTACCAATTAATATTAAAAGATAAAATGTATTTATTGTTTTCTTACATATCATTTGATCTATCGTGTATAGATCTTTATTTATTTGTGATAAACCAGTAGTTAATAACCAATGTCCTAATCCATATGAATTATGAATTGAGTCAGCATTGTAATTTGTTTCATTATTAATTTTAAATACTCTGCCGCCACCAAGCAAAATATTTATTGTCTCTCTTAAAAGTTCAACATTAGGATCTTGAATAATTCCTTCACTACAAAAAGTCATCAAATCGGCAGAGGATAATTTAATATTTTTTGGTATTACAATTAAAATAGGAGATTGATCCCATCTTTCTTTTAACTTAAGAATTTCAAGCCTTATTGATCTTGAGAGTTCTACTTCTTCAAGGCAAAATAGAATAAGTTTGGGTAACCCATTTATATCTTTTTTGTCTAGGATTATTTCTAAATTATTATCCTGAGATGTTAGCTGCAAAGCCAATGACTCGCCTAAAAGTGAAGGCGCTATCATTAAAATTTGTTTTTTTCTTTCTTCGATCAAGTTGAATTCTAGAACCTATCCTTCTTAAGATAACTTGATTTAAAAATACTTCCAGCCCTATTCCATTAATCTAAAAGACTAATCAACTTTTTAAGTGTTAGACAAGAAATTTATCTTTATTATTAAATGAATCTTTAATAAGAAGATTTTTTAGAGTTAAAATCGCTTCTTTTAAATCTATTGAGCCGTCATATAGAGCTCTCCCTACGATTATTCCTTCAATACCTTCATTCTCGAAACCTGCTAGGGAAATTAAATCAGCTATTGAACCTATCCCTCCTGAGGCAATTACTGGATTAACACTCATTTCAGCTATCTCTCTCAAGGCTTGAACATTAGGTCCTTTTAGAGTGCCATCAGTTTCAATGTCAGTTGATATAATCGCGGCTAATTCTAGATCATTAAGTTGTTTCGCTAATTCTAGGGAAGATATTTCGCTTTTTTTTAACCAACCTCGAGTGGCTACCATTCCCTCTTTGGCATCAATACCTACGGCAACTCTTTTTGGATATTCTTTAGATAGATCTTTTACTAACTCGGGATTCTCTATCGCAATTGTCCCTAAAATGATCCTATCTATTCCAATTCCGAATAATTCTTTTGCACGATCAATGCTCCTAATTCCTCCACCAAGCTGAATGGGTATTGCAATAGATTTTTTTATCTCTTTTATTGTTAGATCATTGATTGGCTTACCAGTCTTAGCACCATCAAGATCTACAAGATGTAATCGTTTCGCTCCCTGGCTTTCCCAAATCTGAGCTTGTTCTATTGGATCACTATTGAACTTAGTAACTTCATTATAATTTCCTTGATTTAGTCGAACACATTTACCATTAAGCAGATCTATTGCAGGTATGATTTCCATCAGGAAAAAAATTATTACTATTCATCTAACATCATTTATGTTGCTCTGGGAGATTATCTATAGGCTTTAATATAATTTTTTTAATAAAGGATCTTGAAAGTTCTTTTTTACGGTGGAACAAGATTTGTAGGAAAAGCTCTTGTCTCGAGCTTACTATCAAAAGGACATGAGTTATTTGTTTTTACACGTGGAAATTTACCAGTACCCAAAAATATAACTCACCTAAAGGGAGACAGATCAAGTGATGAGGATCTAAAAAAACTTTCTTATCATTCATTTGATCTTATTGTTGATAGTTCTGGACGCAAGTTGGAAGATACGCAAAGACTTCTTAAATTTTCAGGCCTTCCTAGTTTTAGATTTATCTACATAAGTTCTGCAGGCGTATACGAAAACACACAATTATTTCCTGTTAGTGAAGAGAGTTCAATAGATCTTGAAAGCCGTCATATAGGCAAAGCACATACAGAGACTTGGCTAAAGTCTGAAGGTATTCCTTTTACAAGTTTTCGTCCAACATATATTTATGGCCCAGGTAACTACAACCCTATTGAGAAATGGTTTTTTGATCGTATAACTAATGGCCGATCTATTCCTGTTCCTCATGATGGTCAAACTATTACCCAATTAGGACATGTTTCTGATTTGGCAGAGGCTATTTCAAAATCTCTTGAAACAAATAAAGCGATTAATCAAATTTATAATTGTTCAGGAAGTAAAGCGGTAACTTTTAAAGGTTTAATTGAAACAGCAATTTTAGCTACTGGTAATAAAGTTACTGATTTTAATTTACGTTCTTTTGACCCTTCAAAAATTGATCCTAAGGCAAGAAAACTTTTCCCTTTAAGGCTAACTAATTTCTTTACGGATATTTCTAAAATACAAAAAGATTTATCTTGGAAGCCCAAATTCGATTTGTTGAATGGTTTAATTGACAGCTATAACAATGATTATCTATTAGCTAATCATGAAAAAGTTGATTTTAGTTCTGATGAACTTCTTTTTGATTGAATACATATTTTATAGCAGAACTTAAAGTAAGAAATAATGCTAGCCAAAATAAGATGAAGCCTATTCTATTAATAATATGAATGGTATAAATTGTAGCCCAGTTTTTTGGCCATAATAATAGAATTATACTGGTGAACTGAAATGTAGTTTTATATTTACCCTGAATTGAAGCTGGACCACCACAGGTCTTATCAGATCGCCAACTAGTTATTAAGAGTTCTCTCGAAATTATTATCCAAATAGCCCATAAGGGTACTAGATTCTCATGGACCAACCAAATCATTGGACCAATAAGAAGGATCTTATCTGCTAGAGGATCTAGTTTCGCACCAAAAGCAGATTTATGATTATATTTACGTGCAAAATAACCGTCAAGAAAATCAGTAAGACCTGCTATTAGAATTAGAAAAATAAAAATTTCATAATTACCATTCCTTAGTGAAATAATTATCGGTAATCCAAGAACTATCCTGGAAATTGTCAGTCCATTTATAATCCTCGGCCAAGTAATAAATCTTTTTGAGTTGATAATTTTCATTTTATTTTGAATCTTTTTCAGTAAATTTGGTTAAAAAATCTTAAGCATGACCAATATACAACCTAGTATATTATACTAAGAATTAATAGAGTAAAATCATGACTGCATTTCTCATCTTCATGTTTTTCTTGTCTTTAGTTACAATGGCATTTATTGTAAGGAAATTAGATCAATAATAATTTATAAGTTTTAATTACTAATAACATTACTATTATGGAACATTATTTTTATAATTTTTCTACAGGATTAGATGTTTATAATTCATTAAATGAATTGCATAGACAACGTGAATCTACATCATTTTTAATAAGCGCTGTTGGTGATCTTTCAAAAGTTTCATTCAAATGCCCTTTAAGCGATAAACCAGTAGTCTTTGAAAAGAAATTAGAAATAATAACTTTAAGTGGTTATTTAAGATCAACACAGTCTCATCTTCACATAAGTGTATCTGATGAAAATTG
>QCPD01000024.1 GCA_003209755.1 Prochlorococcus sp. AG-436-C14
AAGGTATCAGGTACAAGTATTGTCTGTCCTACTTCAGGAGAAATAAAACTTGTATCAGATAACGAACGAAAGTATCCCTCATACTCTTATAATTTCGAGACAGGTAAAAAAACATGCACTGCCGACTCTGGCTCTATCGCTGAAAAGTGGAGTTGCATCAATGGCGAATGGTGATCACTTACTTAAAAGATGTCATTAGCTTTTAGAAATGCTTTAATGCCGAGTGAGAATCAACAAGTTCTTAAGCTTCGAGTCGTTTAGTTTATTTCTGATCTAATGAATGAAGAAAGGGATGAGAAAATTCGCAAACAATGGTTAGAACAAATAGAAACAAATGAAAGATTTTTTGCCAATCTATTAAAGAAGGAAAATCTACCTTTTGAAAAATTCTTAGAAATTGAAAAGCTTCAGAGGGAAGGGCAAGAACTTAAAAAGCGTATTGAAGATGGACATATCCCAGATGAACCACCAGTAAGGGGATATAAACGTGTTCATGGGCAATTTGTCGCGATGACTGAAGAAGAAGGTGATGAATTTATTGATAAGGAAAAACCTCAACCACTTCCAGAGATACAAAAACAGCAAGAAGGTGGTAATAAAATAATGGGCGGAATTTGTAAGTTGTTTTCTAGGAAATAAATGAAACACTTTTTACCGCATTAGTGGAACCATAAGCACAGAGCAAAGCCATGCCAAAGCGCATGTAAAGATGTCATTAGTTTTTTGAAAATGCTTTAATGCCGATGGTGAACCAACAAGTTTAACGCGTTGGACTCGATTAGTTTATGCGCCGCTGTTTATTTTTAGCCCTAACTACTGGTCGTTTCCTCTCTTCTCTCTTACATTCCATCCTTTTTAAAATCGGAAACCTCTTCCCTGAAAACTTTCTCCCAATCTTGCGCTCTTACAACCTTTGGCATGTTGAACCCAAACTTGAACCTAAAACAAATCTTTCTTACAGGTTGAGGGCAAGTAGTAATCCTTTTAATGTATTGGTATCACAAGAAAACCTAGTTATAGCTTTATCGACCTCATTGTTTTGGGAGCCCTAGGTCGCAGGTTCGAATCCTGTTGCCCCGATTAGGGACTCACCGTTTAGAAGAAAAGTTTGCTGACGTTTTTGCCCAAAGAGTTGTCTGGGCTTATGTCTAAAGGTTTTGCTCTTACTGAATTTATCCTTTTTGCCTTTTCTTGCTAATGGGTGCGTAGGCAAAAAACAACGTTTTTTAAATGCGTAATGGATGTGTTGTTGCCCTGCTGTTAATTCCATTGATGAGGGCTACTTTCTAAAACGAACAATCAAGACATCTCCCTCATATCCAACTCGATTCATTTCATCTTTCATCCAATTAAGAACAAGATTCTTAGATTTACCTCCTGTACCAGAACCTATCAAAGGGAATGCAATTGATTTGAAGTTTTTTTCTTTAGCCTTCAACAACGCATTTCTGGTAGATAAACGAATTGACCTTTCAGTACTAATCCAGCAAAGATTAATGCCGGCGACATGAATGATCGCTTCAAAAGGGAGTCTCCCAGAAGAAGTAATAACTGCAGAACCTAAAGGCAAAAATCCTTTTTTAGCTAATTCTCTAAAAGGTTCATATCCAGCACGTTTCTTGATTGCGCCTGAAACACCTTGAGGCATCAATAACCACCAAGGGAAAATATTTTGATTCCATGGATTCACAATCACATCGACTTTCTGATCGAGAAGATTTCCTTGAATCATTTCTAAATTCATAAGCCTTCAAAAAATAACTAGTCTTAGGCAATCTGATTAAAGTTTATGCCTAATGGGAAAGGTTCTTCAGATTGGGGATGGACTCCTGGACCTGAGGAAGGATTGATTTTTTTATTTGTCACTTTTATAGTTACTCTCGCCCTTTCAACTTTTGGGTTGCCAACACTTAGTGCTCTCCCTTGGGGTTTGCTGATTGGAATAATTTCAGGCTTCCTTCTTCTGTGGGGCAATAATGGATGGCCTGGGCTGAGAAAGTAGAACCTCGTCAAATCCCTTTATTTCCAGTAGCTTTAAGTAATCTTTGGATGCGCTACTAACCGACCAAAGAAATAGCTTCCCAATAAAACAAATCCTCCTCCTAATAAATAAAGAAGATTGGCTTGCCCCGAGGCTGCTTAATTAAATGACAAAAGAATAAACGAGGAAGTTCTGGAAGAGTTGAGAAAGCAAGGCGTCGAGGTGGTTAAATCTAAAAAAATACTCCTGAAGCTTTCTTTTAAGCCAAGCTTCAACTCCTAAATGCTATTGAAAAAAATATAAGCGTCTTGATCAAATATTTATTGAATAATCAACCTTTCTATTACTAAAGCTACGAAAACTCCTTTGAAAAAAACAAGCCAAAGTAATCCATAATCACTCAGGCCAAGCTTCTTTTGATACCAAGCAATAAGTTGCTTGTGCTTTTCTATAAGCTTCATTCTTCTACCTCAATAATTTCATAATAGGGACGGTCCCCATAATCAGCATCAGAACAGCAAACATCAGAATATATTTCTTCTAATAGATCGTATGCCTCGTCATAGCTGTTAAATGATTGCTGAGTAATATCGTCAGATTCTTTATCATGCCTAATGATTTTATAAATCATTGTTAGTGCTTTCAAGATTATTTATGAGTAATAACGACCAGACATCTCTTTGAGCATTTTTCTAATGTGCTCATCTTTGGCATTAGTTTCTTCTTTTAATTTCTCACATGCACCTTTAACTTGCATCCAAACTGCTTCCATAATTTCCTGTTCTTCTTCTGTAGGTTTCCACTTAGATGATTCCATACAAGAGATAATAAAAGAAATTGAACTCTTAAAACTCAATGAACAGCAGACTTGAAATATTAGATGAGATTATGTTCTACATACTTGAGAGAGCCAAGTGCGAAGAAGACACTGACAAGTACCTTGAGCATGTTCTCGACTACTGCAAGAAGGACTATCAACAGGCTTATAAGAAGCAGAATGGACTTGAACTAACTATGGATGAGATCAAACATAAGTATGAAAACTAGAGAATGAATAATTAGTCGTCTCGAACTTTCTTTAGCCAATAAGGAATGAATGTTTTTTCTTTCTTGGCTGAATTATATAGATAGTCAGACGTCCCTTCTAATAACGCTGCAAGGGTTATACGAACACTTGGGAAAGTAAGACCACAAAGAATTGCAATTAAAAAAATTATCTTCATTAATTATTCCTATAAATCTGATTGGTTCATTACCAAAATCTCCTTTTACCAGTCCAGCTATTTTTAATTCTCATGATCGCAAATTTCTCTACGCATTCCAGAAGTTTGTGAATATATTTCTGCTTCCTTATCGCATTGCTCTTGATTCCTAATCTCTATTTTATTGACTGGATACAGAGGGTATAAACGTCGGGTTTCTGTCATTCCACCTCCTGCTCTCTTTTGATAGGAACACCATAAATATTCTTTTTATCAAGTTGAATAATCATTTAACTTTTCCTGTTTCATTTCTTCTACGGCTTTTCTACCTTCTTTAAGTGTTCTAAATACCCACCAAGTAGATATTAGTAAAATGAAAATAGCTAATAACGCGATTGATAATTGAGAGGGATTCATTTACCACCATTACATTGAATAATCGATTTGACTGTTGAATTATATTTCTGACCCAGCTTTTCCATACAATAAATTTCCGCTGTGGTTTTAATTGCTACTGGAACTTGAGTTAGAGCTAAAAGCATCAGTGCAAATCCAGTTCCTGGTGCATGAATATTTAATTTAAAACCGCTCATCCATGTTCTCTTAGACATGCGTATCAATCATCTACTCCTTTTTTATAGCTATCCCTCGACGATAGTTAATGCTTGTATTAATTTTTACCTTTATCAAAACCAAAGTCATGAAAACAGGATGAATTAACTCAACAATCGTTTTTTAAGTTAAAACTATCCTGCAAAATAAATTCTTAATGGCCTCTAATTTTTATATCGTTCATCACGAATTCAGAGCTGGTACTTCTCCTAAGTGGTGGGAAACTGCCTATGCAGCCATGGCTCCTGGTGGAGGATGGGATGAAGCTGTAGCAGCGAACAAAGAAAAAGGTTTTTTCAACCACTCAGCGAATGCTGTTTCTGCTAATGGTCCTATCTACTGTATTTGGGAAATAAAAGAGGGGATTTCTATAGAAGAATTCCAGGAATTCATTGATGGTCCCACAGGGCCTGGGTTTGGATTAAATGCATTAATGAATATCTGCAAGCAAATAGACACATCATTAATGAACGGACAAACTCCATACCCAAGAGTTTTCTTCTAAACCTGTCAAAATGAAAAAGGTTGACAGCCGATTGCTATCGGAACAGAAAAAGGACTGCTCAGGTCAGTCCTTTTTCTGTTCCTTATCGTATACTTAGTAAGTATTACTTGAGTAAAAACCAAGGTGTTGAAATCACAAGGAATCAAGTAAAACATACGAACAGGATGTTTATGAAGCGATGAACTCCAATTTCTTTCATCAAAAATGCGTTGAGTGATATTCGATTAATTCATGATTCCAATTATGAAGTTCCTGCTGAGAAAAGAGAAGAGTTTTGGAAAGAAGAATGTGAAATCCACCCAATTTCTTCAACAAGTAAAGTATATGATTACTAATAAAACAACAATTTAATGGATCCGTTAGATCCTGCTCTTCAAAGTACAGCTGTATCAGGAGTTAAGCCTTTGTTGACTCTGGCTATTTTTGCTGGAGTAGGATCTTTTTTCCTTGGATCACTTATTACTGCGATAAGAAGAGGAATGAAAGAAGAAGGATGGTTCAAATTCAAACAAGAACAAGAAAAGGAAGAATAAGCAATTTCTTTTTAAAGTTTCTAATCTGCACAAATTCAACAACTTCTTACTATTAGGCCAAGCGCGGGTAACTCTTTATGCAAAGAATACTAATTACTCTTGGCCTAATAATCACTTTGATCGGTGTTCTATATCCTTACTTAAAACATATAGGCTTGGGAAGATCACCTGGGGACATCATCTTTCGAGGTAAGAATTCAACTTTTTATTTCCCAGTAGTTAGCTGTATGGCAATTAGTCTGCTAATTACACTCATTTTTAATTTATTCCGATCCTCCTAATGAGTTTCGCTGATAACTTGGCAAGGGTTTTTGTTGTGATTACGTTTCTAACTTATGGAGAAGCTCAGATCATTGGTGGAATAGTTCCCAACCTGATTGCTTTTGGACTATTCCTTGGTTCGATTGGCTATTTTGCTATAACTGGAAAAATGGCTGAGATGTTCGGCTTAAAAAAAAAGACTTAAGGTATAGAAAATACGGGTGCAGCTGGAGAAAAATTGCTGATATGTACGGGGTTTCTCCTAGCACTGTTAGGCGGTGGTCAATGGCTTAAAGAGTTAACTTTTTATTCACATTTTTGTAGTGTTTTCCTACTACCTAAAGGCCAAAAGAAGGAGTAGACCAAAGATGTAGCAAGAGGAGGTCTTATGAGACTATTCACTCCCTTCACTATTCCTCAAAAGGACAACTGCGATCTTTGCAGGATTAACAACAACAAGAAAAAAGCAGTTGAAAATCATCTATTAGATAACCTATTTAGAAACCTTTATAGGCAGAGATTCGATTTCGTTTTTGACTGACCTTGAACACAACAGTAAAGGAGGAGTTGAAATGCGTTTAAATTTTATTCCTACTCACGTTTTCCGTGAAACACCTCAAGTATCTTTCTTCGATGCAGGAATAAAAGGATGTAATGGCTCTGATGTGGTCATTCATCACGGCAATGCCATCTCACCTCCAAACGATGGTGAGTTTGAACAGTATTACGTACATCGACATCAAATTGACCACAATTTAGTAATTGAAGGTAGTCGTGTTTTTACTTTGATCAATCCTGAATGGGATGAACCACATCACATTATTTATTTAAATCGTGCGATGGGCGCACTTCAAATTCCTATCGGTACATATCATCGATCAATCTCTAATAAAGAAGGAAGTATTGTTCTAAACCAAGCCGTAAGAGATGAAAAATTTAATCCTGAAAATGAATTTATACCAGTTAGTTTAAGAGACAGAAAAGATCTCCAAGAAGCTCAAAAGAAAAATCCTGTTTACTGGATTTGGGAAAAAGATCAAATCAAAAGGATTAAGTTTGATCCAATTAAATCTAAGGAAAAAGTTTTAAATAAACTTTAGGGAAAGCTAAGAGCAAATTTAAAATCCAAATATAAGCACAACTTCTATGAAAGAAAGTAATATTAGTTGATAGCCAATTACTCATCTAAACAACTTGGGCTGACTTAGATCAGCCCCTTTTTTTTTATGTTCTTCCTGCGTTCTCTAGCATTTGAATCGTTTTCTAATGTTGTATTGATCAATCCTTGGAAGTCGCCAAAGGCAGAAGCAATACCAAACATCACGACAAAACTTAAACCAGCAACAATCGTCACGATCCAAGTACCTGTTCCCATATTGAGTGGTACTGCAAATAATGGGCTAGGCATTCAAAAATCAATTACTAATAAAATCACCCTAAAGAGTTTTGGATATTTCATGTTCCTTATGTAAATAAAAGAATAAACAATCCAAAAGGCAGATAGGTAAATAAAGAAAACTGCTATTGGGTTTAACCCCGCCAACGATGCAAATTCAAGTCCTAAAGGAATTGCAGCAAAAATCAACCCATAGCCAAGAATCCGATTAAAACTTCCAAGCTTCGGAAGTGCCAAGACAGGGCAAATCCAATGAGAACTAAAACTGCGAATATTGCCATCTATCTTTTTTCCTTTTTCATGTCGTAATTAAATTTGGTAGAAGCTTTGTTGCCTTGCCAACTAAGAGTGCCTTGATACATGTCCTCACCTTGTAAATATCTAATTGCTTCATCCGACATTGGATCAGGTGAAGGTGCTTCAGCTATTTCCTCATGCGGTATTAGCTCAACATCTTCCGCTTGAACTGCAAAAGGACAGAGAAACAAAAGCAGACCAAGAACAAAAGAAAAGAATTTTTTCATTGTTTTTCTGATAATTTCTATATGGATGAGAAGTTTTATGTTTTTTCAATTGGTGCCATTGTTAATCCTTTGCTGACCAGTTGCTGATGATATAGCTCTGCCTGTTCAAGTGGGCCTCTCCATACCTCCGCCGAACCTTCCTTATCAACTTCAACGGCAAGTTCCCATGATCTTTTTTCACTCATTCCTGGGATGATTATCACAAGACAATTTGCCACATGTTCAAACGAATTAAAATTGTCATCTAGAACTATTATCCTTGCTTCTGGATATTTTCTTTTTGTTGTCTTTGGATCTAAGACTGTAGTAGTTGAATCAGTAATTTGATCCATAA
>QCPD01000025.1 GCA_003209755.1 Prochlorococcus sp. AG-436-C14
TGACAATATCTCCTTTCTCAAATTTCTTATAAAGTAAATAACCAATAAGTAATAGAACAATCAAGGAGAAATTTTGATTAAAGAATCCAATTAAGAAATAAGCAAATACTGGAATTAACAAGAATCTTTTTGCTGAGAGCCTTTCTTCAGATGTTAAATCTTTCCATTTAAGGTATCTTTCCCATTGGAAAACTCTTTTCATTTCTCTTCTGTTAGATTTTCTAGTATTAAAAAAGCTATTTAGAAAAAATTTCAGTTCATTTAACTTGTTCATAGATTCATCATGCCATTTTTTTTTTAAGTTAGCTAAGATCTAAAATATTTTTTTTATTGAGCCTTTGCGTACGCGATTCAGTAGATACTTCAATTTGAATGTCTTTTATTTTGCAGGGACAAGATTTATCAAGAATTTGGATCTAAACAAAATGACATTTCGTTTTCTACACTTTTTTGATTACTAAGCTTGTACCATATAGCCTCAGAATCTTTAATTAATATATTTGCGTCCTGATCACCAAGAGATAAATGAGCATCTCTCATAAGTTGTACGTATATGAATCTACGTTCGCTCATTTCTATCTCTTGATAAATATTATTGATTCCATCTTTATTCTTATATGGAACACGTGAATTTGGTGATGTGTTGTGATGAGTAATCATTTAAGTAATCCCAATAAATATCTAGTGAGTAAACGAAGGGTGGTATACAGGACACTATTCCTCTTTTGTTTGTGCTGCTCCCAATATTTACTTATTCTGACTCCAAGTTTTTATGAGCGTGTTAGAAGTTCGTTCGGGGCTAGTAACTTTGTGATTTTTATTTCTTATAGAATTTAGCAGCAAAGGTTTGAATTTACGGAAATAAATCGCTTCTAAAAAGCTATGTTGATTCAAAAGCCTTACTTATTCAACGCTTAGCCCTACTTCATGAATCAAAAGGTCAACTTTTAGAAATAAAGCTTTCTATTTAGTGATTCAGGTCTTTGTTCCATTAGAACCTTTCTTTCTATCAAAATAATGACCACCGCAACAAATAAATCAACTGTAATAAGGTTCTGGTCGTTTGGAACACTCACTTAGTCGTAGTCGTAGTCGTAGTCGTAGTCGTAGTCATTTTGGGTTCTATTCTAATGGATTCTATTTAATTGTTGACTAATGATTTCAACTACAAATATTAAACTTAATAAAATTAGGGTCTCAATAATTTTTAATATCTCAAATTATGGAGACGTATGCGTGTGTGTTTTTTAGTTTAGGTTATATTTTTGTTCCAACAAATAGGTGAAAAGTAATTTGTCATATGGTCATGAGATAAAAGTCTGAAGTCTGCCAGCCCTTTATCTCATTAACCTCAAGGTTGATTAATCAGTTTTGATTTAACCGTAAATTTTTGCACAAATGGGACCAGCTTCTTCATCCGTAAATACTGGAGTAGTTTCCCAATCTAGAAATTCAGCCCATTCGGCTGCATGCTCGTAAAGTGCTTTTGGATCTTCTGCTTTAACAAGAATCCACCCTTCAAGTGATCCTGGCGCATGATATCTACCCATCATTTCTGCTCCTGTGTATGGAGCTCCCGTGGCTAAAAATCTTTCTGCACCTTTTTGGTGGTAGCCAGGCTTGAATTTCCAATGCTGAATGTAGAGCATGAATCATTTTTGTAATCTAGATCCTTATAGACGAATTTTGTTTTTATTGCTCGAAATGATTATCCCATTTAGATAGTTAGCTTCCTTTTCCCAAAACCTAACTGATATAAAAAACTAGTTTTTATTGTATGTTTTCTACTTTTTGCTTGGGAAGAACTATGATTCAATTAATTTCTAGCTAAGTATTATTTTATGCTTTTTAGCCTGCCAGTTATAAAATTCTTCACTTCCAAGAACATGACCTGAAGCTTCTATCTCTAAATTTTCATCCATTTATTTTTCTAAAACAATTCGTTCTGCTTCAAGTATTAGCATTTCTTTAGAAGAATCAGTTTCACTCACTGCACGGAAAATGTTCTTTATTCCTGAAGCTTCCTAATTCGCTCTATCCTCATCAAATATTTTTCCCATTCAGAAAAAGTGTTGGTGTTTTGATACGATTTGAGTTGCTATTGGAATTCTGAATTTTAAATAACTACTATTCAGTTCAGCGTATCTTCTTTTGTATGGGTGTATGAATGTTCTTCTTCTGCCTGTTTAAGACTGGTTAAAAATATTTTCAGTTGGAGAATCCTTCGGATTAATGCCACCGTAGTAAATAGATTTCTCACAAGTAAGAAATTAGGTGTTAAGACGCACTTGTTTACTCTCTCTAATGACGTATTAATTGTTTAATTCTTTTTTTCTTATAATGCCATCACGAGTTCTTGATGATTTCATTGATGATTGTTTTCTCAGTGGTGATGAGATTTGTAAATTTCAAATCTATCGATCGAGAAAATATGAAAAAAGAGTCAACCCAATCGCCTCTCAATTAATTGCTTATAAGCAAAAGATCGGTCTAAATAAGACTAAATAATTTGCTAATAGGTTTTTATCCTTCATAGGATTAGATATCCGTTATTATCACAATTGCTTGGAGCATTATTAGATTTAACTGGATTAATGCATGACTTGCATGTAAAATTAAAAATATGGTATGTAATTTTCCAAAATGCCATTAAAGAAAAAGCAAGTACAAGTTCCGTGGGATTTAAAAGAGGGGGACGATAATTTTCTAAAAGAGCCTTGGATTCTTAAAAAAGGAAAAGAATTTGTAACTATCGAGAGAAATAACAATAATAGAGGATATTTCTACCTTCAAAAAGATGATGAAAAACGTTTATCTTTAAGTGCTTTACAAACTAAATTGACATATCATCAACTTATTGAGTTTGGTTATAAGCTTCAAAAACCAAAAAGAAAAAAAACAAAGACACAAGCTCTTTCTGATGATTAAATTTGAGATCAACTACTATTTTTTTAAGGTAAATTCTTAATCTTATTCTTAAATTAGAATGATTGCCATTCTTAATTTACTTAGTCCTGATGATCACTTATGAAAGTGTCATTATTCCTCTTGAAAATATATACATCTAGGTTTTTTTGATAATAGCCATAGTTAATTTTAATGGATAATAAAAAAGTAATTATTACTAAACCAAAAACAATAGCCAAGCAATTTTCTTTTGAATATGAAATTGGTTTATCTTCTTATGACTTGGCCTTGATTTCAATTTATAAAATCACGAAGAAGAGTAAATTATCAATGAATGACTCTCCAAAATCTACGTATTTAATCTAAGTCAGAGTACAAGTCATCTACTTTATGAAGGTATCTATGAATACCGTCCTTAAGTTGATATTTAGATTATTTATAGTTGTAATCACTTCTACTTGCTAATAAATGTAGCCGTTAAAGATTTTTTTTAACTTTTCATTAATGTTGAATTAACAGCTTAATAACTATTGAAAGAAAGTACTACTCAATCGTTTCCTCCTAATTTTATTACAAGTAATTCTGAAAAATATAATGGTTGGGTTGTCATGATTGTATTTTTTTCCTCATATGTGCATATGCAATTACTGGAAAAATTTCCGGAGTTTACTAGTCGTAGTAAATACTGGGGTAAGAAAACGGAGGTCATAATACTCCCGCATTAAGACGGATTTACTGTAGGTGTTTATTTCTATTAAATCAGATATAGAACCACGATTAACTCGAAGGACACCGAAAGCTTTGCGTGGATTTAAAGGTTTCTTCTCTTAAAACTAATGTCATAACCATGAAAAATCATGATTTAACAAAACTATCTAATCAAAATGATGATTATGTAAAAAGGTCTCAAGCAGAGATGCAGAGAAGGTTTGTAGATCTGCAATTCAAGAGAAGTGAATTGGAAAAGCAGTTGAAAATCGTTAATGAAGTTCTTTTTTCTTTAGGTAGAGAAATGGAACAACATTATTCATATAATCAACTTTATAAGTAAGCATAAAATCCTAAAAAACAATATGAGAATGAGTCTAGGATCAAGGATTAGACTCTTTAAGAAACGATAACTTATGTATATTTACTATAAGTTATAGATAAGTTTGTTTCATTGGAGGATTTTAGTAGGCATAATTATAAATATAGCTATAAATAATGATTCTTTTGAGAAATTACACACACCAGGTATTGCTCTATTGTTGCATTTTTTTTCTAATATTTTTCTCTTTTTCTTTTAGGATATCTGCTGAGGAGATCGAATGGGTAGAAGTGTCTAAGACAAACAATGAATCTTTATCTATAAACCCTAATTCAATTAAATATAATAACCAAGGTTTTCTTTCAGTTATTGCTAAACACTCTGAGATCGATCAACATGATCAAACTATTATAAATGATGATCCCTTTTTAATGGCAATTGATTGCGAGAATAGATTATTTAATAAATTTCCAGTAAATACGGACCTTAAGAAAGTTAAAAATTGGGATAACCCCATTAATAATAAGTTGATTAAAAAATCTATTATTAATAGCTGTTCTTACTAATTGAATGTATAAAGCACATAAATACTTTCTTAATATTGTCATGTCAACAGTTTCTAATTCAAAGTTCTAGAAAGATGATATTTAATTGAATTTTTTATAACTCTATGCATATTTAGTTGTGTTGGTTTGTTTACCCTTGAGTTATGCAGCGTTATCTGATCTCTTATGAATTTAATGATGGAGAAGATCAAGAAATAGGTGGTGATATGTTGGTTAAATGGTATGAAACAGGAGGAGTAGAGAATAGGCCAGAAACCTATGAAGTTCATTCATGGGTTTTTATGATTCAGAATGGCACTGGTCATTGCGTAGTTAGGACAGATTCCTTAGATACGATATGGAAGCTCTGGCATCCTTGGAGGAAATTGATGGATATATCTATTCAACCTTGTTTAGATTTGGAAGAAACAATCTCATTGCTCAAAAAAACTAGGTAACAGATCAAAGCCTAATATTGTAAACAGCAAAACAATCCTATAAACAATTTAGGTATTGGCTTTTTATTAATTATTTCGACTTCTATAAGAGATTTCCACTCTGCTAGAAAAGTTTGGTTTGGTGAGTTGTTCTTAAAGTCTTGCTTATTAATTGTTGCTGTCATCATCATAATAAATGCAGGCATTCTTGTTGATGCTGGTTCATCCACGCCTTTTTTTGATTGTTATTATCGTAAATCTTTTTTGCAACTATGGATTGCTGAAAGGTAAAAATTGTTGATCAAATTAAGTCTGTACTTTTGCCTTACTGTATATACTTTCCGGAAAATGAATAAATGGAGTGATAATTTTTACTAAGCAATGAATAAAATAAACACTACGGTCTTTTATGCTCTGCTGAATTGAAGATAATTTATGCTAACTACTTTATTTGCTTCTGCATTTCCTTGGCTCTGGCTAGCTGGAACTGATCTTGGGATAAATCATTTCACTACTGACTTGATTCTTGTTGTCTCATTCGCAATTTTGACAGCCCTACCCATGTCATTCCTAAGGCCAACAATTAAAAAGTGGGAACAAGGCGGAGTGAAGAGTTCTCTATTTACAAAGTAGAATTTAGAAGTTGACAGCCGATTTCTCTAGGGGGGCATTAGCCCCCCTTTTATTGGTAATTCTTAGGGATTGATTTTTTTTGCTATATCGATTTAATAGAGAAAATTTTCAAAATTTTATGTCCATTCAATCTTTCTTTAAAAAAAAGATATTGAAGATAAAAAATAGGTTCGATGTTCAAAAAGTTCCAATAATGATGCAGAAAGATCTGGAAACAATGTCTTATTTGAACAAGATTTAAAACGAAATAATCATGGCATAAGCCAAACTTATAAATTAGAAAGTAGGGTGGATACAGTTAAGGCTTCCCTTATGACTCCTGCTGCTTCTCCTACATTAAAAGATCAGGAATTAATTCCATTTGGATTGGTTGGAACAACAAGTCAAAATTCAATCGCTGATTTCGTCACATCAAATTCGATTGAAACGGAAGCAAATGAAGCAAAGAAAAAAAATGATTTTATAAATATTTTCATTTGTCATCTTATTTTTTATGCGGTTTTTTGCATTTCCCTTTTGTTGCATATCCTTATTGATCTTGGTCTTGGAACCTTTATTAAAAATAAATCTTTTCAGTTGATTGAAATGGTAAGAAATATTGATGTTCAGAAAAACCCAGCTTTCGCTTGATTAAAGACTATTTATAAATTAATTATGCTCTGCAGTTAATTCGAGGCGTATTTTTAGATTTTTGGCTAACTATTTGATGCCATATGAGATTAGCTTCTTTTGCTAAATCCATATATTCATTTCTTCCTTGGGCATTCTTCATTTTCAATAATGTGAATGCATACCGATAGGTGAGTTTTTTGGACATAATTATCAAGTCGATGGATAGAAGGATGTATTAAAGGATCAAAATTGATTGTAGTTAATGTAACACTATGAACTTTTCCTGTCCTAAGACTTGTCATTGCAGTTGTTTGACTAGCTAGTAATTTTTTATCAGATAACCTTTTTATCTGGTATGAACAATAAAAGACAAATATTTTTCTGGATTTTTTTGATTGCTTTTGGTTTGAGTTCTACAACCAATAAAATTGAATTCAACTTATTTACTAATAGGTTTCGCTTATTCCTGATAAAGTTGTTAAAGATTAAATTGATAAAAACATTAAATTTGATACTCCAACAAGACACATTACCTTCTACTAAAATCAAAAATTAAATTTTAATTCTTATGGGAGATAAGAAGAAAAAGAAGAAGTGCAAAAAAAAGAAATGCTCAGCCTGGAAGGGTGGTAAATGTATTTGTCATGGTCAATAAAAATAGTCAGATTATCTGTTCAAGTTGGTTGATAAACATTTGGAGGAAAGTCGAACCTTAATAAAATGAATTTATCACTAGGGTTAGCACTATCTTGCTCGAGCAACGTTGTGAGGAATGATGTTTTTGGTTTAAGAAGTGATTAACCTAAAAAAATTTTCTTAATCGTAATTCTTCACTAAATCTACTCATCAAAAAATGACCTCATCTAAGAGCCCTAAAAACTGGCCCAGTGGAACAACGCCAAGCATTTCACTGATTATTCAAGTGATTCTGTCACTGGAAAATTTGTTCGCTTTACGATTTCTGCCTTAATCGTTGTCCCTGTTGGCTTTCTTGATTACATGACAACTAT
>QCPD01000026.1 GCA_003209755.1 Prochlorococcus sp. AG-436-C14
TCTACAGCAAATGGAACTGGGAATGTTTTGACTTCAGAAATTTTCCTCTTTCCTTCTTCTTCTTCTTCTTGACTAGAACGATTCATCTTCTCTTATCTTTTCTCTTTTTGGTTTTTCTGATTTTACTACTAATGTTGTAATCATTGTTGTTCCATTTATAGATCGAGAATAAAAAGTAGGTCTGTATATTATTTCTCTACGTAGAGAGCAGGTCAGAAGGTGAGAGAAACATAGTTGGTGGCATAAAATTGAATGAAATACTCTATTACTTCTCTACAAAAGCATCATTGAGTATATTTTTCCTTGTTTTCATCGGCATTTTCACTTCCACACCACTTCCACACCGTATAATAAGGGGTGAAATCCCAGTCCACCACTCAATAATTTCATCAGGCACTATTGAGTGGGAATAGTTTAGGGCAGTAAAACCCAGTCCACCACTCAAAGTGCTTGTTCCACTTATGTTCCACGTGTCACCTTGTCACCTTCTCTGTAAAGACATCGTAGATAGTTCATTTTCTCTACACCTCAACCGTAGAGAACTTGTAGAGAAAACGTATGAGAATAAGTTTTTTGCTTTCTAATAAACCACTGTTAAATTTTTTTTTATATTGACTACTTTGAGTAGATAATTAGGAACTAGTATTTCTTCTTGTTTACTAGAAATCGTAAAAGTATATTTGTTCTATATCTTGTATAAAATAGAATAAAGAAAGATTGTATATGAAGAAAAGAACTGCATTGATTGGTGCCTTGGTGTCATTAATACCACTGGGACAACCGTTATTTATTGCCACTGGAACTGCTTTAACGAGTGCTAGTTTGATGCTTTCTATACCTGAAATAGCACAAGCAAAGAATGCATCAGAAATCGCAAAAATTTCTAAAGAAATTACTGTTCTTATAGAAGGTGTTCAAGGTGGTTCAGGTGTTTTAATTAAACGGAATGGAAATCGATATACAGTTTTAACTGCTTGGCATTGCGTCAGTGATATACGTAAGGGAGATGAATTAGAAATCCAAACTTCTGATGGGGAATGGCATCAGATGGATCAAGGGAGTATCAAGCAACTTGGAAAAGTTGATTTAGCAGTCTTCACATTCTCCAGCAGTCAGTCCTATCAAACAGCATCTATCGGTGAGATAAAAAATATTTCAATGGGAGATCCTATTTTTGTTTCGGGATTCCCATTGTCATCTAATTCTGTACCAACCAGACTCCTACGCTTTTTAAAAGGAGATGTTATTGCTAATGCAACAGTTGACATTCCAGATGGATATCAACTTCTTTATTCAAATCCAACATTGCCTGGAATGAGTGGTGGTTCTGTGCTTAATAGTGATGGCAAGTTAGTTGGAATACATGGAAGATCCGAAAGAGATGGTGCGGTTAGTGAAAGAACAGGAAAATCAGTTTCAACAGGCACAAATCAGGCAGTACCGATTGCTTTTTACCAACAGTTTGATTCAGGTCAAAAAGTTATTACTTCTTCTACGCAAGCAAGAAGTGTTGATGACTACCTTGCACAATTAGGAGTACTAAGTCTACAAAAGGGCAAAGGAAAAGAAGTTATACGTATTGCTAATCAAGCACTCAAAATAGAACCAACTTCTCAAGGGTATTTTTTTCGTGGTAATGGTAACTATCAGTTAAATGATTATCAAGGAGCGATCGCTGATTACAGCAAAGCGATAGAATTTGATCCAAATTATTTTAAGGCGTATAACAATCGTGGAGTTGCCAAGGCAAATTTAGAAGATTATTCCGGAGCAATCGCTGATTACACCAAAGCATTAGAAATTAATCCAAAGGATGTAATTGCATATGACAATCGTGCTTTTGCCAAGATTCGTTTAGGAGATTATTCCGGAGCAATCACTGATTACACCAAAGCGATAGAACTTGATCCAAATTATTTTCAGGCGTATAACAATCGTGGACTTGCTAAGAATGAATTAGGAGATTATCAAGGATCACTTGCTGATTTCAACAAAACAATAGAACTTAGTCCAAAGGATGGAATTGCGTATAACAATCGTGGTAATGCCAAGAATAGTTTAGGAGATTATTCCGGAGCAATCGCTGATTTCAACAAAGCGATAGAACTTGATCCAAATTATTTTCAGGCGTATAACAATCGTGGTAACGCCAAGAATCGTTTAGGAGATTATTCCGGAGCAATTGCTGATTTCAACAAAGCAATAGAAATTAATCCAAAGAATTCAAAGATCTATATCAATCGTGGTAACACCAAGAATCGTTTAGGAGATTATTCCGGAGCAATCGCTGATTACACCAAAGCAATAGAAATTAATCCAAAGAATTCAAAGATCTATATCGATCGTGGTAACGCCAAGAATCGTTTAGGAGATTATTCCGGAGCAATCACTGATTACACCAAAGCGATAGAACTTGATCCAAATTATTTTCATGCGTATAACAATCGTGGAGTTGCCAAGGCAAATTCAGAAGATTATTCCGGAGCAATTGCTGATTACAGAAAGGCGATAGAACTTGATCCAAATTATGTTCAGGCGTATCTCAATCGTGGAAATTCAAAAAGATATTTAAAGGATTATTCAGGAGCAATCGCTGATTACACCAAAGCAATAGAACTGAATCCAAAGGATGTAATTGCGTATGACAATCGTGGCATGGCAAAATATGAATTAAAGG
The DNA here is from genome assembly GCA_003209755.1 of Prochlorococcus sp. AG-436-C14. Taxonomy (GTDB): domain Bacteria; phylum Cyanobacteriota; class Cyanobacteriia; order PCC-6307; family Cyanobiaceae; genus Prochlorococcus_B. The sequence goes on from QCPD01000026.1 coordinate 2,678, forward strand.
ATTATTCAGGAGCGATATCTGATTTCAAAAAAGTGATAGAATTTGATCCCAACTATGTTAAGGCGTATTTCTATAGTGGAAATGCAAAAGGATATTTAAAGGATTATTATGGCGCGATTTTTGATTACAGTAAGTTAATTGAGATTGATCCAAATTTGTTTCAGGCGTATCTCAATCGTGGAAATTCAAAAAGATATTTAAAGGATTATTCAGGAGCAATCGCTGATTACACCAAAGCAATAGAACTGAATCCAAAGGATGGAATTGTGTATAGCAATCGTGGAATGGCAAAATATGAATTAAAGGATTATTCAGGAGCGATATCTGATTACAATAAGGCGATAAAGATTAATCCAAAGCATGCATATGCGTATTTCAACCGTGGCATGGCGCATGCAAAAATAGGAGATGGAGATGTTGATAATGCTTGTTCTGATTGGATAAAAGCATCATCTTTAGGGTATAAATCATATCCTCACTTGGCGAAGGCATGCAAAAGAGAAGGTCACTAGTATTTGCTTTAAAACAAGTTCCACGTGTGTTCCACGTGGTAAAACAGGGGGGCAAATCCCTGTCCACCACTCAATTTTTCCCACAGGTGCTATTGAGTGGGAATAGTTTAGGGCAGTAAAACCCAGTCCACCACTCAAAGTCGTTGTTCCCCGTATGTTCCCCGTGCTATATTACATTTAAGAAACCCAGTCACTTACTGCGTTTTACACCCTATTTTCCACAGGGACTATTGAGTGGGAGTAGCAGAAACGTCTACTTTCCAGTGATAATTTGATTTATATGGTTTTACGTGGGTTTTACGTAGCACCTTTTTACCGTCTCCATGGAGAAATCGTAGAAAGATGCTTTTCTCTACAAAATCAAATATTTTTATACTTTTGAAGGAGTCAGATTTTTGCTTTACAAACCCAGAACTCATACATACCTAAGAAGGTCGTTGGATGTTGTTCTTCAAACTTTTGCCAGTTTTGTAAGTTCGTTTTTCTTATTTTCTGGGAAATGTTTCTTATATAGAGGGATTAAATTTTTGTATTGAAGGTTTGCTCCTCATGAAAGCACCTGTTCAAATGCATGAAAAATCTTGGTTCTTTTATTTGCTCATTAGTTATTTTACTGACGCTTTCATCTCTTACTTTCTGCGCATATGCGACCCAATTTCTCATTATAAGAAAGTAATTTAAATTAAATCCTTCTATACTTTTGCTCTCTTTACCCCAATTTTTATTGCCTTGATCTATTTCTTTTTCAATGCTTCTCCAGTTTTCATTGTAATTCATTGGTTGATCACCAAATGTGCTTATCTCTTTATATTGCGGGAACTCTAATGGATACTCAGAACATCCTCTTTTTACTTTGGAAATTAAATCAATTCTAATATTATTTTGAATACGAACATTTAACTTTTTAGATATTTCTAATGCTTCAGTTAGATTTAAACAATATATAAGTCCTTTATAAAATCCTGAGATATTAGTACGGAGTTCAATAATAGATTTTCTAGTATTATTATTTTTAAGTTTTAACTGATTGAAAACTAAAAATAGTTTAATTAATTCAATTATTGAATCTACTTCAACTTGAACCTTATAACACCCAAAGCAAAATTCAGGAATTACTTTATGTTTATTGAATATTAGTTTGTGCCTCTTACAATTTAGATTTACTTCATTTTTTTTATATATTTGTGATAAATTTGTTTCTAAGTTTAAATTATATTTTTTATAAATTTCAAGTCCATCTTGATAAATTCTTATTGCTTTATTATCAGTTATAAGAAAATTCTCTTTATAAAAAAGATTTACTTCTTTGAATTCTTCATTTATCATATACAACAAGTTTGATTTAATATTTTTTGGTTTGTATATAGTTAGTAAATTTATTAAGTTATTCTTAATAGATTCATTGTTAGGATTTAATTCCAATGCTTTATGTAGTGATTTTTCTGCTTCTTCTAATTTTCTATAATCAATTAATATGCTTGCCAAGTTGGAATGTGCCATCGCGAAATCAGGATTGAGTTCAATTGCTTTTCGAGTAGATATTTCTGCGTCTTTTAATTTGCCAAGATCTTTCAATATGTTTCCAAGATTGGAATATGCTTCTGCGAAGTTAGGTTTGATTTCAATTGCTTTGCGGAATGAGATTTCTGCTTCTTGTGATTTGCCAAGATTACTCAATATGATTCCCAGATTGGAATGCGCTTCTGCGAAATCAGGTTTAATTTCAATTGCTTTTCGGTATGACAATTCTGCGTCTTTTAATTTGCCAAGATTTTTTAATATCACTCCATAATTAATGAAAACTCTGTAATCATTACATCTTTGATTTATTATCTCTTGATAATATTTTGTCGCTTCTGAAATGTTTCCTTGTGAATGAAACTTAAATGCTTGATTAATTATTTGTTCTTTAGACTGTTTGGAAGGAGTGTTCGTAGTAATAGTTATATTTTCTTTGATGTGTTCCAAAGATAATGGAACTGGAAATGTTTTTATCTGAGTAATTTTCTTCTTTTCTTCTTCTTGCTTAGAACTATCCATCTTGTCTTATTTCTTCTCTCTTTTGCTTCTTCCCATTTTACTACTAAGTTCAATCCTTATTCATTCTTTTGAAAATCATTTACCACTATACAGCGAGAATAAAATAGGTCTGTATATTATTTCTCTACGTAGAGAGCAGGTGACAAGGTGACAGAAACATATTTGGTGACATAGAAATGCAATATTCTAGTATTTCTCAACAAAATCATCATTGAGTATAATTTTCCTTGTGATTTATTGGCACAACTGGTTTTTACGTGGGTTTTACGTGCTATGTGTAAAGATGAAACCCATTGGTGTAACTGGGGTTTAGGAGTTCTCTTTTGCGAAGGACTATTGAGTGGGAATAATTCGTCTACAAAATAGTAGATATAGTCTAAAAAATAGGGTTTGTCACAAGTTCACCTCCTGATATTAGTTGACGAAATAACAGGGATCCAACCCCTTGTGTTTGTCACGGGTTTGTTTTGTGACCTTGTTACCGTCTTCATGAAGAAATCGTAGAAAGATGTTTTTCTCTACACAATCAAATGATTTTTGCTCTGGAAGTTGTCAATTCTCCTTTTTAGATACCCAGAATTGATACATTCCTGCGAAAGTATTGGGATGTTTATCTTCAAATTTTGCTCAGTTTTCTAAGATTGCTTTAGGAGATTATGTCTTGATATTTATCTGTTTTAGTAAGGATTCCAATAGCAGGTTTCAGCATATCTTTGTAGTTCTTCCATCCACCAACAGATTTTGAATTGATGGGCGAACGAACTTGAACTTTGCTTGCTGTTGAAACTGAGCGTGGATTTAGATGAGGTGATAGATATGTATCGTCGCATTCCCAACCTAACCAAGAGATCAAGGATTTAATTTCTTTATTAGGATTGGTGACTAATGAGTCGTAATTTAGGTCGTATATCTTTGATCTAAACCTGTTCTTATATTCTGTCATTATTTTCTCTTGATCTAAATAAACTTTTGTGCAATCAACTAAGGAAGAGGAATATTCATTTCCTCCAGCAAAATGTGTTCGGTAAATTGAAAGAATATTATCTAAAGGATTTCTATAACAGTGAATAATTTTTGCGTTAGGTATTTTCTTGGCAATGATACCTGTGAATTGATAGTTATATAAGTTTTTATTAGTTGTTATGTTGGACTGTTTCTTATGGTCTTTGATTTTTTTCCAATACCTTTCAGCAAGAGTTATTTTTTGGTTGCTTTTTTTATAATCTAGGAATGATTCTTCAAGGATATTACTCTCCCCCAAATCACCAACAACAGTATTCATACTGAGAATTGATTCCAATAATGTTGAACCACATCTTGGCATTCCAACAATGAAAATACTCTCAGGAGATATATTATATTCTTTTTGATTAGTTTCTTGTTTATTAGATTCAATCAGTAATAGTTTAGATTGGTTGATTAAAGTATCTGCGTTAGATGGTTTAAGAAACAGTTGTAATTGATTCGCCAATTTCAGAAATTTAGAACTGTCTTCGTAATTTTTTTTCTTGTGAAGAATATTTGCTCTTGCGAAGTTAATATTAACTTGATCTTTTTTTGATTTGTTGTTTAAGATATTTTCAGAAAAGAGTTGATCCTGCCATATTTCATTATCATCATTTGTGTGTTTCAGAGTTGATAGAGAAAAATATGCAGTAGCAAAATTAGGATTAAGTTTAATTGCTTTGCGTAGTGACAATTCTGCGTCTTGTAATTTACCAAGATCACTCAATATGCTTCCCAGATTGGAATATCCCTCTGCGAAATCAGGATTAAGTGCAATTGCTTTGCGTAGT
>QCPD01000027.1 GCA_003209755.1 Prochlorococcus sp. AG-436-C14
GAAGAGTCAGAGACTTACGAACTTCTTGTTAATTTTAGAGTTGATAATAATGAGTATGGTCTATATATTCCTCTAGACCCTTTCTTCATAGTTGGGAAGCTAGAGGATGGTGAAGTAAAGCTTGTTGAAGGTGAAGAGTTTGACAAAATACAATCAGGAATTGAAGCGGAACTTGAGGAAAGAGAATTATCAGAATAAATATAAAAGAATTACTTATTCCATGTTGGAAGGTAAACGATAAAATTTCAAAGATTTCGATAAATGATTTATTATCGAAAAATATTAAAGCATTAATATTTGATGTAGATGGAACATTAATATCAGGGAACAATCCAGTGTTATCAAATGATATAAAAAATTGGATTAATAATTCAAAAAAATACTTTTATTCTTACTTATTCAGCAATAATCCATCGAAAAATAGAATAAAATTAATTGCCGATGAATTAGATATAGAATTTACATACTCTGCAGGCAAACCAAGTAAAAGAAAGTTAAAGAAGATTCTAGATGAAATTCCTTATTCATCAAATGAAGTAGCAATAATTGGAGATAGAGTTTTTACAGATATTCTTGTAGGCAATAGATTAGGAATGTATACAATATTGGTAGATTCAGTAGATTATTATGGGAACAGAATTAAAAATAATAAATTTCAATCCATAGAAAGATACTTAGCAAGAATCATAACTGGAGAATTTTCATGACAACATGGGTAATCAAGATTGGAACAAGCCTTTTAAGAGGAAACGATCAATATACAACTTTTGATATCATTAATAATTATTGTTCATACATATCAAAAGCTCAAAGGAATGGCGATAAAGTTATATTGGTATCTAGTGGTGCAGTAGGACTTGGATGTCATAAAATGGGTTTCAAAACAAGGCCTAAAGAAATAATCTCTCTTCAAGCTTCTGCCGCAATAGGCCAACTTCATTTAATGTCTTTATATGAAAAGGCTATGAGTAGTTATGGATATAAAGTTGCACAAATATTATTAACGAGGTTGGAATTAGGCTCAAGAAATAGTTATAAATCTGCTTCACAAACACTAAAAAGATTGATCGAATGGGATGTTATACCAATAGTAAATGAAAATGATATAACCTCAGATGAAGAGATAAAGTATGGAGATAATGATACTTTATCTGCATTAGTTGCAACAGCCATATCTGCTGATCAATTAATATTGTTAACGGATATTGACCATCTCTATTCTTCTGATCCCAAAACCAACAGTAAAGCTAAGCCAATCAAAGATATTAATAATTCAAAAGAATTAAATAATTTAAAACTTGCAAATGAACAAACATCATGGGGGACTGGAGGAATAAAAACCAAATTAACTGCTGCAAAGATCGCCACTGAAAGCGGGATAAAAGTTCAGTTAGCAGATGGCAGAGCTCCTAAAATATTAGGAGAATTACTTGATGGAAAAAGAATAGGAACTGTTTTCCACCCTCATCCAAACCCTATCGGTAATAGAAAAAGTTGGTTGGCACATGCAATTAAACCAGTTGGAGAAGTACAGTTAGATGATGGTGCAAGTGAAGCTATCAAAAATAAAGGCGCTTCACTATTATTAGTTGGCGTGAAAAAAGTTCGTGGGAATTTTATTGCTAATCAACCTGTAAAAGTTATTAACACTGGTGGGGAAGAAATTGCCAGGGGAATTTGCTCCATGAGTAGTGATGCTATAAAAATAGGAATTAATTCAAGATCCGACTCAACAGGATCTCCGCTAGTTATTCACCGAGATGTTTTGGTTCTAATAAGTGAAAAACTCAGTTAAAAGTAGCAATTTTCACTATTCCAATTAAATCAAATTATGCAATTCAATGAAATTATCGAAAAACTGAAGCAAGGTCAATCTGGTGTGGTTGACTTTAAGATAAAAAACAATCCGGTTATTTTAACTGCAGCTTCTTTAGAAAAAGCCAAGGAAAATGACATAAGTTTTCTAGACAATAAAAGTAAATTAAATCTTAGGAATCTCATCAAAACTTCAAAAGCATCTGCTCTATTATTGCCAGCAAATGATAGTTATATTGTTGAAATAGCAAAGACGATTTCAGTTGATTGGATTCTACTTAAAGAACCCAAGATTGCTTTTGCTGAAACATTAGAGTGTCTTTATCCTTCTGAAATAGAAAGTGAAGGTATACATAAAAGTGCTGTCATCGGAAAAAATGTAAAAATTGGTCTTGGCGTTTCAATCGGAGCCAATGCTTATATTGGAGATAATACTGAAATTGGTTCGGGGACTATTGTTCATGCAGGCGTTGTTGTCTACAAAAATGTAAGCATTGGTGCCAAAAATTTAATTCACGCCAATAGTGTTATTCATTCTGGATCTAAACTTGGAGACGAATGCGTAATTAATGCTAATGCCGTTATTGGTGGTGAAGGTTTTGGATTCGTGCCCACATCAGATGGATGGAAGAAAATGCCTCAAGTCGGAAAAGTTATTTTAAAAAATAAAGTAGAAGTTGGTAGCGGATCTACCATTGATAGACCTTCAGTGGGAGAGACAATAATTGGTGAAGATACAAAAATTGATAACTTAGTTCAAATTGGTCATGGAGTTACTACCGGGAAAGGATGCGCTATGGCTGCTCAAGTTGGAATAGCTGGAGGAGCGCAGATTGGAGACGCAGTTATTCTTGCTGGACAAGTAGGTGTTAGTAATAAAGTCCAAGTTGGAGATAGAGTAATAGCCAGTTCAAAAACAGGAATAATATCAAATATTGAGGCAGGAAAAGTTGTTAGCGGGTTCCCTGCTATCTCTAATAAACTATGGTTGAGATGCTCTGCTAATTTCAAAAAACTACCTGAGATAGCAAAAGCTATTCGTCAATTAGACCGCAAAAACTCCAGGTAAGTTTTTCCCTTGATTAATAAGAACAAATGAAGTCTTACAAAATAACATTGTTGCCAGGTGATGGAATTGGTCCAGAAATAACAAACGTCACATATAAAATCCTTGAACTCGTATCAAGGAAATTTGGCTTTGAACTCAAATTTAAAGAAATGCCTTTTGGAGGATCTGCTATCGATTCCGATGGTATCCCCTTCCCAGATAGAACTCTTAAAGAATGTAAGAACTCTGATGCTGTTCTGTTAGCGGCCATAGGAGACCCAAAGTATGACGAATTGCCTAGAGAGAAAAGACCTGAGACAGGTTTACTGAATCTAAGATCTTCTTTGGATCTGTTCGCAAATATTAGACCAGTAAAAATAATTCCATCCTTAACCAAAGCAAGTAGCTTGAAAGAAGAGTTTGTTAAAGATGTTGATTTAGTAGTAGTTAGAGAACTTACTAGCGGTATTTACTTTGGAGAACCAAAAGGAAGAATAAAAACAGAAAAGGGAGAAAGAGCATTTAATACGATGACATACACTTCAAAGGAAGTTAATCGAATAGCAGAAATTGCTTTTAAATTGGCCAAACAAAGAAATCAAAAAGTTTGTTCAGTTGATAAAGCAAATGTTTTAGATGTAAGTCAATTATGGAGAGAAGAAACAATATTGGTTTCTAATAATTACAAAGACATAGAACTAACTCATCAATATGTAGATAATGCCGCGATGCAACTTGTTAGAAATCCAAGCCAATTTGATGTGATTCTTACAAGTAATTTATTTGGAGATATTCTTAGCGATATTGCAGCCATGCTTACAGGCTCAATTGGCATGCTTCCTTCTGCTTCATTAACTGTTGATGGTCCAGGTGTATTTGAACCTGTTCATGGTTCGGCTCCTGACATAGCAGGAAAAGATATAGCTAATCCAATAGCAATGCTTTTATCTGCGGCAATGATGTTAAAAATCGCCTTTAATGAAACAAAAGCGGGAAATCATTTAGAAAAAGCAATTAATGAAATTCTTAATGACGGTTATAGAACTTCGGACTTAATGAGCAATGAGACAACTAAACAGGTTGGTTGCTCTCAAATGGGCGAACTATTGGCAGAAAAATTAAAGTAATTAGTTCACAAATTAAAAAACTCTTTGAATAGTTTCCCTTTGAGGGTCAGTCGACCTGTAAAAATGAAAGTTAATACATAAGCCTCGATGTCAAAGCTTCACCCAGTAGTAGCTGTAACTGGTTCATCCGGAGCAGGAACAAGCACAGTTAAAAGAGCATTTGAGCATATATTTGCTCGTGAAAAGATTGTTCCTGCGGTTGTTGAAGGAGATAGTTATCACCGTTTTGAAAGAATGCCTATGAAAAAGGCAATGTCTGAGGCCCTTTCAAGAGGTGAAAATTTTTCTCATTTTGGCCCAGAGGCAAATTTATTCGACAAATTAGAAGACCTATTTAGTCAATATGGAAAAACTGGTGGAGGTCAGAAAAGATATTATTTACATAGTCCAGAAGAAGCCGATGAACACAACACTCGTTTAGGAACAAAATTAGATCCAGGTCAATTCACTCCCTGGGAAGATATTCCAACAGGGACCGATCTTTTGTTTTATGAAGGACTTCACGGTGGAGTAGTAGGAAAAGATTATGATGTTGCTTCATTCGCTGATTTACTTGTTGGTGTAGTACCAATTACCAATCTCGAATGGATACAAAAAATACATCGAGATAACGCAGAACGAGGATATTCAGCAGAAACAATCGTTGATACAATTCTGAGAAGAATGCCTGACTACATCAATCACATATGTCCCCAATTTAGCCGAACAGATATTAATTTCCAGAGAGTACCGACAATTGATACATCAAACCCATTTATATGTAGAAACATTCCAACACCTGACGAAAGCTTTGTAATTATTCACTTCAGAAAAGGTTCAAGAGAAAAATGGGGAATTGACTTCCAGTATTTATTAGGAATGATACATGATTCATTCATGTCAAGTCCCACAAGTATTGTTGTTAACGGAGGGAAAATGGGGTTTGCAATGGAACTTATTCTTACACCTATTATTCATAAAATGATAGAAGAGAAAAAAGCAGCAGGATAATAAAATATATCAATTCAAGATAATTATATATATTATTAATAGATAAAGTTAATAAACTATAGGGATATCATATCATTTACTTTTATAAATCTAAATAAAACTAGGATCTAAGATATAAAAAATGCTAGCGCCTAAGAACAAATTATTAATATTAACAATACTAGATTTTCTTTATTTACTATTCTTAGGTTTTTCAAACTAAAAAATATATATTTATAATTTAATAATAAATAATTCTTTTTCAATGATTATTATTATAATGTATTTAATAGGTTATAAAATTTTTGCGATTAGCACAAAATGGCTTAGAATTGAATTGAGCTTTTTATCATTTTGTATTTCTTTTTTACTATCTGCTATATCTAATTTACATAGAATAATTACTAAAAGGTTTTAACATTTCAACATTATCCATTGATGCCATTTCTATCGCTTGGGATATTTTTTTCATGGATTATAGATAAGATTTAAACTTTCTAATACCTTTTAAGGGACTCAAGGTATTAAATTAAATTCAATCACAAAATAGTAGTGTCATTATTCGACTGGTTTGCTGATAGAAGGAAAGGCCAATTTGTTGGCAAAGTCACTCAGGAATCTGAAGAAAGTGATGGTCTATGGGAAAAATGTCCAGAGTGCGGACAAGTAGTTTATAGAAAAGATTTAATAGATAATTGCAGTGTTTGTAGTAATTGTGGGCATCACAATCGAATAGACAGTGAAGAAAGAATAAGACTGATTACTGATCCAAATACATTCAAATCAATCAATAATCATTTAAATCCAGTTGACCCTCTAGGGTTTAAAGATCGACGAGCTTACGCAGATAGGCTCAGAGAAAGTCAAGCTAGCACTGGCCTTAAAGATGGTGTATTAACAGGGACATGCAAGGTTAATTCTATTCCTATGGCGTTAGCCGTAATGGATTTCAGATTCATGGGTGGCTCAATGGGATCTGTTGTAGGGGAGAAGATCACAAGGCTTATCGAACACTCAACTAAAGAAAAGTTGCCATTGCTAATTGTTTGCGCATCGGGTGGCGCTCGAATGCAAGAAGGGATGTTAAGTCTGATGCAAATGGCAAAAATCTCAGGGGCTCTTGAACGACATAGGGATGCTCAATTGCTCTACATGCCTTTACTTACACATCCCACTACTGGAGGAGTTACTGCTAGTTTTGCCATGCTTGGTGATTTAATACTTGCAGAGCCCAAAGCACTTATTGGATTTGCAGGGAGAAGAGTAATTGAACAAACACTGAGAGAAAAACTTCCTGATAATTTTCAAACAGCAGAATATCTTCAAGATCACGGTTTCGTAGACACCATTGTCCCTAGAACAGAGCTTAAAGAAACTTTGACAAAGATACTTCGATTACATAAGACACAAGAGGTAAAGTTAAAAACTAATGCATAAAATAAATCAAAAGATAAAAAACAAACTTGATTATCTCTTGAATATCTTACTCCTAATATTAATAATTTTATTCAATAAGACAAATATGGTATATGCAGAAAATATAAATTGGATTGAAGTTAGTAAAACACCTGTAGGAATTCAGTATTTAAACAGAGATAGCATTGATATTAGAGGAAAAGGGATAATAGAGCTAACCACAAAATACTTAAAAATTGACTCTAATAATTCACAAAAAATAGAGGAAAATATTTATACAATGGAAATCAATTGTCTAACTAATAAATTCAAAGATATTTCAGTCAATGGTAAAAAGAATTTAACCGCGAAATGGGAAGGCCCCAATGGGGATAAACTATTAGCTGATGTGA
>QCPD01000028.1 GCA_003209755.1 Prochlorococcus sp. AG-436-C14
TTGGCAAATCACAAGAAGCAGAATTGTCATACCGAAAAGCAATTGAAATTAAACCTGATTACGCAAATGTTCATTTAAATCTGGGAAATAATTTGAGAAATCTTGGAAGACTAAAAGAAGCAAAATTATCAGTTCTTCAAGCGATTAAGATTAAACCTGATTTCGCAAAAGCTCATTATACACTTAGCAATTTATATAGTGAAGAAAATGATTATAAAAAAGCATATAAGGAAATCAATCTAGCAATTAAATATGATTCTAAAAATCATATTTATCAAGGAGAGTTAACTCGTTTAAAATTTATCATAGATGAATAAGATAACAAAAATCATTAAAATAATCAACTTTGAGGTTTAATCGATAAGGATCAGCAGACCAGAGACTTATTACTATGACCATTTAGACACTAATACAAACTACTCAAAAGTTATTGAAAGTAATCAAGCCAAACAGTTATTGAAAATTCGGATTAGAGATTTAAAAGATCTGGTATAAAATTGATCTTCCAGCAGATAAGAGGAAGACAGATTTTTATCACTTACTTCTTAAAAATATGAACAGTCAGTTCAATTTCAAAAAAGAATTTGAATCCAAGACTCAAATGAGTTCTTTAATTGCTTTCATCCCATGAGTTAGTAGTCGATCTATAGGAAGCAAATCTCGGTAGTTTCTGCCAATTAGAATTAAATACTTTAGACATATGTGACTCCTTAATTAAGAGACTTGTAGAAGCAACATGATCATCAACAGGTTTAATACCAAAAAATGGCACTTCATAATATCCAACTGATCTCAGAATGTTTATACTGTTTCTATACCATTCAGCATTATCATGAAAAATAATACCTTTATAATTTTTATTTGCCAAAACTTTGGATAATTTAGCCCTATTTTCTGCGCAATCTATCAATACTACATCAAAATGATCAATGTTAATATTATGAAGAGAAGAAGAAATAGAATCTGTTTGATATAAATTTACCGATGATGGAACTTCTAGAATTAAATGATTATACCACTCTGGATTAGTTTCATAGGAAGTAACAGATCTAAAAAATTTTGAAAAATATAGCGTTGAGCCTCCACTTCCCAATTCCAACAAGTTACAATCAGACCAGGATTGAGTTTCAAACCAATTTATAAAAGTATTAGTTAAGAGTGGCATTGGATTGGAATTTACTTTTATCATCTGCCCTTTTTTCGACTCAAAAATTCCTATATTCTCTAAATATCTATAGAAAAAATCTAAATTATTTTCAGGATTTAACTGTAAATATAGACTATTTATTTGATCAACTGATTCATAATTCTTCTTTACAGAATCAAGAATTAAACGCGCTTTATTGATTTTTCCAAGGCACATTAAAGTCTTTATATACCCTTGTAAATATTCAAACTTTTTAGGCTCTTTTCTTATACAAAAATCAAAGAAATTACATGCCTCATCAAATCTACCAATCTTAGATAAGATAATCGCAACATTATAATTTGCCACAGCATTATTAGCCTCGACCATCAAAATAGTTTTAAATATTTTCAAGGCCTCATCAAATTTCTCTGCCTTTACGCAACTTATTCCTTTATTCAAATCTTCTTCAATAGTCATACGCCTTGAATCACTTAATTTTTAAGATCCTAAAATACTAATGTTATAAATTGACTGAATTTATACTTATTTTATTAAATTTTCCAAATTTTATAAAATCAATCAAACATAATTAATCAAGCCATTTATTGGCATTTCGGCTACGAGAGGCAAAAGAACTGAAATGTATAATAGATAATAGTCTAGAGGTATAAATATATTTATACCTACTTTATTACTATAAAATTCAACTCCTATAAGAAGATTAATGCTTTATTTCGCTGGCCACTTATTCAACCAAGAGAAGTCTGATGAACTTCGGAAACGCTTAATTCTTTCAAATAAATGGGTAGATGGAAAAGTTTCAGCAAAAGGTAGTGAAGTCAAGAGAAATCTTCAGTTAAATAATTGCGATGAAAAAACAAGTATTACGGCAGAAGTAATTGAGAAGATTGAAAATAATTCCTTAATTAATAGCTTTTCTTTCCCAGCCAAGATTTTCAATATCTTATTCACAAGAACTGGCGTAGGGATGTATTACGGTCCTCATGTTGATATTCCATACCTCCCAACTGGAAGAAGAGATCTTTCCTTTACAATCTTTTTAAATAATCCCAATGAATATGAAGGTGGAGAATTAAAATTATATATAACTCCTGAAACTAAGAAAATCAAAATGAATCAAGGAGATATTATTATTTATCCAACAAAGTATCTACATGAAGTAACGCAAGTTACTAAGGGAGAAAGAATGGTTTGTGTTGGATGGATTGAAAGTCAAATTCCAAGAGATGATGATAGAGAATCTTTATCTTTAATGAGCAGAGGAATAACAGAAATAAACAAACAATTAGGAAATACAAATGCTCCAGCGATCCAGAACCTGAGGAATAGTTTCAATAACATTTATAAACGTTTTTTGAATTAATCTCATGAAATAAAATTCTTTACTGATCTTTAGCAAACCAATTTACAAGAACTATCTACCAGAAGAGAAGCAAACCAACTTACAAAACTGGGAAAAATTTGCAGAAAAACATCCCAATACCTTTGCAGGTATGTATCAATTCTGGTTTTCTAAAGGCGAATAAATAATTATTCTAAAAATAAGAAAATCAAATGAGAACACAAGGCATTTACATAAATGTTTCACGGAGAAATGATGATTTACCAGAAATGATTGAGGATTATTCAGAAAAGTTCAACCTATCCAAAGCGGATACGGTTGCTGAGATTCTTAGAGAGTATCCAAAACTTATTGCTTACAAGCAAAAGGTAATGGATATGGTTCGCTTATCACTCAGTAATGGTGGAACATTAGACAAGGTTGCGGAATCTATGGATAACACACAAAAAGCAGCAAAACAGATCGCAGGAGGGCAAAGAGAAGAGTTAGTGAATACATAGAAAAGAGAATCCTATTTCTCATTTGGAGTAGAGAGCACCCACCGTTACGGGTGCTCTTTTTTTTATGCCTTCTTGTAAGGAGAAGGAGGAGAAAAGAAACCCCCACATCCTCAAAAAAGTTCCCCCCTACGCAGCACCCGAAAAAGAAAGATATACCTGAGATCTCTCCTCCCAACAGAGATTTACTTTCCCCCTACAAATACCCCTACACAAGGCACGGTTTCTATGGCACACTTACTAAACGCTATGAACTCTTTAATCTTCAGATCCTTTACTGTAACTGCATTTTAACTCTTTTCTGAACTGATATAAACTCGCCCGACCTTAATGAGAACGGAGAGGGAGTAATTCCGAATAGAGGAAACAAGAACGGGACGGAATAGGTTGGGAAGAGTTGGTGTGGGGAAAGCGGAACCCCCCCCCTCAAAAACCCCCTCATTAGAAAAATGTTAATTAATAGCGATTAGATTGAATTGTAGAATTACTGAACTTGTAAGTTCGAAAAAGGCTTTGGCATCTAGTGATAAAGATCAAGGAAAACACAAAATCACTGATGTTAAAACATACCCAGTTCCATTTTCTTTAGAAAAAATCAAAGAAGATATTACTATCAATACTAATACTCCTACGGAACCGTCTAAAGAACAAATAATTAATCAAGCATTTGATTTCCATTCACAAGGAAACATTTCAGAAGCAGCAAAACTTTATCAATATTGCATCAATCAAGGATTCAAAGACCCCGGGGTTTTTTCTAATTATGGAGTTATTTTAAAAGATCTTGGCAAATTCAAAGAAGCAGAAGTATCCACTCGCAAAGCAATTGAACTCAATCCTGATTCCGCGGAGGCTCATTCTAATCTGGGAATCATTTTGAAAGATCTTGGTAACTATCAAGAAGCAGAGCTTTCCACTCGCAAAGCAATTGAACTCAATCCTGACTCCGCAGAGGCTCATTCTAATCTGGGAAATATATTGAATAATCTTGGTAAGCTTCAAGAAGCAGAATTATCGATTCGCAAAGCGATTGAAATTAATCCTGATTACGCAGAGGCTCATTCTAATCTGGGAATCATTTTGAAAGATCTTGGTAACTATCAAGAAGCAGAGCTTTCCACTCGCAAAGCAATTGAAATTAATCCTAATTACCCACAGGCTTATTCCAATCTAGGAGGCATATTGAATGATCTTGGCAAATTACAAGACGCAGAATTATCGATTCGCAAAGCGATTGAACTTAAGCCTGATTTCTCTGAGGCGCATTTAAATCTGGGAAATAATTTGAGAAATCTTGGAAGACTGCAAGAAGCAGAAATAGCAACTCGCAAGGCAATTGAAATTAATCCCGATTTCGCAGAGACTCATTATAATCTAGGACTTATATTGATTGATCTTGGCAACTTACAAGAAGCAAAAGTATCAATTAGCAAAGCAATTCAGTTTAAACCTGACCATAAAGAGGCCATAGGAGAAATGGGAAGAATAATGACTTTACAAGGTAATTATAAAGAAGGTCTTCAAAAATTAAAAGAAGGGCATGGGTCTATAATCTTTGATCATAGTAACCACGAGATGAGAATTAACTCTTAATGGAAAGAGTAAACAAGCACAATTCCAAACTAAATCCTAATTTTATTAATTCATGGATCATAGAGCCTCTATCATTATGTGATGATCTAATTGAGTATTTTGAATTAAATACTGCAAATCAAAAAAAAGGAGTTACTGGAGGCGGTTTAAATACTGATATAAAAGATAGTATTGATATAGTTATTAGACCCGAAAAAATAATATTGCCAGAAAATGAAATCTTTCAAACATACTTTGAAAAACTTTTTGAATGTCATAGTGATTATATTTCCCAATGGCCTTTTATAAAAACTATTTCCCAAAAATATGAAATTGGATCTTTCAATTTACAAAAATATACCTCAGGGCAACATTTTAAAAAAATTCATACAGAACGTTCAAGTATAGGAACACTACACCGAGTTTTTGCTTTTATGACTTACTTGAATGATGTTCAAGAAGGTGGTTCAACATATTTCAGTCATTATGATCTTGAAATACAACCAAGAAAAGGACTAACTTTAATATGGCCGGCTGAATGGACTCACGCACACAGAGGCAATATTTTACGAGCAGGTTCAAAATATATCATTACTGGTTGGATCAATTTTTGTAAATAATTGATAATCAAAATTATTTTAATGAGATTTATCCGTTCTGATTTCTAAAGGCTAATTAATAATTAGGATAAAGATGAGAAAATTAAATAACAACAAAAGCATTTACTTAAATGTTTCACGCAGAAATAATGATTTACCAGAATTAATTGAGGAGTATTAAGAAAAGTTCAACCTATCCAAAGCATACACGTTTACTAAGATTCTTCGTGCGTAACCAAAACTTATTCAATACAAACACAAGGAATGGAAGGAGAGATCAAATCATTTGGGTGGTTATTTTCTAATGCCGTGTGAAAAGAACAAAACTGTTTTTCAAGATGATTAGTGGTTTGAGAGAGAACAAAGAAACATTCTTGATGTGAATAAATGGAATCTCCAATTACTGGACAAACCTTTTATTCAAGCTGCGGTGACAATAAAAATCTTCATAAAGAAGTTCGATTTAAGAACAACTGGATTACTGATGGTGAACTCGATTCGATGTTGAGGGAACCTTAAACCTTGCCCTCCACCAGAAGGAATGAAACCAGCACCAGAGGGAGAGTTTAGGAAAGCATTAAGTGAAAACCACCATTATGGATGACTTGATATAATTATTAATTTGGATGCTGTAACTGCTGAAATGTTGAAGGTAATTATGAAAAAGGAAGTAAAGTACGATGGAAAATAATATCTCTTAGAGAAAATCAAACAAATTAAAAAATTTATTTAAGATACAACCCGCTGAAAAGGATCATGAACATAACTTTAGAAGTGCTATGTACTTCCAATGTTAAACGTTTAGATCTAATATTATTTAAAAAATCCTAAATATTGAGTCAGTAGAACATGTCATATTCATCCCAAAGAAATCCAGATAGAATTGATCAACTTTATACCTATCAGAATTACTTCC
>QCPD01000029.1 GCA_003209755.1 Prochlorococcus sp. AG-436-C14
ATGTCAGGAATGTTTCCTTGTTGAATTCTCTGAGCAAGTCCTTCAGCTATAGCTGTTTTCCCAACTCCAGGCTCTCCTATCAAGACAGGATTATTTTTTGTCCTTCTTCCCAATATTTGAATTACACGATCAATCTCAGAGTGTCTTCCAACTACTGGATCAAGCTTTGATTCGCTAGCTAACTGAGTAAGGTTAGTTCCAAATTCATCAAGTGTTGCGGTTTTCGCCGATCCTTTAGACGACCCAGATCCAGTAGTGACTTCTGCTGTTTCACCAAGCATTCGGACAACTTGAGTTCTAACTTTTGTTAGATCAACTCCTAAATTTTCAAGTACTCTTGCGGCGACCCCTTCACCTTCTCTAATAAGTCCTAGTAATAAATGTTCTGTTCCAATGTAATTGTGTCCTAGTTGACGGGCTTCTTCTAATGAAAGTTCAAGTACTCTTTTTGCTCTTGGTGTAAAGGGGATTTCTACAGCAACGAATCCAGATCCTCTACCAATTATTTTTTCAACTTCTACCCTTGAATCTTTTAGATTCACACCCATTGATTTAAGAACCTTAGCCGCTACACCTGTGCCTTCTCCTATCAGTCCCAAAAGGATTTGTTCAGTTCCAACAAAATTATGCCCAAGACGTCTTGCCTCTTCTTGAGCAAGCATGATCACTTTTATAGCTTTTTCTGTGAACCTCTCAAACATTTAGCTTTTGCCATTAACTATTTCATCCAATTTATCAGGGTTAAGTGTGAAATGTGTATGGTTAGGTTTTTTTTTATAAAGGGTAAATATAAAGTGTTCGTTGAAAAATAATTAAAAGTATTAATTGATGCAAAGAGTGGCCTATTTATTTGTTTTTGGATTTCGGTAAACCGTACTTAATTATTGATTTTATGATTTGTTATTGGTTTCTTTATTTAGAACAAGTGCATCACTTCCATCTTTATAAAAATTAGGTCTATTGCTAACTGTCTTGAAACCCATGGCTTTGTAAAAAGCTTTAGCTGCCTCGTTATTTTCTTTAACTTCTAAATGCATTTGATTTGTTTGAAGTGATTCTGAACGTTTGATTAAGTCTGACAAGAGAAATGTTCCTAGTCCTTTCCTCTGATGTAGGGGGTGAACAGCTACAAAAGTTATTTGTAATTCGTCTATCACTAACCAAGCGGAGCAAAGACCTAAAAGTTTTTTAGTTTCCAACTCTATGATTCCTAGACAAATCCTTTTAGGGTCGGTAAGTTCTCTTTTCCATTGAGGTCTTGTCCAAATACCATGTAACGATTTTTGGTCTAGATCTACGCAATCATTTAAATGCATTATCCCAAGTTGAATTATTTTGAGATTCATATCCAACTATTAATTAATTAATTAATCCCTCTTTCTTTAAAAAGAATACTAAAGAATACTAATTGGTTGATTGATCTCTAGATTAGCTAAATATTAAAGAAAAAAATTTCAATGCAAGAGTTAAAGGCTTTTGAATCCAATATGGATATAGATAGTCCAAATCGAAATATAGCTCCCATCTCTTCAGAAATTAATGAGAATAAGGAATTAGTAGTTGGTGGATGTCAACTTAGTGAACTCGCAAAAAAATATGGCACACCTCTTTATGTTTTTGATGAGTTGTCACTTAGGACTGCATGTAAAACTTATATTTCTTCTTTAAATAAACATTATCCAGGAGAATCACTTCCTCTATATGCTTCAAAAGCAAATAGCTCATTAGCTATTTGTGCAATTATCGCTTCTGAGGGGTTTGGACTAGATGCAGTATCTGAAGGGGAACTACTTACTGCCTTAAAGGGTGGGGTAAAAGGGAAAGATATTGTCTTTCACGGCAATAACAAATCTGAGGATGAATTGAATTTTGCATACAAAAATAATGTGACGATTGTTTTAGATAATTATCACGATATAGAATTGCTAAAAAATATTGCCTCTGATAAAAAAACAGCAAGGTTAATGTTGAGGTTTACTCCTGGTATTGAATGTCATACCCATGAATATATTAGGACTGGACATTTAGACAGCAAATTTGGTTTTGATCCAGATGAGCTTAAGTCAGTTTTAGAAGAATTAAAAACATATAACTGGGCAAATTTAACTGGATTACATGCACATATAGGGTCACAAATTTTTGAGGTTCAACCCCATGTTGATCTTGCTGGAGTTATGGCTGATGCTTTAAAGCTTGCAAAGGAAATTGGTCATCCAATAGTTGATCTGAATTTAGGTGGCGGTCTCGGGATTAAATATGTTCAAGAAGATGATCCTCCCTCTATTGAAAAATGGGTTGAAGTTATTTCTGATGCAGTTGTTAAGGCCTGTAGGGAAAGAAATCTAGATTTGCCAAGATTAATGTGTGAGCCTGGAAGATCTCTTGTCGCTAATTCGGGGCTCACTATTTACAAGATTGGAGCTAAGAAAGTTGTTCCTGGTGTTAGAACTTATTTGTCTGTTGATGGAGGTATGAGTGATAATCCTCGTCCAATAACTTACCAGTCTCTATATAGTGCCTGTTTAGTAGATCAACCATTGAATACAAATTATGAAAAAGTTACTATCGCTGGCAAGCACTGCGAATCCGGAGATGTTTTATTGAAAGATTTTCTTCTTCCTTCATGTAATAGTGGAGATTATCTTGCTGTGTTTGGAACAGGTGCATACAACTATTCAATGAGTTCCAACTACAACAGAATACCTAGACCTGCGACAGTTATTGTTGGGAAAGGTTTGGCCGAGTTGACTCAAAGGAGAGAACTTCCTGAAGATCTATTGCAATTAGATGTATTACCTGATCGCTTTATTCCCAAGAATTAGGTAAGTTAAAATAACGTTGGAGTGTAGGAGTGAATTTCTGGTGGCTAATAAACTTGCGTGTTCTCCTTGATGTCTTGTTTGCTACTTCTCTTGGAGTGCTTCTTTTTACAAGAGTTAAAGAGCAAAGAACATTATGGCTTTTAAGGGGTTACCTTTTTTTGGTTTCCTTAGCGTGGTTCGTACAGAGGTTTGCAAATTTACCAATCACATCAAAACTTGTTGATGCCTTGGTTTTAGCTTGCTCATTATCTTTAGCAATTTTATGGCAAGGAGAATTAAGGAGATTAATGGAATTATTAGGTACTGGAAGATTGGCTGTGATACTTGGAAATACTCAAAAAGAATTCAGGGCAAGTTCCAATACTTTTGCTCAATTAACTGAAGCCGCAGGTCGCTTATCACAAAATAGAAAAGGAGCATTAATAGTTGTTGATATGGGAAGTGACTTACGCCCTGAAGATTTCCTTTTCCCTGGAGTTCCAATTGATGCTCAATTATCGTCTGAATTGTTATTAAACCTTTTTGCCGCTGATACCCCTCTTCATGATGGAGCTGTGTTGGTAAAGGGAAACAGAATTATTTCAGCAGGAGTGATTTTGCCTCTTTCAAGGCAAGGAATTAGTAGATACGGAACAAGACATTTGGCAGCTCTTGGGATAACTGAACGATTTGATCGATGTATTTGTGTTGTAGTTTCGGAAGAATCAGGTACTTTATCCTTAGCTAGTCAAGGACGACTCGAAAGACCCATAACAAGCAGTCGATTGCTTGACCTTTTGAAAGAATTGTTGGATCCTGCAAATGCATCTGGATCTAAGTCCACCAGCATTAATGCTTCATTGAAAACAACTTCCTCTAATATTGAAACGAAAGCTGCTCAATCCAGAGTTAATCTTGGGAACATTAATAACAGCAAGGAGTCTTTGAATTGACTTATCCTTCTGTAATAAGCACCGATAATTCTAGGAAGGTATCCCCATTACCTAAAGATTTGGATCGTCTTCGTATGCCCGATCATATTGCGGTAATTATGGATGGAAATGGCAGGTGGGCAAAAGCAAAGGGTTTGCCAAGGACGATTGGACATACGGCTGGGGTTGAGGCTCTAAAAACCACTTTGCATTTATGTAGTAATTGGGGAATAGGAGCATTAACTGTCTATGCTTTCTCCACTGAAAATTGGTCAAGACCTAGTGAAGAAGTAAATTTCTTAATGACACTTTTTGAAAGTGTTCTTAAACGTGAATTGACTAATTTAAAACTCGAAGAAGTAAAAATTAATTTTCTAGGTGATCTTGAGCCATTACCTAATGCCTTAAAAGACTTAATAAAAGAGTCGGTTGAATCAACTTGTAAGAATAAAGGTATTCATTTTAATGTTTGCACTAATTATGGTGGGCGACGAGAATTAGTACGAGCGGCCCAGAAGTTGGCTGAACGCTCGGTTAAAGGTGAATTAGATCCTTCTTTGATAGATGAAAATATATTTGCTTCTGAATTGTTTACTGCTAGTGAGGTTGATCCAGACTTGCTTATCAGAACTAGTGGTGAAAAAAGAATAAGTAATTTTCTGTTGTGGCAATTAGCTTATGCGGAGATCCATGTCACAGATGTATTATGGCCTGATTTTAATGCCGATACTCTTGCTAAGGCACTAATAGACTATCAATCTAGAAGAAGAAGATTTGGAGGTGTATAACTATAATAATTGAATATCTTGAGTTCTATGATTTTTTATAGATTATCAGCTAAAACTAAATAGCAATTAAATTTTTTATATTCAAATCCTTTTATGACTCTAATTAACTCTCATATTCAGGAATCTACTAAATCAAGTTTCATTGATGAATCATATTTAGATTTTAATTCCATAAATGGGGGAGATGTTAGACATGATTGGTCTTTAGCGGAAGTTAAAAAGATACTTGATTTACCATTAATGGATTTGTTGTGGCGAGCTCAAATAGTTCATAGGTCTTACAATCCAGGTTATAAAGTTCAACTTGCTTCTCTCCTAAGTGTGAAGACAGGCGGATGTTCAGAAGACTGTGCATATTGTCCCCAATCTGTACACAACGAAACAACTGTTCAATCTGATCCTGTACTTCAAGTTGAGTCAGTTCTTGATAGAGCAAGAGCAGCTAAAGATGCAGGAGCAGATAGATTTTGTATGGGTTGGGCTTGGCGTGAAATCAAAGACGGAAACGCATTCGATTCGATGCTTGAAATGGTGAGAGGTGTTAGAGAACTTGGCCTTGAGGCATGCGTCACTGCTGGAATGATTACTGATTCTCAAGCCTCTAGATTGGCAGAAGCAGGTTTAACAGCCTATAACCATAATTTAGATACTAGTCCTGAGCATTATTCCAAAATCATTTCAACAAGAACATATCAAGATCGACTTGAAACATTGAGAAGAGTACGCACGGCTGGAATCACAGTTTGCTGTGGTGGGATTATTGGTATGGGCGAAACTGTTTCCGATAGAGCCTCTTTACTTAAAGTTTTAGCAACATTAGATCCACATCCTGAGAGTGTACCTATTAATGCGTTAGTTGCAGTGGAGGGGACACCCATGGAGGATTTGTCTTCTATTGATCCATTAGAGATGGTTCGCATGGTCGCGACAGCAAGGATTATAATGCCTAAAAGTCGAATAAGACTTAGCGCAGGAAGGCAGCAATTAGGTAGGGAAGCCCAGGTACTATGTCTACAATCAGGAGCTGATTCTATATTTTATGGAGACACACTTTTGACTACAAGTAATCCGGAAGTGGAGGCAGACCGTAAGCTTTTAGCCGATGCTGGAATTACGGCCAATTTCTCTTTAGAATAAGTAGGTATGAAAACAGAGGATAGCCTCAAGAAATTAAAATATAAAGTTGCTGCGTTTTACAATTTTATATCGATTATTGAACAAGAAATTCTTTTGATCAAAGAAGAATTAACGGTTTTAGCAACGAATCACGCAATAAAAGGAACAATCTTAATAGCTTCTGAAGGGGTGAATGGTACGGTTTGTGGAACTGAAGATGCGATAGTTCAATTCATTGAAACATTAGAGAATCTTTTAAAGGTATCGGATATTAATGTCAAATATAGTTGGTGTAATAAACAGGCTTTCCGCCGCTTTAAAGCTCGTAAGAAAAAAGAAATCGTCACGATTGGGCTAAAACAAATTAATCCTAATAAA
>QCPD01000030.1 GCA_003209755.1 Prochlorococcus sp. AG-436-C14
AATCCTAAGAAAGTTGATATTAATCTAATTAAAGATTATTCAGATCTAGCAAAACCTTCTTTGGAGGGTCTTGTTTGTGTAAGGAAAAGGAGCAGTCCATAC
This sequence comes from Prochlorococcus sp. AG-436-C14, assembly GCA_003209755.1. Classification (GTDB taxonomy): domain Bacteria; phylum Cyanobacteriota; class Cyanobacteriia; order PCC-6307; family Cyanobiaceae; genus Prochlorococcus_B. The sequence continues at coordinate 103 of QCPD01000030.1, forward strand.
AATCAATCTTTAGTTGCTAATCAAATTGTCAATAAAGGAGAAGTAAAAACTAAAGAGTGGTTGAAAGGGATGATTTCAAATATTTCTCAGCCTTTTTTTCCAGGTGATATAGGTGTTATTAGAGCTGTAGCTCAGGGAAAGTGTGGAGTAGGTATTGTTAATCACTACTATGTTTCAAGAATGCTCGCAGGTGTTAATGGAAGAAAAGATCAGAGGTTGGCTAAAAGAGTAAAGGTTCTTACTCCTAATCCTGCTCATGTGAATGTCAGTGCAGGTGGAATTGCTAAATATGCTGAAAATAAAGAAGAAGCTATTCAACTCCTGGAGTATCTTGCTTCTCCAAGTGGGAGTAGTGGATTAGCAGGCCCAACATTTGAACACCCTTTAGTTGGTTTTAATAAAACGGATGAAGTTACACAATTTGGTGAATTTACTCCTGATAGGGTTACTATTGATCAATTAGGAGCCAATAATAAAAAAGCAATAAAGCTTATGAGAAAGGCAGGTTGGGATTAAATAATTAAGAATTAAATTTTTAATTATTTTGGTTATCAGGAGAAAATAGAAGCTTGAATTAAACTAATTTCAAAGGAGAGGTGGCTGAGTGGTCGAAAGCGAACGACTCGAAATCGTTTGATAGCTGAAACTATCCGTGGGTTCGAATCCCACCCTCTCCGTTCTTGACTTTTGTCTCAAGGCGTCCAAAGCGGTCCAGAATCTCGCCTGGATTCAATTTTTATTTGTAGAATTCAAGGATTTAATGAGTATCTATATTTGTAATTTTAATCTGTTTTAAATATATTTTGGGTTATTATTTATAGGTTAGATTTTTTCTTAGTATGTTTTTTTGGAGAATAGAAAAACTTAAAAAGTCACTTTCTGAAAATAAACCTAGTCAAAAAGATATTTTTTACTATTACCTAGGACTTACAACATTGGGTGTAATATTTGTAAATCTTCCTATTGAAACTTATAGCAATATCTCTTATAGATGGATTGAATGGGGAGTGATGTTTCTTGCTACACTTGTTTCCATAATTGGTAGTTATATTGCAAATGGTGGGAGTAAGGGTGTTGATTTTCTTGAAAGATTTTTCTCAATATATTTTGTTCTTAATATAAGATATTTTGTCTTTATTTTATTGGCAAGTATATTAATTGCTATTATTTCTGGAGAAATAGATTCTGAAAAAAATACATTAATTATTAGTACAGTATATTCTTTCCTTATGAGTTATAAAGTGATTAATCATATTAATCAAGTCAGTTCTTCCTAAATTAAATTTAAAATTAATTTTCAACTTTTAATTTTTTTGATTTGAGAGTGGGAAGATTAAAAAGTTGTGGGATTTCTCGAAAATGTTATTAGATTTTGTTTATTTATTTTTGAGTACAGAATCGTCCAATATCTGCAAGTCTTTGGTGCTGGTGGATGTGCTGGTGGATTTTGTAATCGATTTCAGAAACCTGTCCTCGCCTTTCCCCACAAGTCCTAAAGGCACCTAAAGCGACACACCCTCTCCGCATTTTTCTTATACAATCCCATCTGGTTCCAAGTCCTCCCAAGTTGAAGCATCAGTTTTTAGGATTAAACTAAAGTTATTAGATTGATTGTCTAAAAGCATCAGAAGTACTCTATACGAAATATTTCATATAGATCGATAGTTAGGCGTTTCTCTTCTCCCTAAACTAGTATTTAAAAATACATTTTAATATTAAATAATGAATCTCCTAAGTAAAACCTTTACGAGGAAATCTATTACTGATGGTAATACAGTAATCTTTGGAACAATTTTCTTTTTTATTGTTGTACCTGTTCTCCTGGCGATACTAGAAAAGAAATTCGATTTAGAAGTTAGTTTTGTTCTTTTAATTTCTATTGCTTTGGGTTGGATACTAACTGCTTTTTTTGCAGATAATAATACTAATGTGAATTTGTTAAATAGTTTAGGAAGAGTTTTTAGCGATATTCAATTTAATGGTTTTATTTTTAGAGAACTAAGTTCTTTTATATATTTTATATGCAATATAGGGTTTTGGTCTTTTAATATTTTCAATATTCTTGAGACTGGTTTGAATCAATATTTCTTCACTAGTTTATTATTTTCTTTTTTAACTTTGCTGGTACTAAGAATAAGTTTGGAACTCTCTATTGTGATATTTAAGATCTCAGAGAATACTTCTAATTGAAACTTATTAACAGATAGAAAATATCAGTTAATCTTACGTGCTTTTTCTATCAAGCACTATGAACCCAACTGACTTTGCTAAACGTTTTTATCGCCTTAAAGACGTGATTCGTGTTACGACTCTTTCTCGCCCAACGATTTATCGGTATATGTATGAGGGATTATTCTCAAAGCAAATTGAAATTCTCCAAGAATTGTTGTTTGGTTAGAAAGTGATGTTCAAAAATGGATGTCAGAAAAGATTGAAATGCACACCTCTTGAGTTTGCCCTGAAAAACCGTCGAATAATGCCTTGAGCATGCATAAAAAAGCGAATTTTCAAGGTTTTGGTGATGGGGGATTTCTAAACTGATTCCCTTATTGCGTTTCCATCCTTTCTCTATGACTCTCATTTTCGGCGAGTCCGAATCCCACCCTCTCCGTACCAAGATATCTCTAAAAAGTAGATATAGACTTAAATTATCCCTTTCTATTTTTTAATTCTCTAAAAAACAATTTCTGGTTTTTGGTGATGTGGGATGTTTTGTCTGTGATGTGGGATTGAGTTCTATTAATCAGTGCTCATCATCCCAAAAATATTCTGCTTTCACACATAAAAGATTTTTAAATTTCCCCTTTGAAAACTTATCCGTTCTATGAAAACTAAATGGATGTCTCACTGGAAAAATATATCTAACAGGTGGTGCTCCTGAAAGCACCCCTTTTATATCCCAAGCAGCATATGGTTCATCTGGATACTTATCCCATCCGCTTTTACATAATTCATCCCAGTAATAAGTATCTCCCTCACACTTGATAGGTGTTGCCCCAGTTTTAATTAAATATTGCCTGTAATTCTTATATGAAAGAGCACAAGGAATTGATCTATACATAGCAAAAGCATTACTACTACAAAAGAATAGGGTGGTTGCGATTAAAAATATATTCCTCATAACTATGGATCAATTAGGTCTAATAATCTTCCTGATTCATCAACCAACCTATGCTTTTATCCGTAGAAGTTGCTCTTCTCTTTGCTGATCTAACAGCAGATGGTTGATGGTTCATTAATGTGAATCTCTTCCAATGAGAGAACTGATCTTCCCATTCAAACATTACTTTCATAACTTACCTCCCATCCTTAAAAAGGTTTCTCTATTACAAACGCCTTGAATTCTCTAAAAAGACGAATTTCCAAGGTTTTTGGTGATGTGGGATTTATTGGGTGATTTCAAAAGTATCGTCCCATTGGTTCCCATAACTACTCTTTCAACACCAGTTAGAATCTCACCCTCTCCGCATTCTCTTTATCCTGACAAGTCCCCAAAAGTCCATTTCTCCAGTTTTTGTAATAGATCTCAGCGATAACTAGTCCTCCTCCGTCATCCTCCTGTGTCCGATAATTGTGCTGGTGGATATTGCCACCCGATATCAGGAACCAGTCCTATACCGTCCACAGGAGTCCTAAAACCACCTAAAACGACTGACACCCTCTCCGTGTATTGTTCTAAAACTATAAAATTATCTGTATATAGACTCATAACATTTAATTATTTTCTATTGAAAATTGATAAATTTTATAATTATATTTCCTTGCATTATTCACCATCTTTTGTATTAACCATTCATTTTTTTTATTTAATTATATTGTTAATAAAAATTCTGAATGATTTGATTCTTACCCCTATAATTTCTTGGTATTATTTTCTCACTGGTTAGAGTCACCTCTCTTCCATCAGGACAAACACCTTTTGTTTCTATTACATATATATCTTTAGGACAATTAGAAAGAATTTCATTCTTTTTTTTCTGAGTATAATAGGAATAAATTCTTTCACCGCCAAAGCATCTGATGTCTTCCCTTGAATAACTATAACTACGATTTTGACTTGAGTTATTTATATTAACTAGAAGTGATGAATTGCCTGATACAAAAACTTCTTTAGTTTTTTTATTAAATACACTCCACTTGAATCTATTCAATCCTTCTTGAACAGTAAGAAAACTTCCTCTATGTTTAGATCCTAAAGTTACATTAAATAATTGACTTGAAAATCCTTTATTTAGATATTTCCTATCAGTGAAACCACCTGTATTTATATTTTCAACTTTTATACGTCGATATTTGTCCTCACCTAGATTTATTGAACTTTTTTCAAGGAAACCAATTTTATATGCAGGAGAAGTCTTTTCACCAGGACAATCTCCAAAATAAGTTGTTTTTGAAATGGTTAATTCATTAATTGGATAACCATTACGTAAAAATTGACCAAGAGAAGTAGTTATAACCGTCTCTTTTGGAGCAGCCAATGACATTGCAATTGTTATTATCTCTGGGATCATTTTATAGTTTAAATAAATTAATTCTCTTGATTTTTTTATAATATCATAGAGATATATTTAACTCTATTTGATAATATTATTTGTTCTAAAGTGATATCAGAACTAGGTAATGCTCACTAACATCATTTAATAGAAGAATCAGAATATATTAAATCCTTCGATTAGCAAATGGAATTGTGTTGGTACATATGCAATTCGATCTCAGAATGCTGCACTAACATGCCTCACAAGTCCTAAAATCAACTAATACGAATTATGCCTCTTGCTTTTTTAAGACATGTTCCCTTACAATTTCTAAAAAACTATTCTATACAATAGATTTAGAGACTTTTTATGAAGTAGATTTTTGAGTCTATTTATTTCCTGGGGTGGGATCTTTGACCGATCTAAAGAAATTTTCTCCATTCTTTTTTGATCTGCTCACGTGCCATCCAAGTGGCTTTCACCCCCTGCATTGATCAGAAGTTGTTTTTTACTTACATATTTTCTTAAAGACTTTTCTACTGATTTCCTTCAATATGATTAAGATGACTAAGAGGAAATAATGTTTTGAAAAAATTAGATGAGTCTTCATCTTTTTACGATGAAGCAATTTACTTGATTGATGTAGATGATTATGAAGGGGCCATTAAATCTATTAAAGAAAATATTGATAGTCTTAATAACCGAGATGATATTGCTTTAGCATATTTAAATTGT
>QCPD01000031.1 GCA_003209755.1 Prochlorococcus sp. AG-436-C14
TACAAACTGGGACTTGAAAAGCATTGCAATCATTGTAATTAAAAAGTTTTTACGTATTTTATTTTTAACTTTGTTATTTGTATTCTGAAGACTGCTTGGTTTGGGTATCGACTTGAATGTAAATTCATAGAAGGTTGAGCTGAAAACCAACTCATTTTTATTAATTCTGATTTACTCAAGCAATCCCATCAAGCCCATAAATCAAGAAACGTCCTATCTATCAAAGCCAAGGACATTGCAATTTTGGGCTAGCACAATGGTTGTCCTGCCAGTTTTTGTTCAGGCTCCATGGGTTCATGTGTTTCCTTTTTCAGCTTTTTTATTTAGTTTCATAATTTTTTTTCTTGGATTTTATTTACTAAATTTTTGTAGTGATAGATGGTCCTCTATTGGTTCATTATTGGTTGGCGTGAGTTGGAGTTGGTTAGGTGGATGTCTTTTTTGGGGATGGTTAAGAGCTCATCCAGTCTGGCATTTGCCTGTTGAGTCAATAGCTTTTCCAATCGCAGTAAGCCTTTTAAATACTCGATGGAAAATTGGAGCCAGTTTCTATTTGGCATCACTATTAGGAACTGCTTTTACTGACTTAATGATTGTTTTAACAGGTGTCATGAAGGCTTGGCCCGAAGTTGTTGATGCACCTTTCTCAGAAGCTTCCAAAATGTTGAGTTTCACCGCGGAACAATTATTGGAGCCTTTTTCTTTATTCGCAATTTTTATTGCCGCACTTTTAATTGTTTTAATCGCAAATTGGATGAATCAAAAATCAAAAAGTGAACTTTTATCTTCTGATGCTTGGCTTGTCTCAAGCTCAGCTTTAACAACAACCTTATGGGTTGATGGCTTATTTTTTGCAACTACATTGATTCAGCCTCAATTAAGTGGATTGATCTGAAAACTAATATTTTATGGACTTAAATACTGGATTTAACAAAAATGATATTTACTCAACGAATTGGGATGTAATTGTTATTGGAGCAGGAGCTGCGGGCTTAATGTCTTCTCTTGAATTGCCATCAAATCTAAAAACTTTACTGTTAAATAGAAATACTAGTAAGCGTTCTTCCAGTAGATGGGCACAAGGAGGAATGGCTGCGGTTACGAGGTTTGAAGATAGTGAGGATATTCATGCTTTGGATACCATTAAAGCTGGGGCAGGACTTTGTGATTCTGAAGCAGTTCAGATGTTTGTTCAGAGTGCTCCGAGATTAGTAGATAGCTTGTTGAAGCTAGGGATGGAATTTGATAGAACTTCTGGAGAGTTATCTACAACTCTTGAGGCTGCTCACACTCATCGAAGAGTCCTTCATGTAAAAGATAGAACTGGAAAGGCATTGGTTGATGTTCTTAATGAGCAAGTTGATCAAAGAGGAAATGTTCTTCATAAAAGAGGAATAAGAGTTACTCAGATTTGGGTTGAAAAAGGAAGATGCTCAGGGGTTCAAGTTCTAGATGGACCAGCTTTGCGTTGGATAAAAGCAAAGGCAGTCGTTTTGGCTACTGGGGGAGGTGGTCATTTGTTTGCCAATACGACCAATCCAACTCAAGCTGCCGGTGAGGGGATTGCGCTAGCTTGGAGGGCTGGGGCTTTTATAGAAGATCTTGAATTTTTTCAGTTTCATCCAACAGCTTTGAAATTGAATAATTCACCATCCTTTTTGATTTCTGAAGCTTTAAGAGGTGAGGGCGCAGTCTTAGTGGATTCTCGTGGAGAGAGCCCAGTAGATCATCTTGAAGGGAAAGATCTTGCATCAAGAGATCAGGTCAGCAGAGCATTGTTTAAAGCCATGCAAAAGCAAAAAGTTGATTACATTGGTCTTGATGTCAAATCCATAGCTGTTGAGGATATAGAAGCCCGATTTCCGTCAATTTTTCAAAGGTGCAGAGAGCTTGGATTAGAACCTTTAAAAGAAGTAATCCCAGTAGCTCCATCTGCCCATTATTGGATGGGAGGTGTGGCTACAAACTTGAAGGCACAAACAAATATCAAAGGACTATTTGCTATTGGTGAGGTGGCATGTACTGGCTTGCATGGTGCAAATAGACTTGCAAGCAATTCATTAATGGAATGTTTGGTTTTTGCAAATCAAATGCGAAATATTGAATTAAATGATTTTAAAACTTCCGATATATCAGAAAATAATTTAAGTTTTAACAAATCAATTCTTCGCTTTTCTAAGCATCAAGGAACTAATTATTTATCAAAAGAAATTGAAAAACTTAGACAATTGTGCTGGCGCGAAGCTGGAGTCGATCGATCGCGCAAAGGAATGAGTTCTGCTCTTGCAAAAATTAAACGAGATCATCAAAATCTTTCAAACGAGCCCTTATTAAATTTGGTTTTTTCTCAGTCAAAATACGCAATTGATGAATTTGATGAAAGTTCCAGGAGAGATCTTAATTTACTTCTTGATTTGAGTAATAGACAAATGTCAAGTTTGCTTATGTTGGAGGCTTGTTTGTTTCGTGAAGAGAGTAGAGGAGGCCACTTTAGAGATGACTTTCCTACTTCAGTTCCTTTCTGGCAATGTCATACTCGTCAAATAAAAGGAAAGAATATTCATACAAGACCCATTTTGGATAAAGCTTCATTCACTAAAAATTTTTAGAGCCTTTGTAATTGCTTAGTTCTGCTAATTCCTTTAGGCTTTTCAATCCTGAATCAATTGAGCCATTAATTTCCCAAGAAGGGAAACCTGTTATGCCTTTAGATTCGCAAAGTTCTCTTTTATTATTAAAACCATCTTTAGCGCATTCAACTAAATTTAACTTTTCTGCAGCTTCTTTCCCAAACATTTCTTTTTGATCATGACAATGTGGACACCAATAAGCGTTATACATTACTACTCCTTCTTTTGTTAGATGTTCAGCAAGTTTTATTTTTTCAGGTGAACTTATAGCTATTACCGTAGGGGGCATACCTTGTATATTATTTGAAATTTCCTTGGTAGATGGATCAACTGATGATGACCATATTAGTCCTGCTAAAAGAACTGCTACTGACATAAGAAAACCCCTGAAAAATAATTTTCCATAATCTTCCCATCCACCTCCAAATACATTTAATACTAGAAGCGAAAGTGATATAAGACAAGAAAGAAGACAGAAAAAACAGAAAGCTTTAATTTTAAATATCATAATTGAGATTAAAATTAAGCTAAAAATAAAAGTCGAAGTAGATATATAAAAGGAACCCCACCATGCAGCTTTGGATATATTATTTTTTTGGTTTTTTAGGATAGGTATTAATGGGAATACTGCCATTAATAATATTAAAAAATAGCTGGTTAAACCTATTAAAGATAATGGAATAGAAAAATTATTTGTTTGAATAAAAGTCCCCCAAGGGCTATTTAAAACTTTATCGCAACCACCTAATCCACCTGGACAGCCTAAATTTCCTATTAATCCCCATTTGTTCAGTGTTATTGATCCTGTATCAATAACACCCACTGTTGATAATATAGCTATTATCACTCTTGCCCATTTAGAACCCAGATCTTGGCGACGTCGACTTTTTAGTCTTGAAGATCCCATAAAAGTGAATTCTGAATAATTGATTTATTTATTATCCTAATGAATAATTCATTTAAAGGTTGAATAATCTAAATCAATTTCAATGTTCTTTATACTTTTAGAACCATTTAAATATTTGATTAGCTATTATATATAAACTTATTCAACTAATTTGATACTAATGCGAGTGATTTATTTATTCAGATTAATTTAATAGCTTTCAGGGCTTTTTGAATCAAGAAAGCTGTGGAAAGGCCTGCGCCAACAAAAACTAAGTAAAAAAGAATTCCCATTTGATTTAAATTTCTCAACTAATAATAGGACATCAGTGCTTTGTCTTTTGAATTTATTAATTTTAATCTTGAATATATTGTTCACCAGTTATCAGGCATTGCTCTGCTCGCTGTAATTCACGACCAATGTAAATGGCATGATCTAAATGACTGATAGGGAATGGACCCTGACCTTCGGAAATTTTAATACCTACGTGCTTAGCACTCTTGCCTCTATAAATATTGCTTGGTTCATTTCTACTTTTTGTTTTACAACCAATTGGTTCTCCTGACGCTGGATCAATAGCACGACCTTTTTGATCAATATCATTTAAATAATGTTCAAGTATTAACTCATTGGTTAGAGGTTCAATTTTTATTAAAAAATAACCTTTTGGGTCAAGCTTTATTTCCCGCTTGGATAATTGATCGTCTAAAAGCTTTATTGTGTGAATTACCTCTTCTTGAAGATCTAGATTTTTCATTTCTTTAATTTACAAATTAAAAGAAAATAAACAAGTTAACTCTTTTGTTGCCATTAAATTTTTAAAACTTTCTTTAAAAAATTTATCCTGAAATAAAGCTCTTTAAGATTAAAAATATAAATAGGTTTACAAAAATAAAAGATAGATAAACTATGCCTGGATTTTTGAGGCCTGCTGGTGCTGTTAGTTCATAGCCAAAAAGAGTAATAACACCTTGAGTTCCTTTATCTTTATAACTAAAAATACCTTGAGCAAAGAAAGGTTTTTCTTCATTTGAATAAACTTTATCTTTCTCGGTGGAAAGCGATTTATCTGTCTCTGGAGAATCTAGTAAATTGTTGTCTGTCATTTAGATTAAGTCTTTAATCTGTCTGAAGTTACTATGTATTTGACAGTTTTGGCTCTTCAAACTTAAAAGGGACTTCATTATTTGTAGCGTTTATTTGATCAATCATTAATTTATTTGCTTTTGGTAGCCATTCTCTTATTAATGAGTCCATAGGTAAGTTGTACCATCTATGAAGACTTGCATTGGGTTTAGAAACAAAACCTCTTCGTTTTTTATGACTACCACCTGCTCCAGGATCAAAATATTTTATTTTATTTTCTATTGCCCATTCAATCGGGGAGTAATAACAAGCTTCAAAATGTAAATTATCTATATTTTTCTCTGAACCCCAATATCTTCCCCAAAGCATATTTTCGTTTTTTACGCATAATGACATTCCAATAGTTTTATCAATTCCTTCTTCTTTTGCTTC
>QCPD01000032.1 GCA_003209755.1 Prochlorococcus sp. AG-436-C14
CAACCGTTAAACTTTTCTGCTTCTGGAGTCATGATGAAACCCGAGATGTGTATGTGAATAAATGTAAACCAATTGTTAATCTACGTAAAGCCCCAAAAGTACGGCTTGCCTCATGAATGTGGAATTCAGACGCAACGGATACAAAAACCATAGTTAATGCAGTCAATTTGACTACATAAGACAAGAGTCAAACCAAGGCGATTTTCTCTCACAAGAACAAATGACTAACAAAAAAAGTGTGACACTAGTGTCACTTAGCGTATTAGATATATTTTCTCTTATCAAATCTCAGTTATAAAAAAAGTCAATTTCTTTAGCTTTTAATCCATCCCAACCAGCTTTGATTAATCGTGTATTTAGAGTGTCTTGGTCAAAATGTTTGGACCCAGTTTTAACAATACGGTTTCGCATTGATTTCTTAACTCCACTTCTTTTACGCGCATTTTCTTTATCCATTACATCCCTATAGAGGGTCAGCATTTCTGATGGAATAGGACTTCCATCTAGATCTAAGCCAGCTTGGATAGCGTTATCAATTGCATCTGGGCCAGAGAACTCCACAAGAAAAAAGCGTAATGGATTTATTCTCCTATCGCAGCTACCGAATTTCTGGAATTCTTAGTAGAAAGAAAAAAAGTTGTGTAAATTTTACTTTATGCGATAAATAACTGAAAGATTATTGGCTGGCATATCGATGACTTTATCAAGATTAAATCCATTTTCAGAAGCAATATCGTTAACGTCTTCTAAGTTACGAAGCCCCCAGAGGGGGTTTTGCATTTTTAAGGATTGATCAAAATTCAAATTACTTTCTGAAGTTTGTTTCTCTTTTCTTAGGAAAGGTCCATAGAGCATCAAAAAATTACTTTGATCTAGATATTTCTTTGATTCTTCAAACAAAGATCTTGTACAACTCCATGGTGAGATATGAATCATATTTATGCACACAATTCCCTTAATTAAAGCCCCAAGTCGATTAGTAATTGACCAAGGACGCATATCTACATCAAGATTAAGAGGTTCAGGCATTTTTGAATAAAGCCCCTCATGCCTAATCCATGAATTAATACTTTGTCTATGTTCAAATTCGGGATCACTAGTTTGCCAAGTAATTGATGGGAATTTTTTTTGAAAGAAGACTCCGTGTTGTCCACTACCACTAGCGATTTCTAAAAGACAGCAATTAGGAGAAATATAATTGCTTAAAACTTCGGCGATGGAATCACGATTCCTTGTCGTAGCCGGAAAATTTAGGCGATAGTCGGGATTTATATTAACCATGATTTATCAATAGTTAATAGGATTAAGGAATCAGAATTGTTTGGAAGTTTTTCCTTAGAAAAATCTTTAATAACAAAAATAATCATTATTAGTAAAGGAGCTAGAAATGCGGATGCGGCAACTGCTCCAATAATCCGTCTTGAATTTAATAAGGGCTTTTTAACTAATGGGTCACCGCATAGACCACAAATCAAAACACCATCGCTACTAGTTTTATGAAATTGATAACGAGAAGAGCAGAAAGGGCAATAATATCGGCTCATTTCTGATCTTACAAAAAGCAAAATTTATCTATATTAAATATGCCTAACATTATAAAAAGCAAACTAATTTGATAAAATGTAGGACTTAAAGATGAGAGAAAAGATTAAGGTATCAAATCACCTTGTAAGGAATCTTGAGAGAATATCTCCAGACAATTCTATCTTTAATTACAAATCTGGAAGAAAAGCCTTCTTACCATTAGGACAAGGAAATATTCGTGAATGGTTGGAGATATTTCTTCCGAATACAAGAATAATTTTAGAACCAAAAATCATTGGATCACTCATTGGCATGCAATATATCAATGGAGAGTTAAACAAGGTCATAAATAAAAATAGTCAAGACATTACAGAAAGTGTAAGGTCTCTAAAAATTATTCCTAAAAGCCTACCGATTAAAAACAGACTAGAAATACAAGGAGTTCTTTACGACGGTAAAAATTTATCAACTAGAAAAAATGAAACTGAATTTATAGATATTCAAAATTTTATATCACAGTCTAAAAGACTTAAATTCTGCGCTTTTCAAATATGTCAATGCAATATTAATCATTTTCAATCACTTCAGGAATTAAAACATCTAAATTTTGAAATTCCTCAAACTCAATTTACAAACTTCATTTCTGATATCGAAATCTATCTTCAATGTTGGAGAGAGGGTAAGTTATTTACAAGCTATCCAACAAATGGACTAGTATTGAAAATCAATTCAAGAAAATTGCAAAAGTATCTTGGAGAAAATAACCTATCTATACCTTGGGCATACGCCATAAATTAATGATTATTGCTACAACTCAAAAAGCATCACAAGTAATGGGAGGAGTAGAGATCTTTTCCCCAATGGGATTAACCATCCTAACCATAGGAATACTATTTACAGTAGGTGTACCACTAACAATGATTTTAAGAGGAAAGAAAGATTAAGTTATTTTCACTGACGATTTTATGGAGAATAAAATTGTGAGTAACTAAACAAACAACTACAAAAAAAGGATTTAGATTAAACTCGTTAAAAGCAGGATTTAATGCAAGAAAGATATGAATAAAAATATTAAAATTCTAATTCTTTATATCAACACCTTATTTAAGTATATTCATCCAAAGAAATTTCATTTCAATTTGGTATTGCTATCAGGATTACTCCTGATACCATTGCAACAAACTAGATCGGAAGAACTTTTTCTAAAATGTGTTGGTAAATATGAAATAAATAGAGGTGCTCTAATAAAACCAGATTGGGAAACGAGCTACCTAACAATTAATCTAGATGGATTAATATCTACTATTTACGATAAAGGAATAAAAAAAGAAGGAAGGACTTTGATTAGACGTAATTCATACACAATAACGCATAGAGATAATAGAAACAGCGTTAGGAATATCTACAAAATCAATGCCAAGTATGGTACCTACTCAGTTGAATACCCACAGAGGTATAGAACTTTGATAGGTACATGTCAAAAAGGAAGAGGTTAAGAAGATTGATTTAAAAATATAAAATACTACTTCAATTATTTTCTAAATCAATTAATTGTCACTTCCTTTACTTTGATCAAGGCCTTGAGCTCTGCGGTTTTTGGCAATACCTCCAACCCCAAGCACCAAGAAAATCATATAGAAAAATAAAGTAGAAATAATCGTAATGATTGCAATCGTGGCAAAATTCATTAAAAAAATATTGATTTAATTTGTTCTCTAAATCTAACAGGAAGTATCAATACAACCACTTAAGTAAAGACAACAGTAACGCCACTGATAAGTATCGCAAAGGTAATAATGAAAAAAGGCAGAACTTGAATTTTATTGTTATCCATAGAACGCAATTTTTTCATACGGTAATAAAATCACAAAGAGGACGAGACGAATAACTACGCAAAAACATTAGTAATAACCGGCCTACAATAATTTTTTTGTAAAAAGCAATTATTTAATAAGACTTTAAGTATAAAAATTATTAGCTAGAATTTAATAATGGTTTCAATCTTAAGTTGATATGTGGGTAAGCATAGATCTTTGCTTAGTACCAATAGGGGTAGGTGTCTCATTATCTCCATACATAAAGACGTGCTTATCAGTTATTGAGGAACATAACCTTGAGTATGAACTGGGTCCAAATGGAACTGCAATTGAAGGGGAGTGGGATCAAGTTTTTGAATGCGTAAAGAAATGCCATGAGGCAGTTCATAGCAAAGGTGCTCCACGTGTTTATACAACATTAAAAGTAAATACACGTACAGATAAGAAGCAATTATTTAAAGAAAAAGTGGAAAGTGTAAGAGGCTCATAGCAAAAGAATTTAAAAGCATTAAGAAAAAATTTAAAACCCTAAAACAAAAGAAAGATCCCAACAATTACCCATGCATACTCATAGAAGTACTGATATAAAAGAAATACCAGCACGGTAATTAATGACTATCTTTGCTCGTCTAAGCAGATCAGAAGTTATTCACGGAAGAATGGCTATGTTTATCGTTGCTATCTGGTTATTCACAAACTATCTAATTCGTTAAGAATGGCTAACCCTATTAAAACTTGGTTTTTTGAGTTAATCGAAGATGCGATAGGCAGTAAAGCCATGAAGCAATTTAAGGAAGAAGAAGAAGAAAAAAAAAAGAATTCCGAATCAAATGATGAGCCCAAACAAAATTAGGTGTTAAAGACTCCTAGTTATATATCTAACCAAGAATCAATCCCATTCAGCCGCAACGGCTCTTAAACCACTAGCAATGATTTCGTTGGGGCAATTAGTATCTTCCTTTAAGGCCTTAGCTGCAAGATGAACGTTCTCCCAAAATACTGACACTGCTCCATTCTTTTGATCATCAGAGAATTTAAAATCCTCAAAAGCTTTTGGCATTTTCCTGTTTTTTTTAAGTTCTAGCAAAAAATTCATTCATCAACTTTAATCTTCACTGCTTCAATGTAATTATCTTTTTTATTATCTAAAAATAGTTTCCTTGTGATTAAAACTGCCATGGTCGTTAAAAATATAAAGCCAACACTTTGAACAAAATCTATATAGGTTGCCAAAAAATGAGTCATTGGGAACTTACTTTTTCAAATGTAGAGGAAAAAAATCAAAAGACAAATTCAACAACACAAAAGCAATAAACAGTAACTTAATGATCTGTTGAAGCCAAATAACTATCACCCAACAAGGTAGCAGTACCTAAATCAAAAACATTATCCAAATTAGATAACAACTCTTTTAGTTCTTCTCCACTGATTCTTTTAATTTCTTGGTAAGTTTCTTTAGACATCGAAAAAATAAAATCAAATGCAAATTTAACCACTCCCAATCAGTCTCAGAGACCGTAAAGACCGATAGGGTAATTGCCTTTCGGCATACTTCAATAAAAAGAAATTATGACAATAATTATTTTGCTTATATTA
>QCPD01000033.1 GCA_003209755.1 Prochlorococcus sp. AG-436-C14
GAAATGCCTCTCCTACCTAGACGTTTTGAACGTCTAAAATCTGTCCTAAATAAAAGAATTTCAGATCTGACTGTCTTAATTGAGAATGTTGAAAAACCTCATAATCTTTCAGCGATAATAAGAAGCTGTGATGCTGTTGGTGTTCTTGAGGCAAATGCAATATTCAATAAAGAGAAATTTTTGACGTTTAATAGTACTGCTCAAGGAAGCCAAAAATGGGTCAAAATAAACCAATATAAAAAGACCAAAGAGGCAATAAAAATTCTGAAAAACCAAGGGTTTAAATTGTATGGAACTAACTTGAATCCAAAATCAATTGACTACAGAAAATGTGATTTCAAGGGAGCGACAGCATTTGTACTAGGTGCCGAGAAATGGGGTATTAGCGAAGAAGCAACTAGTCTAGTGGATGAGCACATTCATATTCCAATGAGAGGCATGGTCGAGTCATTGAATGTATCAGTTGCCGCATCGGCACTATTGTTTGAAGCGATAAGGCAACGACAAGTAGCCAATATAATTCCTGAATCTGGAGAAGGTATGAGCCAAGAAACATATAAAGAAAAGATCTTCGAGTGGGCTTACCCAGAGGTTGCTAAATGGTGCAAAAGTGAAGGCAGAAAATATCCAGAACTAAATGAAAAAGGTGAGATTATAGATCATCTTCCAAGAACAAAAAAAATGAGATTTTAAATTCAAAGCTTCAAGTAGAATTTAATCCTGCAGACTAGTTTCACTTATAAATTTTTCTAAACCTTCCCCAATAAAAGATAGTCCCAACACTAAAACGAACATAGCCATACCAGGGTAGATCGCTGTCCACCAGATGCCAGTAGGTAATGCAACTAATGCCATATTTAAATCACTTCCCCATTCTGGAATATTCTCTGGGAGACCTAATCCAAGAAATCCCAAACCCCCAAGAACTAAAACAGCATCTGCTGCGTTAAGTGTTAAGACAACAGGGACGGAAATAAGAACATTTTTAAGAAGGTACTTTCTTATTACCCACAAAGGTGAAGCTCCCATTGATATGGCTGCCTCTATATAAAGTTCTGATTTAACTTGTGAAGTTTGGTTTCTAACAAGTCGGAAATATTGAGGGATATAAACGACGCACAATGCTACAGAGGCATTTAATATACCTCTGCCCAATAAAAAAGCCATTACCACAGAAAGAAGTAGGACAGGAATGGTATAAAGAGTATCCATAAAAAGAACTAAAATCCTGTCCAAAAAACCACCAATGTAGCCACTCAAAAGTCCCAAAGGTATTCCTACCAGCACCGCAAGAGATACAGCTACAAAAACGACCTGTAACGCGACTCCACTCGCAGCTAAAGTTCTAATACAAACATCTCTTCCTAGTCGATCTGTTCCACACCAGTGATCTATAGATGGAGCCGAAAAAATCGGGTTCCCCAACCCAAATTCTCCATTAGGTACAATCTTTAAAGATATTAATAGTGGCATGAAAATAGAGATGCCTATATATACAGATAAAATTATCAACCCAGCTTTCAATAACCGTGTCGATAAATTCTTTCGACTTAAAAAACCTCTCAGCTTCAATGATCAAATAATAAGACCTAATTAAATTTAGCGGTAAAAGGTAGAAATAAAATAAAAAAATTGCTTAAATAAATAAATAAATCCAACTTAAGATGCACTTTAAAAATGATGGTCTCACCGTAGGGGAGCTTTCAATAACCATTGCCACATTAATAATTATAGGTTTTATATGGACAAGCCTAACCAAAGACAAAGGGAATCAGGAAGTCTCAATGCTGATAAATAATTCAAGTGAAATAAGCTATACAAAACAAACATAGATCATAGAAATGTTTATCAATCATTATTTAATTTCAAGACAGCCATAAAAGCCTCTTGAGGAACATCTACTTTTCCCATAGACTTCATCCGCTTTTTCCCTTTTGCCTGTTTTTTCAACAATTTCTTTTTTCTAGAAATATCGCCTCCGTAGCATTTAGACAAAACATCTTTTCGTAAGGCACTAATACCTTCGCTTGCAATAATCCGACTTCCAATTGAAGCCTGTAAAGGAATCTTAAATTGTTGTTTTGGAATAAGTTCTTTTAATTTCTCAACAAGTCCTTTCCCGACACCGTAAGCGTTATCTTTATGAACGATCGTCGTTAAAGGATCTGCTCTTTCTGAATTAATTAAAACGTCTAATCTGACTAAATCATTCTCCCTATAACCAATTAAGTGATATTCCATCGAGGCATATCCCTTAGTTCTACTTTTCATCTGATCAAAGAAGTCAGTGACAACTTCTGCAAGAGGTATTTCATAAATAAGAGTGACCCGATCAGTCGTTATGTACTTCATATCGATAAAGTCTCCTCTTCTGTCCTGACAAAGCCCCATCAAAGTTCCGTTATAATCATTAGGAGCATAAATCTCCATTCGGACGTAGGGTTCTTCTATGGTTTCACGTTTTTGAGGGTCTGGAAGTGTAGCTGGATTATCAATCATCAAAACCTGTCCATCAATCATTTTTACTTTATAAATAACTGATGGTGCAGTAACAATTAAATCCAAGTCATATTCGCGTTCTAAACGCTCTTGAACAATTTCCATATGTAATAAGCCTAAAAATCCACAACGGAAGCCAAATCCCATCGCACTACTTGTTTCAGGTTCATATTTCAATGCAGCATCGGATAACTGTAATTTGTCTAGAGCCTCTCTTAGGTCTGGATATTGATCTGCATCTGTGGGAAACAATCCACAAAAAACCATTGGCTTGGCTTCGGTATAACCTGGCAGAGCTTCTTCAGCAGGTCTATCCTGCAACGTAATCGTATCCCCGACTCTCGCATCAGCAACTGCTTTTATAGATGCAGCTAAATATCCTACTTCACCGGAATGAAGAGAATTCACTTTTACTTGATCAGGAGCCATAACACCTATTTCATCTAGCTCATAACTTTTTTTACTCGCCATAAGTAAAACCTTGTCTTTCTTACTTATGCCACCACTCATTATTCTGAAATAGACAATCACCCCTCTGTACGGGTCGTAATAAGAATCAAAAATGAGTGCTTTTGTAGCTTGATCAGCATTTTCTTTCGGGGAAGGTATTCTATCCACTACTGCTTGCAGTATCTCTGGAATACCAACCCCTGTTTTAGCAGAACAGGAAATTGCATTAGATGTATCTAAACCAATAATTGATTCAATCTCATTTTTGATCTTTTCAGGATCAGCCCCAGGTAAATCAACTTTATTGAGAACAGGAATAATTTCTAAATCATTTTCCAATGCAAGATAAACATTGGCCAAAGTTTGAGCTTCAACTCCTTGACTAGCATCAACAACCAACAGAGCACCTTCACAAGCCTGCAATGATCTACTCACCTCATAAGAAAAGTCAACATGGCCAGGAGTATCAATCAAATTCAGGACATATTCCTCTCCATCATCCGCTTTATAATTCATTCGTGCAGCCTGTAATTTTATAGTTATTCCTCTCTCTCTCTCAAGATCCATATTGTCCAAGAATTGTTCTTGCATATCTCTAGAGGAGACAGTGCCAGTGTCCTGAAGAAGCCTATCTGCCAAGGTTGATTTACCATGGTCAATATGAGCAATTATGCAGAAGTTCCTCAGACGAGAAATGGGCACATTAGTCATAAGAAAGCAATTAAAGGAGCAAGATCATCATTTATCAATTCAACTCAGAATAAAGATTAAATATAACTCACCAGTACTAAAGTTTTAAATTAATTTAAGTAAGAAATCGTTTCTTTTGCGAATTTCTAAAAGTGCTTTTTGATTTGCATTAATATCTGTCCCAATACTGGGAAAAAGCTCTAACATTTTATTTCTCCATTTACTTGATTTCATTTTTTCCTGCCAGCACCGGTTTAAAACTTCAATCATGATTGTTACTGCTGTGCTTGCGCCAGGAGAAGCCCCAAGCAAAGCAGCTAAAGATCTATCTGATGAAGTAACAACTTCTGTCCCCATTTTTAAAACACCACCTTTAGAAGTTTGTTTAATTATTTGAACACGCTGTCCTGCAATTGAAAGATTCCAATCATTAGGTGAAACCTGAGGAAGGAATATTTTTAAAGTTTCTATTCGATCCTCATTTGTTTGTATTAATTGATTTAATAAGTATTTTCCTAGATCTAAATTATCTAATCCTGCTTGCAACATAGAGAAAATATTAGTTGTTTTGATGGATCTAAACAAATCCAATTTTGAACCATATTTTAAAAAATTTGAACTAAACCCTGCGAAAGGACCAAATAGAAGAGATCTTTTTCCATCTATCCATCTTGTGTCTAAGTGAGGGACAGACATTGGTGGTGCTCCAACTGCTGCGTTTCCATAAACCTTTGCATTATGAGTTTTTGTTGATTTCTCCTCATCACAAATCAACCATTTGCCGCTGACAGGAAACCCTG
>QCPD01000034.1 GCA_003209755.1 Prochlorococcus sp. AG-436-C14
TCAAATGAACAATAGCAGTTAAAACAAAATGGTAAAAATCATGTCATTAATTAATTGCAAATTCCATAACTCAAATATTCTTGATCGATCAACACAATAACTTAAGCAAAATCCCCCTAAGCTGATCAAATCTAATTAGAGAAATCATGAAATTACTACTTACTGGATGCACTGGTTTTATCGGAAGAGAATTAATTCCTTTGCTAACAAAAGAAGGACACAGCCTCACAGTCATATCTAGACAACCCAAAGGAAAATTAAAAGCCATAGCTATTGACCAAAGCATCAATGTCATACAAATGAATCCAGCCGAGTCTTCGTCTTGGGATAAAGAAGAAATTCAAAACTCTCTTAAAAGCTGTGAAGGGGTTATCAATCTCGCTGGCGAACCTATTGCTGAAAAAAGATGGACTTACGATCACTGTAAAGAAATCACAAATAGTCGCATAGAGACAACAAAGAATCTTATTAAAAACCTACGGAATCTAAGAAAACCCCCAAAAGTTCTTATCAATGCATCGGCAATTGGTTTTTATGGCTCACATCCTCAAACTGAATTCACTGAAGAAAATTTTCAGGGTGATGATTTCCTAGCAAATCTTTGCAAAGAATGGGAATCCAGTGCAAAAAACAAACCAAGAGCGACTCGCCTTTTAATTGTAAGAATTGGCATCGTTTTAGCTAAAGATGGTGGGGCACTTGGAAAAATGCTTCCCATTTTTAGAGCTGGTCTTGGAGGTCCTATAGGAGATGGAAAACAATGGATGAGCTGGATACACAGAACAGATCTTTGCAATCTTATTAACGAAAGTGTTAAAAATTCTGCTTGGTCAGGAGTCGTCAATGGGGTTGCACCAAACCCAGTACGAATGAATGAGTTCACGAATTCACTTGGTCAAGTACTTGGTAGACCAAGTCTTCTCGCAGTTCCTGGACCAATATTGAAGTTGATTTTAGGAGATGGAGCTCGTGTAGTTTTAGAGGGACAAAATGTACAAGCTCAAAGATTGAATAAACTCAAATTTAAATTCAGTTTCCCCAAAATTAATGAGGCTTTTAAAGCAATGTTAACTTAAAATTTTTAACGGAATCTAATCAGAAATCAAAGGTCTATCCAATTTTTTATTTTAAGTAACGTTTTCCAATTAGGTTTCCGCGAAAGACCATCTTCAAATGATTCTTTTAATTCTTTTTCTAATTCAGGAAGAACAAAAATAGCTCTTTTGACATAATCAATATGATCTCTAACTCCTTTAGAATTAGTTTCTAATAATGCAAGACTCAAGTTTATCCTTGACTGTGGATCTTGACCGTTAAGTTTCACTGCATACCGTGCAGAGCGCAAGGCTTCCTGAGGGGAATCACATAACAATTGCAACCAAGACAAGCATGTCCATGCAGCAGCATTATTTGGTGTAGTAGAAACTATTTTTTGAAAATCTTCAATCAATTCATCTGCTGGTGATCCAGCTTTATAGCGTTTAAGTGCTTCTTCAAAAAGGCTTTCCTCGGATTGATCCATTGTTAATTTAAAAATTCTTTTAGTTAAAGTTAAACTGCAAATGAACTTCCACAACCACAAGTTTGAGATGCATTGGGATTAGTAAAGTTAAAGCCTCCACCAATTAAATCTGTACTGAAATCTAATTGCATACCATATATATATAAAAGACTCTTTGGATCACAAATGACTTTAAACGAACTGCTACCAACTGAATATTCATAGACTTCATCATCTTTTTGAATATCATCAGCAGATACAAAATCCATGGTGTAACTCATACCACTGCATCCTCCTGAACGTACCCCTACTCTCAATAATTTTCCTGAGCCTTGTTCTTTGCAAAGCCTAGACAACTGATCCAATGCAGGGGTGGTAATAAGTACTCCCTTACCACCTTGAGCTTTATGAGTTTTTGGCGGTGCCTTTGATTCACTCATTGTTTTTTTTTGACATTAATAACACTCTATTAATCATATTCGATTTTAAAAGTGCCAAAAAAGAGTTTTTGTTCATAGAGTTAGTGTATCCATATGATTAAACGAGTGAAAATCGCAATAATAGGTGCAGGTTTAGCAGGATTGACTGCTGCAGTTGACCTTGTTGATGAAGGACATGAGGTCGACCTATATGAGGCAAAATCATTTATGGGAGGCAAAGTTGGAAGCTGGGAAGATTCCGATGGAAATCATATAGAGATGGGTTTACACGTATTCTTTTTCAACTATGCCAACCTTTTTGCATTAATGAGAAAAGTAGGAGCATTTGAAAATCTTTTACCAAAAGACCATACTCACCTTTTTGTTAACAAGGGAGGTGACATTAAGTCACTTGATTTTCGATTTTTTGCAGGAGCTCCTTTTAACGGGTTAAAAGCCTTCTTTACTACACCTCAATTAAATTGGATTGACAAACTAAGGAATGCTCTTGCCCTTGGAACAAGTCCGATAGTTAGAGGCCTTGTTGACTACGAGGGTGCGATGAAAACAATACGATCACTAGATTCTATAAGCTTTCAAAAATGGTTTCTTAATCATGGAGGAAGCCTAAATAGTATCGAAAGGATGTGGAATCCTATTGCATATGCACTGGGATTTATTGATTGCGAAGCCATTTCTGCAAGATGCATGCTTACTATCTTTATGATGTTTGCTTCAAAAACAGAGGCATCCAAGCTCAACCTATTGAAAGGGTCACCCCACAAATGGCTCACCAAGCCAATACTCGCTTACATTGAACAAAGAGGTGGAAGACTTCACTTAGAAAATATTATTAAAGAAATTCATTCAGAGGATTCCGACCAACCATCAGTAACAGGATTAACTCTTCAAACACCAGAGGGTGAAAAAAAAATTCAAGCAGACAAATATTTAGCTGCTTGTGATGTAGCTGGGATTAAAAGAATAATTCCTCGATCATGGAGACGTTTTATAGAGTTTGACTCACTTTTCAAGCTTGATGCGGTACCAGTCGCGACAGTTCAACTTAGATACGATGGCTGGGTAACCGAGATCAACAATGAACAAGCTCAAATAAACCTAAAAAATCCATCCGGTTTAGACAATTTGTTATATACAGCCGATGCTGATTTTAGTTGTTTTGCAGATTTAGCTCTATCCAGCCCAGAAGACTATAAAAAAGATGGTGAAGGCTCACTACTTCAATGTGTGTTAACCCCTGGCGACCCGTGGATTACTAAATCCTCAGATGAAATTGTAAAACATACTGATCTACAGGTCAGGACACTCTTCCCCTCTTCAAAAGGCTTGAAGCTTTTATGGGGCAATGTGGTCAAAGTTTCTCATTCTCTCTACAGGGAGGCTCCTGGAATGGAGCCATATAGACCAGATCAAAAAACCTCTTTTAGTAATTTCTTCTTGGCAGGCAGTTACACAAAACAGGATTACATTGACTCTATGGAAGGGGCAACAATGAGCGGTCATCTTGCTGCTTCAGCAATGCTCTCAAAGTCTGTTTCACTAGCAAAAAATTCTTCGGTTGCTTAAGAAATGGGAAAGTGGCTTGATCACACAGTGATAAGTGAAATTCATGCTCCAGTGGAACTTGTCTGGAAGTTTTGGAGTGATTTAGATTCGATGCCTTTATGGATGACTTGGATTGAGTCGGTTAAAACAGTCGATGAAAAAACCTCGACACTTCCTGATTTAACAGAGTGGACACTTGCAGCTAATGGCTTTCGTTTTAAATGGAAAGCTCAAATCACAGAAAGAGTTGAAGCAGAGAAATTAGAATGGAAATCAGTTGGGGGGTTACCTACTAAGGGTTCAGTACGGTTTTATAATGAAGAGAGCTCAAAAACTGTGGTTAAATTAAAAATATCCTATGAATTACCGCAAATTTTAGCAAATCTAATGAAAGCAAATATTCTTGGAGGAATGGTCACAAAAGAATTACAAAAAAATCTTGATGGATTTAAAGAACTCGTCGAAAAATCAGCACAAATTTAATTAAACTTTAGGTCTAGACAAGCTTGTAATAATCCTTCCAGATCATGAGGGTCAGCTTCTT
>QCPD01000035.1 GCA_003209755.1 Prochlorococcus sp. AG-436-C14
CGGATTCGCACCACTTTTCCCCATTACTTCCAATAGCTGATCACTATTAGAACCTCATAAATAATTTAACCCTCAAGTACCAAACATAATTAGGAACGTAATAGCACCGTTACACCTAAGTCCGTTAAATCCTTTAATTCAGCTATATGAAAAGTTCTATCTCTGTACGACTAACCAAAAGCCTGCTTAGAGAGGGGGTCTCACATTCTATATGACATAAATATGACATAAACCATTAAAACCATTAAAAAAGACAGGCTGGGAAACCTGTCTCTGATGGAGTTAGTCCCTGAACAGCTAGGAGGTGGGATATGGCTTAATTGTTTAGCTTCGATTAATTTTTGAAGTCAATGATCTTTGCATTTTGAACAGTCCTTGCAATCTATACAATCGCAAGGACAAGTACAACCACAACCTGGACAAACTTCATTTTCATTAGAAATTGAAGTCTCTGTAATAAAATCAGTTAAAAGCATAGCAATCAATACAGATAATTAGATCTTGCAAATATAAAGATAAATTCCTATAAAGTCAAACATAGCTTTATTAAATTAATCTTTTTATTGATAATTTATGGGAATGACAATCGTTTCTAAGTAATATTTTTTACTCGGTTAATCAGTGGTAACATATTTTACTTGGTGGGCAAAATTAGGTAATTTTCTACATTCTCAAATGGTTATCGTTTCGCCAATGTATTAAAACTATTCCCTGCTTCAACTATGGGTTCTTTGCCAAAAGATACGCATAAATATGCTTTCGCAATGGTTGAGGCAGCGAGGATAATGCCAGCGGATAGAGCAGAGAAACTTGATCACATAAAGCAATTAAGATTAAATGTTCAATTAAAGAATTTAAGAAAAAGAATCAATAGAAGGATTACTTAAGCGGCAACTAAGTAGGCAAAAGAAAATCCCCACGATGGAGGGTTAACTAAAACTGTGTGATGAAGTTTTTTGAAGGGAAAAAACCGAACATTCCACCCCTCGGGTTCTCAATAAAAAGTGCAGACCTAATGCACTTTTATTGGATTAGCGAAGAGAGGACAGGATTTCGACGACCGTCCCCCGATCTAGCTTGATGATGCTTCCGTATCACCATCAATATGGATCTAGTTTAAAAAGGATTTATTGAGTCCTGATGTTCGGTTGAGGTAGGGCTTTCCTATCTATTTTTCTTGCTGTAATCCCTTTTAGTTGAAACCTTATTACCACGCCAATCAGTTTCTCCTATATAAGGGTCTTCACCTAAGAGATCATTTATCTCAGCTTCCGTTATTGGGTCAAGTAAAGGTACTTCAGCTATATCCTCTTGGGGCATTGACTCAATATCTTCTGCTTGAACTGCAAAAGGACAGAAAAACAGAAGAAGAGCTAGAACAAACGATAAAAGTATTTTCACCTCTTTGATTCAGCTATTTATCCATTACAGATCCAAATTCTCTTTCGTAGCCCTGTATACCAATATACGTATCATTTGTACATAGATAAATGGTTATCGTTCCCGCAACTGTATTCCTATAGATTCCCTGCTTCGGCAATGGGCTCTTCTTTAAAGGCCCCCCATAGCATACGTTCGAGCTTGCAAAGGCTGTTAGTGAAATACCAGTCAGCAAGGCAGAAGAGCTGGAACATATAAAGGCACTTAGATTTAGGAGTCAAATAAAAGCTCTAAAAAAAAGACTCAATAAAAAGTTTCGCTAGACGACTAAGAAACTACAAAAAGATGAGAAGCTGAAAACCCGTTTTTAGATCAACTATTTAAAACTCTTTACAGGGATAGATTTGATTTCATCATCGACTAAGTGGGGATGATTCATTTGTTGATACATCGGCGAGTTAAGTGCCAAGAAGTAGATGTCAATTGACGCAATAAATGGGAATACAGCTTTCAGTTGATTCATCAACTTTCCCTAGTAAACAGGAATAAATCATGCATTTTTTATTTTCTAGTCATTCGATCAGTGAAAAAAAGCTACACCATTACACATGTGAAGGAGTCGTTTTTGTTTTTAAAATTCTTGGCTAATGTCAAGTGATAACCAACAAGTCCTGCGACTTCGACTCAAAGAGTCTATATATGAAAATAAAAACGATTCTAAAAACTGTTGGATCTCTTCAAATTGTATTGGGTGTAATACTCATCCCATTGTTGATTTTCTCAGTTGATACCATCGTCCCATCAGTCTCAGATGAAACAATGTTATTTGTGAGAGGCTTTGTTGATGTCGTCGCTGCAAGCAATATAGGTATTGGATTCTTATTGATAGTTGCAAGTTTCATTAGAGAACATGAATCTGCTCGTAAAGTGTTATTAGGTGAGTTGGGCTTGATGTCTTGCTTATTGATAGTTGCAGTATTCAATACTCTTAATGTGGGAATTATTGTCGATTCTGGTCAACCTTCACTGTATTGGATCTTCCTTATTGCTAACCCTGTTTTGTGTACATATGGATTACTAAAAGATAAGCAATGGACTACTTCTTTCTACTCGTCTTAACCGAAGGGGTTCTCTCCTCTCTATAGCTTCCATAGCCGAGAAAAGCCATTAGAGACCAGCAATGGATTTATGAAGTTTTCAATCAATTCAACTACTACGGAATAGACGTTTAATTAAAACAAAATTTTAGTTGATAAAAAAAAGTTCTTAACCAGACCGCTAAGAACTTTTGTTAGATCTTTTCAAAAGCTTTTGAAAAAATTGTTGATAGGGTTTAAATGGATTGAGCTCCACTTAGAAAATTCCAGGAATGATTTGACCTGTTGTTGCATATGCACCAAAGGCTGCAACTAAGCCAAGCATTGCTGCCCAACCGTTAAACTTTTCTGCTTCAGGAGTCATGGCAAAAATGAAATATGAAGCAAATATAAAGAACAATTAGCAATACTGTGAGTTTTTACTCACGGTTTTTGATTATGAGAATTGATGCTTCCTATAAGAAAAGTTTATTTAACCATCGAGATGATTTGTGCTGAGTGCAATCTTTGCTCTCGCTCTTTTTTTCTTGCTAAGTGGCTATTCAAGCTGGAGGAACTAGTACTGCATTTAGAAGCAAGATTCAATTCGGACTGATGTATTGCTTTTCTTTTTGCCTTTTGCTCAAGTAGCCGAATATTTAATTCGGTTGAGCTTGAATGACTTGGTCTGGAAGATAGAAATAACTCAGCGTTGTGGAGTGAGGTTTTTTGCAAAGGCTTTTTCTGATTAAAGGAAGGTGATTCATCACGTTTCTCGGTAGAGGTAACCCCGTTCCCTGTTACCTAAACATGCATTTCCCTGAGGAAATCGAACGTACTAAAAGTGTAGCGGTTGATACCGTTTTATGCGATCAAGCGAAATACTCAATTCTGATTTCATTAAAAAATCACCTTGCCTTATTGCTTTAGGTTTCTTACTTGGAGCGATTGGATACTTTGCTTAAACAGGGAAAATGGCTGAGATGTTTGGTATTAGAAAACGGCCCAAATAAGATTATTCCTCCACCGTTTGACCGCCGATTGCTATCGAAAACACAGGAATGAAATAACTAAGTCAATCCTTATTATCAAATTCTTCTTCTTTCTGGATTTTAATTTCAACTCTCATATTCATTCCTAAAAAAACAATGATGACTCCTATTACCGGAAGCCAAAGGCCAAATTGTTTTGATTCAGCTGCTGCTTGATTAAAAATATCAGGAGTCATTATTGATTAACACTCCATTTATCTTGATAAGGAAGTTGGTAATCCTCTTTATTCATAGGAATCCAACTCCAATCAACGCAAATGGTTATTTGATAACCAATTACATATAAAGCAAGCATTGCATTG
>QCPD01000036.1 GCA_003209755.1 Prochlorococcus sp. AG-436-C14
GAAAACCATTTCAATTGACCATTTTGTTGATATCCCTTCTGCTTCAAGTGGATTAGCAAGTCCCATTCCACAAACAACTAGATCCGGCGAACTATCTCTTACCCTGTCTAATTGCCTCTCTACGTGCTGTCCCTCAACGATTCGGCAATCAGGTGGTAGTAAGTCTATTTCTACTTTCATTAAATCTCTATTTAAGTAAGGCGTTCCTATTTCAATAATCTCCATTCCACACTCGTTACTTAGAAATCTGGCAAGAGGTATTTCTAATTGAGATTCAGGTAAAAGAAATAATTTCTTTCCAGAAAGTTTCTCAACATGAGGAGTCAAAGCTTGCTTTGCCCTTGATATCAGAGGTTTTAATATTGATTCAACTAGAGATTGCTCTATTCCAAATGAATTCGCAGCGGCCTGAATCCACAATGTACTTCCCTCAACACCCAATGGGAAGGGAGCTTGAATGATTTCAGCACCTTTATTTTTCAGTTCTCTTGCCGTATCAGTTAAGTATGGCTGCGTAAGAAGTACTTTAGTCTCTGGTCCAATTGAAGGTAATTCAGTTGACTGCCTAGGTGGAAAACTTTCTACATTGTCTATTCCAAGTCGATTAAAAATACTTGTAAGCCGATCCTCTACAGCATTTGCAAGAGTACCCACTAAAAGTAATTTTTTTTGATCGCTTTTCGGCATTAATGGAATCAATGCCTTTAAAGCTCCATCTTCACCTTGAGTGAAAGTTGTTTCAATTCCACTACCCGAATAATTCAGTACTGTTACTTGACCTTTAAGTTCAATATTCAGATTTTCAGCAACTCGTGAAAGATCTATTTTTATTACTTCGCTAGGGCATGAACCAACTAGAAAAAGGGTTTTAATTTCCGGACGTCTAGCTAAAAGATTTTTAACTACTCTATTTAACTCGTCATGAGCATCAGCTAATCCTGCCAAGTCTCTTTCTTCCAAAATGGCTGTACCAAAACGCGGCTCAGCAAAAATCATCACACCAGCTGCACTTTGAATCAAATGGGCACAGGTTCTAGAACCTACAACCAGAAAGAAAGCATCAGGCATTCGCCTATGGAGCCAAACAATAGATGTCAGGCCGCAAAAAACTTCTCTTGGACCAGATTCCTTAAGGAGCGTTGCACCGCTCATAAAAATAAATTTAATACATGTATATATTCAAATTGCATCCAGAAAGGGTAAACCGTCAACAAACACTTAATCTCTTTCGTATTTAGTTACTTTTTAGTTAACTTTTGTCTGACTACGGTGACTTTTGCTCTTGCATTAAATAGCCACCCTTACGGCCAGCAAAGCATTCAAAGAGAAATTCCTTACTCTATGCAGGACTTAAAGGCATGAGCAAAAATACGCATCTACGACGAAAAAGTATACATGTTCTCGTTTGAAGACATATTTTTAATTTTAAATGTATCGAATTCCCTAAACATTTCCTAAAGAGATATTTGACTGCAAGAATATAAACAAGGACTTTCGAAAGAAAAAGATTAATGACTTCGACAATAACTCGTAAGGAGGACGGTGAAGGTAGCGTTCAGGTAAAACAAGACCCAAAAGCACAAATCCAGGAAGGAGCTCTTGTAATTGCTGTATATGGTAAAGGAGGTATTGGTAAATCAACTACTTCCTCGAATCTATCAGCGGCATTTTCAAAACTTGGGAAGAAAGTACTTCAAATCGGTTGTGATCCTAAGCATGACAGCACTTTTACCCTTACGCACAAGATGGTGCCTACCGTCATAGATATCCTTGAAGAAGTAGATTTTCATAGCGAAGAACTCAGGCCAGAAGACTTTATGTTTAAAGGTTTCAATGGCGTCATGTGCGTTGAAAGTGGTGGACCTCCGGCAGGGACAGGATGTGGTGGCTATGTCACTGGTCAAACGGTCAAACTTTTAAAAGAGCATCATCTTTTAGAAGATACTGATGTAGTTATATTTGATGTTCTAGGTGACGTTGTATGCGGTGGTTTCGCTGCACCACTGCAACATGCAAATTATTGTCTAATTGTTACTGCAAATGATTTTGATTCTATTTTTGCAATGAATCGCATAGTTGCAGCAATAAATGCTAAAGCAAAAAATTATAAAGTTCGTCTAGGAGGTGTAATAGCAAACCGCTCTGCTGAGTTAGATCAGATAGAGAAATTCAATGAAAGAACAGGTCTTAAGACCATGGCTCATTTCCGTAACGTAGATGCCATCCGCAAATCAAGGCTTAAAAAGTGCACAATCTTCGAGATGGATTCAGAAGAAGAAGGCGTAGTGGAAGTACAAAATGAATATCTTTCGTTAGCCCAAAAAATGATAGATAATGTTGAACCATTAGAGGCTGAACCTTTAAAAGACCGTGAAATATTTGATCTACTTGGATTTGATTAAATACCTAGTTTAAGGTTTATTTCAGACCAACTAATTCCATAGATAAATCCCAAACTTTTCGAGAAGTAACTGGATCTGTCACTCTATCGGACAATTCTTGTGAAAATTGTTGTCTGTCCTTGCGTTGTCTATTACCCCAGCTCCAATGAACGCCAGAAATAGCAAATTGAGGATCTGAAACTACCTGGGCTACCCTGTCACCAGCCAGCGCCTCACTTACAAAACCTCCAGTTATTAATTTCTGAAACCATGGGAACAACCATTGAAACAATTTAGGTGTGTTTCTAAATAATTTAGTGTTAGCTACACATCCTGGATATAGAGAACTAAAAAGAATTGGAGAAGAATTAAATCGCCTATGCAATTCTTGGGTTGTAATCATATTGCATAACTTACTATCTTTATAGGCTTTGCCGGGTTTAAAACGTTTACCACTAGCCATTGATATGGGATCGCAAAATCCTTCTTCAAAACCAGATAGATTTCCTAAATCAGCAGGAGCTGGTATTGGTATTTTCCCTCCAAGTTCTTTATTGTTAGCAGTTACAGTTCCTAAAATAACTACTCTAGATGATTCTACCCCCCAAGATCTTCCCTTCCATACTGGTCTTGAAGACTTACTAAGGTTTTCTAAAAGCAATTGAATTAATAAAAAATGTCCAAAATGATTTGTTGCCATTGATATTTCATATCCTTGTGGAGATCTCAAAGGTTTTTTTAAACGAGGAAGATATACAGCAGCATTACAAACCAAAGCATCCAATGGATTTTCCAAATCTTCTAGAAGACTTTTAGCCCCTTTGCGTACGCTATCTAAGTCTCCAAGATCAATTTGAATATGTTTAAGTTGTCTTGGACTATTAGTAGGTAATCCAACTGCTGATGCTGAAGCTTCAGCTCTCACAGAACATCTATTTGCCGTAATAACTCTCCAACCCCTCTCTAACAAAGACTTTGTTGCATATAACCCAACACCTGATGTTGTTCCAGTAATTAAGACAGTTCCTGGTGCCGCTTGTACTAGAGTCATGTCCTTTAGTAAAAACTATTTTTACTCAATTTTCAAACACAAATCTAAACCTAAGAGAAGCAAAGTTAATCATCGCCAAATAACTCTGACACTATTTGGAGTAATCCATTGATCTTGCTCCTTAAAAAAACTTTGTTCTCCACCATTAGTAAAAATCTCATCAAAACGAAGTCTTAATTTGTGAAGTTTTTTTGTTTCTTTTTCTAATAAATACGACAACTCAAGATTTCTATTCACACGTTGATGAGAGGCAAGTCCTAAGTTCACGAGGCTAGTTGCAAAAACAATAAATAATCCAAGTTTCAAGATCAATCCCACATAGCTATATAAAAGCTCTCGCCTAACTTCTT
>QCPD01000037.1 GCA_003209755.1 Prochlorococcus sp. AG-436-C14
CATACTCATATTGCATTGCGTAAACATGCTCATGTAGTTATTTTTACCCACGAGACAGGTTCCTGGCTATGTCAGGGTTGGAATGTTCACCCCAAAACTGTCTCAAAATCATCTAAATAATTCAGCGACTATTGTTTTTAACTTCTTCTTGTAAGACTATATATATCTATTTAAATTACTTGATTTGAAAAAGCCACTAATAACCATAGCTAGTGGTAATCCCAAGAAGGTTGCCGAGATAGAGGCAATGCTTGGGCCTCTACCAATTGAAGTTAAAAAACAACCTAGCTCTCTGGATGTTGAAGAAACGGGAAAAACATACCTAGACAATGCAATATTGAAAGCAAAAGCAGCGGCAGCATTAACTAACAGTTGGACTATTGCAGATGATTCCGGACTTGAAATTGATTCACTTGGTAATGCTCCCGGTATTTTTTCTGCACGACTTGCAGATACAAATGAAAAAAAAATAGAAAAGATTCTTACTGCTCTAGGCGACAGTCCTTACAGAAGTGCAAAAGTATGCAGCGTAATGGTGCTCTGCACAAACAGTGGAGAGATTATTAAAAATACAATAGGAATTTGCTGGGGTGAAATTTTAAAAAAGCCTGCTTACCCAAATGGTGAATTTGAATCATTATTTTGGGTTCGTGAAACTAATTGCACTTATGGAGAATTAAATAATGCACAATTATCAAAACATGGAAGTAGAGGTAAAGCCGCTAGAGAATTAGCTCCTTACCTTTTGAAAGCTATAGGAATTAAAAAATAATTAATTTCTATTTATGTAATCAATAGCTCTCATCGCAGCAGCAGCAGCTTCCTCAACATCACCTTCTTTCCCAGCTAAAGTTAATCTTCCAAAAGCACCAACTCCTTTCACATCAACGATTGTGATGTTTGAGGCCTTCTCTGCCTCGTTTGCAGCCATCAAGACATATCCAGCTGGTTCAGTCTCAAGAATGAACATACTCATGCCAGATTGAATCATTGAGCCACGTCTATTTTGGCGATTGATCAAAACAGCATGGTCTGGAGTAATAGAGCGAATAACTTCAGTCCAAGTAACTTGAGGATTAGTTCTCCTATCAATTGTGCTTCCTATGGCATCTAAAACCACATCGCCTGAATGCAGTACTGTGCTTTGATCTCGGTGATAAAGAGCAAGAGATCCAAATGCCCTTTCGACGATCATTTGACCTAATCGAACGTTGCTGGCCTTAAGCGCGATATCTGTAACCCTGTGCACAGCCATTCCAGGAGAAACCTCCATCCAAAGGCAAGCATCACCAGGTATTGGTAAAAATCCTGAACTTGCAGTTCCCATATAAGCCGCGAGTTGAGGTTGCAAAGAATCTAGAAATACATATGTTCTTAATTCAATTTGCTTAACATGACTTGCTTGACGAGCAACTAACGATTTTTCAGAATCTGTTGTTATTACTCGCTTTGGATCGTCAGCCAGATATTCATTTACTTCTGCACCAGTAACTCTCTGGCTGCCACCTTGTCGCCTTTCATTATTTTCAAATGTGGCGAATCTTGTCATGGGCGGGATATTACCTCAAAGATTGCCTTTTTAGCTAGCTATTGAGACTTGCATGCTGAATTTAAGCCGATAAATTCTATATATATTAATTTGATTGAAGAATGTCCGCACCTCAGCCAAAGGATTCAAAAAACAATAACTCAAATACTGAAATAAATCCTGAGCAAGCGCTTGGTTTAGTCTCATTAGGTCTTATGCAGAAATTGTCTGACAAAGGTATTGACAACTTGAATTGGTTAAAAGAAGACGAGAAATGTGATACATATGAGTTGCGTCAAAGACTTGAATTAACTGCTTTAGCCATTGAAACCGGAGCGCCGCTTAGCACTGCAGAAGTATCAAAACTTTTAGGTGTAAGGCCAGGCTCTTCAAAAGTTGAGAGAGGAGGTCTTATTGCTAAGAAGATATCAAGAAATGTTTGGAGATTAATCAAATCAAGCCAAGAAAATTCTCATTGGCGTAATTAAAAAATATAAATTTAAGCTTTATAATGAGCCTTAGCATCATAAAGAGTCTCATCGTTGATTTCTCTACATCCCGTTTGGCGTGCATAATTCTCTGTATTTCTCCTTACTTTACCTCTAACGAAAAATGGGATTTTCGAAAGTTCTCTTTCACCTTCATGTGTCCATATAGGATCAGCATTTGAAGTTATTGAGTCACTTAAAATTTTTGTTTTTACTTCTTGATTAACATTTTGATTTCCTTTTCCACCTAAATGGCCTAGATGACTTTGATGACCGTCAACAAATTCAAAGTCATGCTTAAACATTCCAATTAAATGTTCCTCAAG
The DNA here is from genome assembly GCA_003209755.1 of Prochlorococcus sp. AG-436-C14. Lineage (GTDB taxonomy): Bacteria > Cyanobacteriota > Cyanobacteriia > PCC-6307 > Cyanobiaceae > Prochlorococcus_B. Next base: position 2,343 of record QCPD01000037.1, read on the forward strand.
TCCCATCATTAGAGGATGGACCCAGTCGTCAAAAATGACATTTGCTCCCTCCCATCCCATTTGAGGACTATATCTAGCAGGTACATCTTGAACATGCATTGGTGTGCTTATTACTGCACAAGGTATGCCAAGTCTTTTGGCACTATGTCGCTCCATTTGTGTACCAAGAACTAATTCTGGAGCCGTTTCTTTTATAGCTTCTTCGACTTCTAAATAGTCATTTGTTATCAATGCCTCTAATCCAAGTGCCTTAGCAGCTGGACGAACTTTCCTAGCCATTTCACGGCTATAAGTTCCTAGGCCTACAACTTTAAAACCAAGCTCCTCATTAGCAATTCTTGCTGCAGCAAGAGCATGTGTTCCGTCTCCAAAAATAAAGACTCTTTTACCTGTTAAATAATTCGAATCTACTGAATTCGAATACCAAGTTAATTTCGAATTATTAGATTCGTTTACTGATTGTGGGATTTCCATCCCTAAAACCTTGTGTAATTCTCTGAGGAAATCCTGAGTAGCCCCAACGCCAATGGGAACTGTTTTGGTAAAAGGAATATTAAAATTTCTTTCAAGCCAAATACATGCTGATTCCGCTATCTCTGGATAAAGGCAAACATTCACATCTGCATCTGGTATTCGAATTATGTCTGCAGGTGACGCTCCCAACGGAGCCACAACATTGACGTCTATACCGTGTTGACCAAGAAGTTTTTGTATTTCCAAAATATCATCACGACATCTAAAGCCAAGCAAAGTTGGACCAAGAAGATTTACTCTCGGTCTTCTTTTTTCTTCCTGCCAGGTTTGTTTTGATTCTTTCGAGTGGTCTTTGAGTAAATTTCTTATT
>QCPD01000038.1 GCA_003209755.1 Prochlorococcus sp. AG-436-C14
GTCTCCTTTATGTCTCATTGGGACTGTTCTAACTTGTTCTAACAAATCCGTGATTTGGTCTAACACGGATTTTTGCTCGTAATCAGTTGGTGTGACTTGGCTGAATTGAGTTTTTATTCAACTTACAGCAGACTAGTTATTTAAAGCTCTATCAGTATTATCAATAACTGTTGTCTGATCATTTTTTGCTAAAGATATTAGTCATTCTAATAGAAATTATATACAATATATATATTGCAATTCCCTGTTTATGAAGTCTTTCTGGATTTATATTTTAGCTTTTTTCCCTTTTCAAGTAAGTGGCATAGTAAATGCAAGCACTATTGAGCCTGGATTTTTAGCTGATCGATATGCCAAAACTATTAATTCAAGTGCTTTAGATTCCGAAGAATTTTTAAAATTAAAAGGCACTTGTGGCAGAAGTTCATCTTGTGTGATTGGAATTAATGGTGAAAGTATTGTCACTAGTAGCGGAATACGAATAAACTCCGACAGGATTATTGGATGGACATTAACCAATGCGACAAATAAAGGAGGAGCTTTGTTCGTTGGAAAGAATGAAGACTATAGATTTTTAATCAAATCATTTAACAGTGACGGGCAACGAAAATTAAATGAAATAGGTTTTTTTAATTTTAAATCTGCCCAAAGCTTTTTAAGCTCCCTAGAGCTTTTATCTGGGCTTTCCGCAAACCATGACCAGGCTGGTCCTACTACTAAATGTACTGCACGTGGGAAAGACGCATTATCAGGAACCGACATGGCTTCTATTGACGACTTAGATAGAAACACTCTTTCACTTTCAAGTCTGAGAAATACACAAGCTGGTGCTTTGGCAGGAGGTACTGCTGGAGCACTAATCGGCGATCTTGTTGGATCTTCATCCTCGATAGCTACTGGTTCAATTATAGGCGGAGTGGCTGGTGCTGTAATAGGAGATTCTTTGGGTCGACCTTCTGGAGGTTTGAATTTAAAAAGAAATGTTGTTAGTGATATTCGAGCAATTCCTGCCTCTTCTGAAGCCTTTTTAGATGATTCTTTTACTTACAGATCAGACTGTATCGATGAACCCTTAAACAGTACAACAGTACAAATTACTAGTCCCATCTCAGTTAATACGTCTAATTAATTTCTAATTATTTATTATAGATTGCTTTTTAAGACTTAACTACTTCAACCTAGATTTTATAATTTTATGCATAACTTTATTTATTTCGTTTGTCTAACTGAAGCTAATCATTATTTTGCTTGTAATTTATTGGTATAAATAGATGCTAAGGTGTTTTTATGCAATGTATAGTAAATATTTCATAGCAAGGCTTCTCTAATAACATGCTAGACAATTTAGCTTTCACAATAAATTTATGCAGCTTAATTTCCCAATTTCTGGAAGTCAAATAAAATAAGGTATTCAATCATTATCCATTTGAATTATTCTGATACAAGTTTAAGATAAATGAATTCTTCTCTAGCAGCTAAAATAGTAATTTTTGGATTATTATTTACCAAAATACAACATCAACATATTATCACGATCGTTTATAAAGATGAATTTGATGATAGAAAAAGTTTCGATACTTGATTTTGAAAATAAAGAATATGTTGTGTCCATTAAATCAGCATTGTCGGAAGTTATTGAGGCGAATTAGTTTTTTAGAATACAATCCTTTAGTTTTAAAAATAGATTCTATATTAGCGAATATGTGCCTTGATAGATCTTCATCATTAGATTGTCTCAGCAGCTCTCAAGATAACTCTTCTGAGGATATAAACATAACTAGCTTGGATGAAATTTTTTATATAATTGATTTTCTGAAAGCTCTATTCCAAAACAAACTACATTATCAAAGTCACCATTTGAATGCATATTTGACATGTAATCTTTAATCTCTGAATCATCAATTTGCAATCCAAATTTATTACAGTAATCTGTTAAAATTTTCATTGCTCCTTCATGATCGAATAAGAATTGTTCGCAAATCTCTGATAATTTTTCACTCTCTAACTTTTTAATCATTTCTTTAAATTGATTAATATTACACATTAGACGAAATCGAAGATACACTATTATTAATCGATATAAAAAAAATCTGCAAAGCAATTATCACTTTCTAATGTAATTAGATTAGCGCTATTAATGAAACATATGAAACATTTTTAAGTTGTATTTGCATTATTTATAGCGCGTATTGATATTTTAAATTTATAATTAACAAGTAGATTATCTTTTATATACTAGCCAGTTAAGATTTGAGTGCTAAAGAAAGTAAATAATTTATCCTCTTAAGCTCTGTATCTCTAACAGGTAATAATTAATTCAAATAATCATGCTCATTTAAGGAACTAGAATCGTTTGAAATTCACCCAACTTTTTGCGTTTTGATCTGTTAATGAAACAAAGTAGTAAAGTAATTAGTTGAATCTTTTTTCTTCTATGTGTGCGTTGTGTTTTTTTTCTTTTCTATGCTTGGAAGGGTAATGATACAACAAGACGCTACAAGAAAATCAGACCCATGTGAGAGGTTTTAGATCCGAATAAGGCGTAAGAATGCATATGAGAACTTTAATTTAATCTAACTCTCAGTAAGTCAGCTAAATAACTACTTAATATTTGTTGCCCATTTGCCAAAGATCGGCTAGAAAAAGTATCAACAAATACAATTCCGGCTTCGACCCATGATTAATGAGAACCTTGGAGAAATCCTCCTCGCTGCAATTCTTGTTTCGAATACCTATGACAAGGATCAGCCTGTAATAAAATGGGGTGGAATAGTAATAGCCGTAGCTGGTGTGGCTTCGGCTTTATTTGGTTGAAAACTTAAATCTATTGATTTCGGTACAATTCAAAATTCTTAATCTGAGCTGCAAATATTTGCAGCTTTTTTGTGCATTGAATAAAAACTCATGGCAGGAAATTTATATCTAGAATTCTCAGCTAAAATTAAGCTTCAGCCCAAAATACTAAAAGTTAACAAATTTTTCTTTGCTTACTTCGTCAATGAACTGGTTTTTGCTTTCGATCCATTGATATGGATTGATTGTAGGTATTTTTATCGACTT
>QCPD01000039.1 GCA_003209755.1 Prochlorococcus sp. AG-436-C14
CAATTGCTTTGCGAGTGGATAATTCTGCGTCTTGTAATTTGCCAAGATCTTTTAATATGTTTCCTAGATTAAAATGAGCCTCTGCGAAATCAGGATTGAGTTCAATTGCTTTGCGAGTGGATAATTCTGCTTCTTCTAATTTCCCCAGACCTTGTGAAATTGCTCCATAATTAGAAAAAACTCTGTGATCTTTAAAGCCTTGATTTATACAATATTTATAAAGTTTTGATGCTTCTGAAATGTTTCCTTGTGAGTGAAACCTAAATGCTTGATTGATTATTTGTTCTTTAGAAGGTTTAGAAGGAGTTTTTGTAGTAATAGTGATGTTTTCTTTGCTTTCTCCTAAAGAAAATGGAACTGAGAATGTTTGTACTTCAGTTATTTTTTTTTGGGATTGCTCTTTATCACTAGATTCCATTATCTTCTAAGAGCTTCTGTATGAATTAATTCTACTACTCACTATAAGTGCAATTTGAACCTCTTTCTGAGATTATTGATACTTAACTGATAACGCTAGATGATTGATTAGTTGCTTGATAAAACGAACTGTTTTCCCAATCATCTACTTGATTGAAGTCGTCCAATTTGGTTATGTCTTTCAACCCATAGTCAAAGGTTTGTTCAAACTCTTCTATTAGAACTTTCTTAGGTTTGAGTGAGTTTGGGTGCTTCCCAATCCACCTTGCTTCTCTGATACTCATTTCCAATAGAAGTCGTTTAAACGAATCAATTCCTACCTCTTTGATATTTATTGGAACAACTGATTTATCTATTTTGTATAAGAGCGTTGAGAGGGCATTAGAAGGCGTTGTAATCGCTTCGTTTGGTTAGAATCAGAATGAAAAGGACTCTCTCGCATAAGGCGATAAAGAGTTGTTTTCATAAATGGAACTCTTTCTAATACTTCGGGTAAGCGAAGTAATCTCTCTCTTATAGTTTTCATAATAAAAACCTCATTTATTAGTTAGCAAAAATAATCCGCTACTACTCAATAATTAACCCTTTCAAGCGATATTTTCCTTTTTGGATATAAACATTATAGCACAAATTTTGTGCTGTCATTTCCTTTTCTTATTTCTAGATTAATTTTTTATTCACCTTTAGAAACCCAAAAATGAGGAGTTCTGCTAAAGATTCCAGGATGTTTTCTTTCTACTTCTCCCCAATTTTTTAAGTTTGCTTGTATTTTATCGTCTGGAAAGTATTGTTTATAGAGAGATTCGCTTTCTTGAGGAAGGAATTGTCTACAGAATCCAAGAAACTTTAATTTGTGTGAGATAAGAGTATCTTCTAGTTGCTTGAAGGTAAAACGATGTTCTTGGTAGTGAAAACAAAGGTCACGGAAATTGGATGTTTGATAGAAATCAGAATCAGGACTTGTAAGAGAAAATAATTCAGGGCATTTGCCAGACAAGATATCTTTTCTTAGATTTCGCATACTATCTATATTTGGATTAATATTTTTAGCTTTTATATATTCTCTTGCTTTAACTACTGTTTGCCTTGATAATTCACTATATAATGATAATTTCATAAAACCGTTAGGGTTGCAGATGTCTAATAATGCCTTTAATCCTTTATGAGGGTCAGCCATATGGTGTAAAACACCACAACATTCTATAATGTCAAATTGTTCTTTTAATAAAGCAACTTCTAAAATATCCATTTGAAATAGGTTTACATTTTTTATACCTAATTCATTTATTTTTCTTTGAGCATAGGAAAGACTGGAATTGCTCATGTCTATTGCTGTAATTTGAGCATTTCTATATCTTTGAGCATCTAGTATCTGAATACCTGTTCCACATCCAGCTATTAGAATCTTTAATGGGTTGGATTCGAGATTAGAACTTATTGAATTAGGCTTTATATCATTATTAATTCTTACTATTACAGAAGACTGTGATGCTTTAAATAAACTAAAAAATCTCCATCTTGGATAGGGATTCTCTTCATACTGAGACCTTACCTTTTGAGAAATATGATCAGTAATTGAACCTATCTTTTTGATCTCTTTTGATATTTTAATTTCTTCTAGAGGTTCAAGTACTTGTACTTTTAGAAGTTCATTGAAGTTATTATTGATTGACTTATAATCTTTTATTGAGGGTATTTGATCTAAAAGTTTATAAAGTGGAAAATAGCAAGCTAAAGCTAAAAGATTAGTCTCAGATAATTTACTTTCCTTGCATCTAGTTATTATTTTTTCTAGAGACTTAGTTTCTTCTAATTCTATTGAGTAAATATATTCATTAGTGAAGCACTGTTCAGCTAAAGCAATAAAAAGTTCAAGTTGCAAGTTTGTAATCTCTTCTTTTCTATTGGCTATTCTGTTACAAATATCTTTTCTTAGTTTAATTAGAAGTCTCTCCCATTTTGGATCCTTAAAAACTATCTTTTTAAGTGCATTGATTACCAATTCGTCATTTACATATAGCTCTAAATTGGAAGAATATGAATCTATTTTTGCTAAATTAATTGTTATTTCATTTCTATACAAAAAGTTAAATACTTTGAATAAGTCTTGATGATAAAGATCATTTTTTTTTAGCAGAATGTTTAATATTTCTTTCATTTTTGATTTGTCTAACTGTGATATATCTGCATCTCTTAGAAATATAGATATAGTGGTGTAAATTTCCTCATTTGTTGGATTGATATAAAGTGCTTTTAGATAAGAATCAAATGCATCTTGTAAATTGCCAAGATCTTTCAATACATTCCCAATATTGGAATGTATTTCTGGGACATCAGGATTAATTTCAATAGCTTTGCGGTAAGACAACTCTGCATCTTGTAATTTGCCAAG
>QCPD01000040.1 GCA_003209755.1 Prochlorococcus sp. AG-436-C14
AATATCATAGAATACAATGCTAAATCATTTGTTGTTTTGAATAAATCATAACTTTTCCATTTCATTAGAGAGTGAGTGCCTTGGCTAGAAAGAAAGGAAAAGTCATTACTTTGTCTTATGTTTTTAGTAATATTTATTCTTTCTGAATAAGAAATAAAACGATTTATTTTTGAATTAATTGACTGTTCAAAAATTTGACAATAGTCAACTTTATCTTTATTTAATCCTTTAATATGCCTATTTACACGGTTGTCAAAAAACGTAGGGACGCCCCCTTGTTGATCAATCTTATCCAAATGTAGGCCAATAATATTTTTTAAATTAGACTTTGTATTTAGATCTTTTGATTTCAATAAAAGGTATTCTTTTTTATACTTTTTAATTTCTAAGTTTTGCGAAGATCCAGCCAAAAGGGCAATTAATAGTCTATAAGAATCAACCAAATCCGGTTTTAATTGAACTGATTTTTTAAATCTTTCGATTGAATCTTTATATAGACCTGTTTTTAATAAGCAAATTCCACTGAGATAATTATAACTAGATTCTTCAAACATTTTAGAGTCTAAAGTCGGCTCTAAATCCAATATTTCTTTAAATTTTCCTTGTAAATATAATGACATTATTTTATTACTCTCTGATGGAAATATAGAATGATTAGCGAACGAGCAAAGGATCTCATATTGATCTATAAAATCACCTCTTAACCCTGATTTTCTAGCTTGAAATAGGACTTCTGATGCGTTTTTATATTTTCTAAAAAGCATTAAATATTTTATATAGTTTGTCCAAGCCGCTACCTGATGGGGATGATTGTCTAAGGCAGTTTTTAAAAGTTGTAATCCCTTATCTAATAAATTAACGTTGATATTCAATATCCCTAAATTAGTATTTGCTACAAAATTTTTGGGATCAATTTCCAGAACAGAATCATAAATAGATGTTGCTAGGTCAATCTTTTGCTCTTGTACCGCCTCTTTAGCTTGAACAAGCAGCTCCTCGATATCCATATTTAAACAAATCAAGTAATCAGAATAAATCAAAAGTCAAATATATTCAAAATCTCTAAATATCCTTTTTCATTTCACAATATACCCTCTACATTTCCGATCTCTATGTCCCACTAAGAGAACGCTTGAAACTCTCTTAAACCAAATAAGAACAGTGAGGGAGGACTTTTGAGTGACGCCAAATGGACTGTGGTGGAGCAACATGACGCAAGTGAATGAGATTTTGGAGTTATTCCACCCAACATTCCACCCAACACATTTAAAATGTTATTTAAGGAGCACAATTACTGTCTAAAATATACTTTCAAAATGAAGAGAGAGACTCAAGGTCGCTGAAGCAGCAGGGTCCCTTTCTTAATACAAAAATTAAGGTTACCAATACTCAACCCATTCATCCTGAAGTTCTTTCTGCGATAAAGAGTTGTAGAAACCTCTCCACTTCTTTCCTGAATTTGCGTCAGTTGCACTCAATGACACCATTAGTTCTATTGCTTCTTCTTTTGTAAAGGATTTGCCTTGATTTGATTTGAATATCACTTACGAAGCAATCTCTTCCCAAGGATCACGTGAAGACAGCTCCTTGAATGGTATCAATTTAAAATCACCTCTCCTGATACCACTACAGATCAATCCATCTGGATGTTCTCTCTTAAATATTTCAACTGCATCTTCTTTTCGTTCTGATGGAATCGTGACTTTATAAATCACATCACCTGAATCACGAATCTTATAAACAAAAATCCAATCATATTCTTTACTATCCATCATCAGTTCATGCTGACTAACTTTGTTTTAACTCACTTTGGTCTGATGAACCAATTACACAAATGGAAACAGGTGTTTTCTCTCATGTTCCAATGGTTTTGTTTGATTAGAAATGGGTTGGAGTTCTAGCACTTGTCTTCCCGTAGGTCAGGGAAGTGGTTAGTTAAAGGGAATCGGATTGTTCACACGGATAAACAAGTGCTGAACTCAAAGGGGACGACCAAAATCTCGTCCCCTTCTTTAATGGAAAATTATTTGTTGACCATCCAGAAGGAAGTAGTATATTTGTATTAGCTTAGTCCCCATCGCAAGCAGCAAAAAAAGCACGAAGTGAGCATCGTGCTTTTTTTATCTCTACTTATTGAATGACTCCTCCATCGGACATCAGTTATATGAATCAACCAATCAGAGAAGCATTGCCCACACCAACAGGGTGGTTAGTTGCACCAACAAGAGATTTTTGTCTGTTCTTTATTCGTGATTCCAAGTCGGTCATGGTTGCTCCGACTGTGTTCACTCAACTTTGGTATTGCACCGAAGATGGCACTCCAACCAAATTAAAGAACACAAGAAAACTGGACTATGAATCTGCTCATGAAACTTGGAATGAACTTCTATCTAATGATTGGGAATTAGCAGAACATCAATTCGGTGCTTGTGTTGATGCTGCTTAATCAACCACTGATATCACCCAACACAAGATTGTTTCCCACCCAACATTTCACCAAACAAAAAACTAAAAGTATACAACAGTATGGACACTCCTGAATCAATCACTTTCGTTATATCTAGTCACTGACAGGCATTTGAGTCATTATGAAGCATCCTGAACCCAATTAAGAACGGAGAGGTAAGAGAATCGGGGGGAGTTCATACGCACCGCAGCGAAAGGGATTGAACAGTTCAAAGGTGAATTAGCGATATTTCCCCCTACAAATACCCCTACACACCTAATTGGATGACTTCAATCAATTAGTTGATTGGGTAAACAATTCTTTTTATCAAATAAGCACTT
>QCPD01000041.1 GCA_003209755.1 Prochlorococcus sp. AG-436-C14
GGGGTATGGTTAAGAAATCTTCTTCAATTACAAAATCTAATTCTAATTGGCTATGGAGGTGGGCAGAACCTGAAAGTGAACTCTCAGTAATCCCTAAATCAAAAACCAAACGTTTAGCTCAACAAGCAAAGTTAGCAAATGTTGATGCTGAGAGAGCAGTTAGTCGTGCATACCAAATTGAATTATCTAGAACAAAGGCAATCGGAGAGGCTATGTTTAAGTCTGGCAAAGCATTAAGGTTTACACTATCAAGTTCTGGGAGGCAGTTAATCCTAAGAACGCAGGCAGCACGGAGGCAATTTGAGCCTGGTTTTAGAAATAAAAAATAATCTCAGATAGAATAAAAGCCCTATCATAATAAAAAATGCAGCTTTATATCGTTACTTGGAAATTCGAATCATCTGAGGATCAAAATTATTCATCCGAAGCATTTGTAGATTATGTTGAAAGCGGAAAATCTGATGATCTTATTGATGGCTATGAGAGAATTGCATGGGCTCATACTCCTCAAGATGGCACTGGAGTGATAATTTGTAGAGCTTCAAGTGCATCAATTTTATTTAAGGTCTTTGGATCCTGGAGAGATAAATATGGAATGACTTGGGAGTATAAACCTGCTTTAACTACTGAGGAATTTGTTAGTTTAATAAAAGAAAAATAGATTTAATTTTTCTTTATTTCTTAAATTTAATTTATATAAAAAATAAACTTCTGTCTAAAAAACCTTCAAGATAGTGTTGTTCAACTTAGTCTTTTTAAATTATCAGTTCATTTAATGATAGCTCATTATTTATTTGCTTTGACTGCTAGTGAAATGGGTCTCAGTCCTACAATACTAGCCTTAATAGTAGTTTCATCTATCGTTTTTATTATTGGCTTTGCAAAAAGCTCAAGAGAGAATGAATACAAAAAATTAATGGATTCATTTATTGAAAGGAAAGAGGAATCTGATTGATTTATTGATTATTAGTAAGAAGATCCTCTTACTAATATGAATTCTCTTATCTAATAAGGCAGGATAGTAGAAGCGTAGTTTTGAAATTGAACAATTTATTAGCAAAGGAGAGAATTGTCTCGCCCTCTCGAGATATTCTTGCCGGTCTTGTGGTTGCATTCGCAATGATTCCAGAGGCGATAGCTTTTTCTGGAATTGCAGGTGTAGATCCAAGAGTTGGATTGTTTGGTGCTTTTTTGCTTTCTATAACCCTCGCAATATTTGGGGGCAGAATGGCCATGATTACCTCTGTAACTGGATCAACTGCTCTTTTGATGACTGGTATTGTTCAACAAGGCGAAAATATTAGTCCTGGTCTTGGTCTTCAATATCTTTTAGCTGCTGGATTGCTTACAGGAGTCCTTCAGATCGCTTGGGGTTATCTAAGGCTTGCACATCAGATGAGATTTGTACCTCAACCTGTTATGGATGGCTTTGTAAATGGTTTGGCTATATTGATCTTCCTTGCTCAATTGCCTCATTTGGGGGTTGACTTGTCTCATTCTGCGAAAGTAGTTACTGCATCACAAGTACCTGCAGTTTGGGGATTGACCATAGTTACGTTGTTGATTATTTATTTGCTGCCAAAAGTTACCAAGATTTTGCCTTCTGCTTTGGTTGCAATTTTAATTTGTACTGCAATTTCTATTGGATTTAAATTAAATGTTCCAACTGTTTCGAATTTAGGAATTCTTCCAGATGGATTGCCTGGCTTTGGCTTTCCAAAAGTTCCTTTGAATTTTGAAACTCTTGGTTTGATACTGCCAACAGCTTTGGCAATTTCTTTGGTAGGTCTAATGGAGACATTTCTCACCCAAGATATTCTTGATGATATGACTGATAAAAGTACAAATAAAAATATTGAGGCTCGCGGTCAAGGTATAGGGAATATTGTTAGTTCTCTTTTTGGAGGTATGGCAGGATGTGCTTTGGTTGGACAATCAGTTATGAATGTTGGATATGGGGGAAGAACGCGACTTTCAACTTTAAGTTCAGGTGTTTGTTTAATAGCAATGATTCTTGCCGCTAAAGATTGGGTGAATCAAATTCCTATGGCAACATTGGTGGGTGTAATGATAATGATTGCAATTAATACTGCTAATTGGATCTCAATAAAAGATATACGTCGTATCCCTAGAAGTGATAGTTCAGTTATGATTCTAACTGTATTTGTAACTGTTATCACTCATAATCTAGCCTTGGGTCTTCTTGCAGGAGTAGGACTTGCCGCAATACTATTTAGTAGAAAGGTCGCAAAAGTTATTAAGGTTGAGTCTTCTTCAAATGGTGAAGACCATATGGTTTATAAAGTTAAAGGCCAATTATTCTTTGTTAGTAGTATTTACTTTAGGCAAGGGTTTGAACTTCACGAACATCCTAAAAAAATTACTATTGATATGGCCGAAGCTCATATTTGGGATCAAAGTGGTGTATCGGTTCTTGATCAAGTAATCAGAAGAATAAAATTAGGGGGATCTGAGGTTGAAGTAATTAACTTAAATGATGAAAGTTTGAATTTGTTTTCTCGAATCGGACAAGCATCAGAAGCGGGAGGAAGAGGGGGAGAATTTAGATCTGCCCATTAAATTTTCCCAACCTTTTATCTGAAGTTTTTGTATATTTTTTGAAGAGCTTGTATTAAAGGC
>QCPD01000042.1 GCA_003209755.1 Prochlorococcus sp. AG-436-C14
ACTACTAATACTCCTTCTAAATTTTCTAAAGAACAATTAATTAATCAAGCAATTCAGTTTCATCTAAAAGGAAATATTCCAGAAGCAACAAAATATTATCAGTATTGCATAAAACAAGGTTTTAATGATCACCGAGTTTTTTCTAATTATGGAATCATATTGAAAAGTCTAGGGAATTTAAAAGAAGCAGAATTATTAATTCGTAAAGCAATTGAACTCAAACCTGATTACGCAGATGCTCATTACAATCTTGGAAATATATTGATAGATCTTGGCAAACTACAGGAAGCAGAAGTATTTACGCGCAATGCTATTAAACTCAAACCTAACTTCTCACTAGCATATTTCAATCTTGGAGCTATTTTTAAAACTCTAGGTCAATATATTGATGCTATAAACTCCTACAAAAAAGCTATAAAGTTAAATGATTCTTTCTCACCAGCAAAAGTTGGTTTAATCGAATCAAAAAAAGAAATATGCGACTGGAGTGATCAAAAAACTCAAAACATTTGGACTCAGACTCTAGGGATTGAAGGGGGAGCTGTATATCCATTCCCGTTCTTTTTCTTAGAAGACAATCCCTTACGAGAATTAAAAAGAGCACAAAATTACTATAAACAAAATTTCAATCTGAAAGGTTTAGATATAAATCATCTTAAAAATAAAAAGATTCATATAGGCTACTTTTCCGCTGACTTTATAGACCATGCAACTATGCATCTAATTGCTTCTATTTTTGAACTTCATGATAAATCAAAATTCAGAATATATTTATATTCATTTACTCCTAGGGAAGATTTATATACAGAGAGGGCTAAAACATCTGGATGTATTTATAGGGATATAAAAAATCTAAATAATATTGAATCTGTTCAATTAGGAAGGAGTGATCGACTTGATATCGCTATTGATCTTAAAGGTTATACGAGACATTCTAGAATGAGCCTATTTTCATACAGAGTTGCACCCATACAAATAAATTATCTTGGCTATCCAGGATCTCTAGGTGCAGAAAATATCGATTATATTATCGCGGATAATATTTTAATACCAAAGAAAAATGAAAAATATTTTTCTGAAAAAATCATAAGAATGCCAAATTGCTATCAATGTAATGATAATAAAAAAGAAATTTCTAAGCAGTCCATTTCTCGTAGAGATTTCAGACTTCCTGATCAAGGATTTATATTTACTTGTTTTAATTCTAATAAGAAAATATCCCCAAATGAATTTAATATTTGGATGAGATTACTTAAGAAAGTAAAAGGAAGCGTTCTATGGTTATATAAATCTAATATCTGGTCAATTAATAATCTATGTAAAGAAGCAGAGAGAAGAAATATCGATTCAAATAGATTAATTTTTGCTGATAATCTCCCGTTAGATAAACATTTGGCAAGATATTCTCTGGGAGATTTAGCTCTTGATACTTTTAACTGTAATGGTCACACTACGACCTCAGATGTTTTATGGGCAGGTTTACCAGTACTAACAAAAATTGGAGAAAGCTTTTCTGCAAGGGTATCTGCCAGTTTACTAACTTCTCTAGGGATTCCAGAACTAATTACTAATACTGAAGAAGAATACGAAGAGAAGGCTTTATATTTAGCTAGAAATCCTGATGAACTTATAAGAGTGAAATCTAAATTAGCCAAGTTAAGAAAAACATCGCCACTTTTTAATTCAGAATTATTTACAAGAGATTTAGAAACTAAATATATTGAATTAATAAATAGTCATAGCTTTTGACTTGATTCCAAATTGATGACTAGATTTTTCTCAACGATTCTTATATGAGGAATCAGCAGCTAATCCGGCCAGTGAAATTATTTGCCTAGCGCAGGCAGCAACTCCACTTGATTGATTATTAATAAGTCCTTTTTGCATACCTTGTTCAAGATTTACTAGTAGTTTTGCCACCATTTGCGGCCGCTCAATATTGATCTCTTCAAAGTCTTGAACAATCAAGTCCATTACCTTCGCTGTGATCCTTCGAGCTTGCCTTCTGCTTAATTCATAATCTGCGGCCACTCGGGTCGTTACTACGGTGCAACTATGACCTTGAGCAAGTAAGTCAGCAACAAAAACCTGTCCTTAATTCCATCTCTTTTTTATTGGCTTTTTTCATATTCCAGCGCTATGCAATGTAGATTCAAACCCCTCTGGAGCATGTGCAAACACAATGCCAATTCAAGGACCAAAGAAGGCATTAGATCCCAAGCTTGATTATTTTCTATTGTTGAAAAGATGGAAGTCATTTCTTCTGCGACAGTTGAAAAATCAGAATGAATGACTTTAGTCATTTTAGATTTTCTAGGCGTTGCTATTTGACGTCAGCTTACAAATCTGATTAAACGAATAGGTAGCCAAATTAATAATCAAAATAGCTGAAAAAGATTCTAATTACACCTCTTATCTAGCTTTTATTTTCGATATTAGTGCTGCATTTACGACTCTTTTTTGTCTAGTTAGTATAAACAATAAAAAAGGGATAAGCTAGTTATCCCAAAAGATCAAAGCAAATTCAAAGTAATATCAAATATGCGCCACGGTGTGCGCCATTTACGTTTTGTTTTACTA
>QCPD01000043.1 GCA_003209755.1 Prochlorococcus sp. AG-436-C14
TGGGCCTGAGAGGCTTCAGCGTTTGTTGGTCCGTAGAACTCAGATGGATAAGCAGTGTTATTGAACCAGATGAAACATGAAGCTACAAAACTAGCAACACATATTCCACCAAGTGCATAACTTAGAAGACCTTCTCCATTCCAGATAAAGGCTCTTCTTGCCCATCCATATGGACCAGTAAAGATATGGAAAAGTCCGCCTATTATCTCGATCACACCCAGGTAAACATGTCCTCCGACAATATCTTCCATAGAGTTGACACCAACTATCCAACCTTGTCCACCCCAAGGGGTTGAAACTAGGTATCCAAAAATAACTCTTGGATCGAGAGTTGGATTGATTAGCCTAACTTCTCCACCACCAGGAGCCCATGTATCATATGCGCCGCCTATATACATCCAGTTAATGGACCATAGGAGAGCACCAACTCCAAGTACAACCAAATGGAAACCAAGAATATTGGTCATTTGATTTTTATCTCTCCAATCAGTAGAGAAAAATGGGAAATCTTCTTCAAGTTTCTCTGGACCAGCTAGGGAGTGGAAAACTCCTCCAAAGCCAAGTATTCCAGATGCAACAAGGTGAATAACACCAGCAATGAAGAATGGCCAAACATCTGTGACTTCTCCGCCAGGGCCTATGCCATATCCAAACATGGCTACATGAGGCATACAAATTAAGCCTTGTTCCCACATGGGTTTATCCATGGTGAAATGACTTACTTCGAAAAGCATCATTGCGCCAGCCCAGAAGACAATTAGTCCTGCGTGAGCGATATGAGCACCTAACAATCTTCCAGAAAGGTTGATTAGCCTTGCATTTCCTACATACCAGGCGTAACCAGTCTCTTGGAGACTTTGATTAGGGGCTTTCAGTAAACTATTAAAGGGCGTTTCCACGTGGGAGTACCTCCTCAGGGAATACAAAGTTTTCGTGTGGCTGGTCTACAGAAGACATCCATGCACGCATTCCTTCGTTAAGAAGGATATTTTTGGTGTAGAAAGTTTCGAATTCAGGATCTTCGGCAGCTCTGATTTCTTGGCTAACAAAGTCGTAAGCACGAAGGTTTAAAGCTAATCCAACGATTCCAATTGATGCAGCCCACATGCCTGTTACTGGCACAAAGAGCATCAAGAAGTGAAGGAAACGCTTATTTGAGAAAGCAATTCCGAAAATCTGGCTCCAGAAACGGTTTGCAGTAATAAATGAGTAAGTCTCTTCTTCTTGAACTGGGTCGAAACCTCTGAAAGTAGAACTCTGAGCTTTACCGTCAGAATACTGACTTGAATCTTCGTAAAGAGTATTCTGAACTGTTGCACCGTGAATAGCACAAAGCAGAGCACCTCCAAGAATTCCTGCTACTCCCATCATATGGAATGGGTTAAGCGTAATGTTATGGAATCCTTGAATGAAGAGAATGAAACGGAATATTGCTGCAACTCCAAATGAAGGAGCGAAAAACCAACTGTGCTGACCTAATGGATAGATAAGGAAGCAAGCAGTAAATACTGCAATAACTGCTGAGAAAGCAAGTGCGTTATATGGACGGATACCAACTAGTCTTGCAATTTCGAATTGACGAAGCATAAAGCCAATAAGACTGAATGCACCGTGAAGAGCAACGAAATTCCATAGGCCACCAAGCTGGAACCAGCGTGTTAAATCGCCCTGAGCTTCTGGTCCCCAAAGGAATAGAAGACTGTGACCCATGGCATCGCCAGGAGTACTAACAGCGGCTGTGAGGAAATTACATCCCTCAAGGTAAGAACTGGCTACACCATGGGTGTACCAGGAAGAAACGAAGGTTGTACCTGTAAACCATCCACCAATAGCTAGGAAAGCTGTAGGGAAGAGAAGTAGTCCAGACCAACCAACAAATACGAATCGGTCGCGCTTTAACCAGTCATCGAGGGCGTCAAACCAACCTCGTTCTGTTGCGCTTCCAACAGCGATCGTCATGGGAGGAGCGTTGCTGAGCTTTTGTATACGTCGGAGACTTTAACAACGATGACGGGGTTTGTGGGTAAATCTTTAACTTGATGAAATCCCTTGTATTGAAATGAGATAAAATCAATCTTTTTTATTGCTACTTATTAAATCTCAAAAACTTAGTCTCTATAATGTTTTGAAAGGGATGTGCTTCCCAATTTCATGAACTTATGTCATCTGAATCAAATTTAAGCCAATCAGAAAAAGAGTTATCTGGTTTGGTTTTAGAACAAAAAATTAAAGGTTCGCGAAAGGTTTCGAATTATCTAGTTGCTTCGATGCTGAGTATTGGTGGTGTTGGATTTTTGTTGGCTTCATTCTCTAGTTATTTTGGAAAAGACTTTTTACCACTAGGGAACCCCTCTACCCTGATTTTTGTACCTCAAGGCTTAGTGATGGGGCTATATGGTGTGGCGGCTTTCTTTCTAGCTCTTTATTTTTGGCGGCTTATAAGCATCGATTATGGGTCTGGTGTTAATAGATTTGATAAAAACAAAGGAGTTTTATCTTTATCTCGGAGAGGGTTGTTAAAGAACATAGAAATAGAAATCCCGATAAATGAGATTAAAGCTGTGAAATTAGAGGTTA
>QCPD01000044.1 GCA_003209755.1 Prochlorococcus sp. AG-436-C14
CCATTGAATTTAAGATTATAATAGGCCAATTTAAGTAGTTTCCATTTGTAGCTCTCGATGTCTGTATTCATACAGTAGAATCACGTGAATTAATCAATACAAATGGAAACTTCAACTACTGATCCAACCTTATTGATGCTGATAGGAGGAATTGTTGTTTTACTAGCCGGCTCAGTAGCCTATGGCGTTTATTCAACATTCGGTTCGGGCTCAAAAGAGCTCAGAGACACTATTGATGAGCACGCAAAAATGCATGAATTAGGTATTGCACATGGTCATGGTGGAAGTTCAGAGGCCTATGAGATGTCTGGAAAACTTCAAAAGGATCAAATTTCGTAAAAACGAAAGTCTCAAAACTTTATTTTGATGAAAAATTTTGTTTATAAAAAATTTCATCAAGATATTTAAACTGCTGGGATGTAATATTGAAGAATTGACTATAGATAAATTGTTCACATTGAATGAAGATAATAATTTCTTCGAGAAAGTAATTTCATCTGATCTGTTCTCATGTTGATCAGCGTCTTGACTGGCTTTTCTGCTGGGGCAGTGCATGTAGTTAGTGGTGCTGATCATATGGTCGCAATGGCTCCTTCCTCTGTCAGAAAACCTCGAGTAGCTTTGATTAATGGGTTGGCATGGGGGATTGGGCACTCAGCAGGGGTTTTAATTCTCTCGATATTAGGGATTTTGGCTAAGGACCTAATAAACATTGAACTATTGTCTTCTTATGCAGAGTTTCTTGTTGGGATAAGCCTTTTGATTGTGGGGGGAGTCGCTATTAGGACTTCCTTGAAAGTAAACATTCACATGCATCAGCATATGCATGGAGAAGAAGCGACTCATAAACATTTTCATTTCCATTCACTTGGAAATAAACTTCACAGAAGTCATACACATGCTGCAACTGGATTAGGGGTTTTACACGGGTTCGCTGGAGCCAGTCATTTGGTTGCAGTTATTCCAGCATTAGCATTGCCTTTGTTTGGAGCATTGGCTTATCTATTTTCATATTTACTTGGATCAATTTTTGCAATGGGATGCGTTGTTTTAGGAATATCTTTTGCAACGAGTAAAGCGAATAAAATGTTTTATCCTTTCTTGATGAGATCAATAGGAGCACTATCAATAGTGACTGGAATATTTTGGCTTCAAAAGACTTCAATTCTAACTTTTTAAAAGTTTTGCTTCATGAATTACACAGCTAGCCTTTTTGCTTTGGGGGGCTTCTTCTTATGGGTTGTTATTGCGACACTGATTTGGGGAAGAAGAATGAGAAAACTTAAAAAAGAATATTCTCTAAATAAATCAAAATTCAAAAATTAATTGATACATCACTTTTCATCTTTAGATACATATTTATTAGTGAAAATGATTAAAGATTATGTATGATCATTCAACTATAAATAAGATTTATGAAAGGTGTTTTGTTTTTCTTAGGTTCTATCTTTAGATGGCCTGTTCAAAATTCTAAAGAGTTTTTGATTCTGCATGTTTATCTTTTAGGTATATATGGAATAACTTTTTTGTTAAGAAACTTAGGCCTTGAAGTATCTAACCTTGTTTTTACAGTTGGTCTAATGGCTCCAATCGGTTATCTTATTTATAATGGACTCCCTTTAGATTGTCTTAATTATAAGTCTGCAATTAAAAGAGAATTAAGCTCTCTAAATTAAATAATAAGGTTAATTAGAAAGTTAATTTATAAAACTTGTATTACCTCACTAACCTCTGGAATCATTTCCCTTAGCTTTCTTTCAATACCCATTTTTAGAGTCATTGTGCTACTTGGGCAACTTCCGCAAGCCCCTTGAAGTCTAACTTTCACTATTGGTCCATCTATTTCAGCTATTTCTACATTTCCTCCATCAGCCATAAGAAATGGTCTTAATTCATCAAGAACCTTTTCAACATTTTCTGTCGTCAGCGCAAGAGTTTCGTCGCTCATTTCAGGTTACTTAATTTAATTTTGCTTAGCTTAGTTAATTGCAGGATATTCTGTATGTAATCTTGATAAAGATTTTGTTTAATACCATTGCCTCAGAGTCAGAAAATACTTATGACGCAATATTAGTAGGTGCAGGAATTATGAGCTCAACTCTTGCGGTACTGCTGCATGAGCTTGATCCAGATTTGCGATTGCTGGTTGTTGAAAGCTTATCTTCTGCTGGTTTGGAAAGTAGCTGCGCCAGGAATAATGCTGGAACAGGACATGCTGCTAACTGTGAGCTTAATTATACTCCAATTCAACAGGATGGTTCTCTTAGTACCATCAAAGCTTTTGAAATAAATAAATCCTTTGAGCAAAGTTTAGAGTTTTGGGCATCATTGGTAGAAAAAGGGAAATTAATACCAAAAAATTTTTTAAATAAGTTGCCACACATTAGCCTTGTCTTTGGAGATAAAGATATTTCTTTTCTTAAAAAAAGGTTTTCGAAACTTAGTTCTCATGCCGCTTTTTCACAAATGGAATTCACCAAAGA
>QCPD01000045.1 GCA_003209755.1 Prochlorococcus sp. AG-436-C14
ATTGCTGCAACGATGGGGTATGGACTTGGTTCTGAAGATCCAGAAGAATTAGCGCTTTATGAGATGATCAAAAAAGAAATAGAAAAAGACTGCAAAAACAGAAATATGGGCATTAAAAGAACTGATTAGGCTCTCATTTCAGAAAGTGTCTAAAGATAGGGTAGGCATTTAACTTCGCTAACTTAAAGATCTGCGGGTGTAGTTCAGTGGTAGAACGTCAGCTTCCCAAGCTGAATGTCGCCAGTTCGAGTCTGGTCATCCGCTTGAAAAAAATCGAAACTAAATTCTAATTGTGTGGTGTAACTCACAACAGCAAATTCAGTCCACAGAAAACAATTGATATCGACATAATTTGATTTTGGAGATTTACATGGATAACCCCTCTAAGGAACAAATTCTTGCTGCATCCAGTGGATGGGTTGCTACAACATTAAATTTCCTTCCTGGCTTAGGTGCTGGATACCTTTACCAACGTCGCTGGATTCCTTACTTTGCAACTGGAGGAGTAGCTACAGCTTGGTTCGTTCTAGGAGCAATCTTAAATGGTGATACAGAGCCAACAAAAGCCGAACAATTAATTGGAATAGGAGGCTTATTTTTGATCTCAATCACAACAATGGTTGAAGCAAACATTGCTCATAAGAAAGCAATGTTAGCCGTAGAAGAACAGCTTCAGGCAAAGACTCCAAAGAAAAAAGGAGGTCTTTTTAGGTAATCAACCATTTAAAAAATCAATAGTGATGACAGTAAAAAATCATAGTTGTGTTAGAAGAGGTTGAAGATATGATTAATGAGACAGAATTTTATATAAAAATATGCAATGCTCTTTTTGGCTCCTAATCATCTGATCAAATAAGTGGCTTTTGAAACAACCGTATTCAGATTTAAGATTTCTGTTCCTTTTGAACAATGGGCAGCAGTCTATGACAGTGAAGTAAACAAACAACTTATGAAAGAAGAAGAAATTGTTTGTCTTTATAGAGGAATAAAGAAAGAGGATCCAAGTAGTGCCGAGCAAGCTAAAGAAGGTAAATCAATCGCAATGTTTTCCAATCCTGAAGTAAGACCTTTAATTGAGGAAGCTGGACACATTTATGATTCAACCGTCATCACCAGTTACTTACAAAGTTAATTAAAAGATGAAACACTTTCTTTCTCTTGTTGTATTTGCTGTATTTATAAGTGGCTGTACCAAGAACACTTCTCGAGTCAGTTCCTTAAAACCAAATGTAATCTCTGAGACTCAAAGACAAAGAGATATTTGCCTAGATTGGTATGCTTACAGAATTGAAACTGCTAAAGCAATTTCAGACCTAAATCTCAAAACAGAAAAAGAGTCGGATTTAATGGTTTATTGTGAGTTCTTTAAAAATGTATCTGATACGAATTAACTTTTTATATGGAATTAAATTAGCCTTGTAGTTTTATATCTTGAAACTTTCTCAACGAAACAGCTGAATCAAAAATATTTTACTCTCCATTTTTTAGACTTTTCGGCTAGTTCAAAACAAAATTCATGATCATTAAAGCTTCGAATCTATGCTAGAAATAAAATGAAAGAATCATCAAATTAAAGACTTAACCAATTACAAAAAGATCTAAATGAGCAGTACTAAGGCTATGCAGACAACTAGAACTTTCTTTGAGTTTGCAAAACAAGCTGACTACTCATTAATGGATTCTCTCGAACCTGATCCTCAGGCAACAGATGATGGTGACGACCACCTAACAAGAGAGGTCTTTTCTGGTCACTATGTACCTGTCACTCCAACAGCTATTCCAAAACCAGAATATGTCGCTCACAGTAAAATATTATTTAACGAGTTAGGCTTGAGTCAGGAACTTGCTCTAGATGAGCTTTTTCGTCGTCTATTCTCCGGCGACATAAGTGTTGCAACAACACCGATGCGACCAGTTGGTTGGGCTACCGGTTACGCACTATCTATCTATGGAACTGAATATACTCAGCAGTGTCCATTTGGGACAGGTAACGGCTATGGAGATGGGAGAGCTATTTCAGTATTTGAAGGTCTCTTTAATGGCAAAAGATGGGAGATGCAACTTAAAGGAGGAGGGCCAACACCATACTGCAGAGGAGCTGATGGACGAGCAGTGCTTCGTTCAAGTGTTCGTGAGTTTTTAGCGCAGGAGTATATGCAGTCACTCGGAGTACCAACATCACGGTCTCTCACACTATATGTCTCTAAATCTGAAACAGTCCGCAGGCCTTGGTATACAAAAGACTCCAATTCAATCGATCCAGACATATTGGTAGAAACACCAGCTGCAATATCAACACGCGTTGCACCATCATTTTTACGGGTAGGTCAGATAGAACTCTTTGCACGTCGAGTACGCAACAATGCGCATCAAGATGCAATGAAAGAGCTCGAGATGATTGTGAAGCACTTAATCGTAAGAAATTACAAGGAGGAAATTGATCCG
>QCPD01000046.1 GCA_003209755.1 Prochlorococcus sp. AG-436-C14
TTGAAAATAATAGCTCTACGGCTGTTTTAGAAAACACTGAAACCGAAAATGTTTCTTCGTTCACTCAATCAAATGTCATTAATAAAAAAGAGTTATTCCCTACAGATCAAAATCTGATTTCAGAGATTATTGAGGATGCTTTCCCAAAAGATAAAGCAAATAAGCAGTTAGGAATTCCACAATCAGATACTTTTGCATTTGCTAGTCGTATATTTTTCTTATGGGTTTGGCCAATAGTTCTCCATAACAAAGTCAGAAATTTAATTAATAATTTGAATTTTGCACAGCCTTACTCTAGCTCTGGGGAAAATTCATACACAGTAAGTGATACTGAAACTGTCTACACAATGACTAAAGATGCATTTGCAGGGAAAGGTGGAATGAAATTTATGGGGATTAGATTTATGTCTATCTGGGTTTTCCCTGTTGCAATAACAGGAGCTGTTATGGAATTTCTATTTATAGGTCCACTTAAAGGAGCTAATCCTTTTGGTTAAAAGTTAATTCAACAATATTCTGAATTTTATAGTTCTTGAAAGTTAATTATAATTATATTTTCAGACGTTTCTAAATGGGAAAAAGGGAGTAACTTTTTTAGTTGGATTACTACTCGCAATAGCTTTGCCTCTAATGTACATGAATAAACCAAGTGTGATTATCATTACAGGTGGGTGCAGAGCTAATGATCTGCCAATAAGTTGAAGCTCTTCTCCTGACATTTTATTAGATAAATTCTGAGTTAACTATAGCTTGTAAAGAAGCTAAAAAAGAATAATTTAATATATATAAAAGAATCTACTTATTATTTTTTTTGTTATAACTAAGCTTTAAAATTAAAATCGAAAAATTAAAAATAAAGGTAACAACATTAGCAACTAGAATAGGAATTGATTGAATTTTGAAACCGTAAATAATCCAACAAATAAGACCTGTTATAAATAGAACCAACATAATTAATGAAACATCATCAGCTGATTTTGTTTTCCATGTCTTATATAGCTGGGGTAAAAAAGCTATGGTAGTTAGTAAAGCAGCTAAAAAACCAAATAAATCTATATAGTTAAAGTGATTCATCTTTGTTTAATAGGAATGATATAGATCAAAACTATATAGTAATAAAAAATTCGGATATTATAGCTTTATAGTGTATTAGTAGTATCAAAACCTTATGAGTTATAAGTCTGATTTTAATGATGAAGTTTTAAAGGATAAATTGGAAACTTTATTAGATGAAGATAATGAGATTAAAAAATGGAATGAAGGCCTATTAATAAAATCTCTTATCCTTTTGCCAATAATAATTTTTATAGTAGGTTTATTTATTGTGAATAGACCAGAGAACTTAAAAGATATATTATTTGTATTGTTTTACCCTTTAGCCCTAATATTGATAGGGTTGATACTTCTATTTGTTATGAGAAGCAAATTAAAGTAGAAGATATTAATAGAATCTTTTTACTTTAAATCTTGGTTTTCATGTAGCCAATTAGGTAGTCCCACTGTAAGCTATTAGTAATTAAACATTAATATCCAATGGCAGGCGGACCATTATTACAACTTTGGGAAAACCTACTACCATTTGCTAAGGATCTAAGAATTCGTTTTGCAATAGCAATGCTGGGTAATGTTCTAGCAATATTATTTATTTACACCCTATGTAAAATGTTTATTCCAGGGTTGGAAGAACAACTATTTAATTGATTTTCTAGCCCAGAACTGATACATTTCTCTAAAAGAATTGGGATTTGATTTTTCGAATTTATCCCATAATTCTAAATCTTTCAAAGAGTCTAAATCTTTATTCCTTCTCTGATATTTATCTTTTATATCCTTTGAAAGAGTAAAACCTAAGAATTCGAGATTAGATACTTTTAACATCTTTTTAATTTGAATTAAAGAGTAGCAGTTTTCGTGACTATGAAAGCATAGATCTCTACACATCGAGGTTGAGTAAAAATCTGACCAATTAGTTATTTCATTTAACTGTTTTATTTCTCCATTAAGAACGTCATTTCGAAAGCTTCTTATTCCATCAATGTCTGGTTTAATATTTTTTTCTTTTATTAGATCTTTAGCATTTAGTATTTCTTTTCGGGCATACTTGCTGTACAAGCCTAACTTTAAAAAACCTCTTGGTTCTAATACCTCAAATAGATTTAATAATCCTTTAGTAGGATCATTCATATGGTGAAGAACACCTGAACATTCTATTAAATCAAACCTTTGGTTTAGTGATGTCAATTCAAGTAAATCCATTTCTATAAAATTGATATTTTTCAATCCATATTCATCAACCTTTCTCTTTGCATATGAGATACTTGCATTGCTTAAATCAATTGCAGTTATTTTACAATTACGATATC
>QCPD01000047.1 GCA_003209755.1 Prochlorococcus sp. AG-436-C14
TAAATACTGTTTCGACAACAACACCAGAGTCATCATCACCAGCACCTGTATCTTCTACAGTGAAGAAACCAGGAGTGATTGTGACGCTGTCATTCACTGCATAAGTGTATGAAACTTCAAATCCTGTTGTATCAGCAGCACTACCACCATCAACATCAGTTGAATTGTAAGCAGCACTTAATGTTCCAGGGCCAACTTCATAGTCAACACCTACGAATAAATCTGAACGCTCCTCACCAGCATCTGGATCCTGTGTGTCATAAGCAACGCTGATTGTTGCAGGGATTGACTCAGGGCTGTAGTAGAAACCACCACCTAATGTGTCGTAGCCAGTTGTAGCAGCATTGTCACCATCGTGACTAGCTAGTACAAGACCACCACCCCAGCCTTCGCCGTTGTAGCCAACAGTTAGAGTTGATACATCATCGCCGTTTTCACCGCCGATACCTACTGTTGAGTTAGTACCATCAATAGAAACGAAGCTAGCAGAAGCAACAAAGCCGTTGTCTCCAGAATAAGCAACAGCGATTCCAGGACCAGTTAGATCGCCGTTTAATGAATAAGGCATGCTACCTAGTCTGAAATCATCAGAGTAAGCGGAGATTGTTGCAGCAACAACATCATCCTGGTCAACCAAAGGACCAGCTGTTACTGAAAGATCGCCAACTGGGAATGCGTAATAAAGAGATGTAAGTGAAAGTGTTCCACCACCTGTTTCAGCACTATCCATTTCAGCTAGTGGACCACTAGCGTTACCAGTGATGATACCAGCAGTAAATAGATCTTCACCAGAGAAGCTTGTATTTATGTCAAGGCCATATGCATACTGCATATAAAGCTCTTCTTGAGTGTCAGCTGCACCACCGTCAGAAACAGAACCAACAGTGAAAACTGCACTACCAGAAAGAGTTGTAGTTGATGAAAATGCAGAATCTGCATTTGCTGCAACTGGAGCCATAAGGCCAAGAGCTGCAGGAGCTACTAATAAACGTTGAAAAAGCTTCATAGTGTCCTCACACATTAAAGAAGTTGTATCAAACTTAACAGTTAAATGAGGAGGTTAAAAGTAACTAATGTTACACCTTTCGAGTTGGCCTAGCCCCGACTATTCCTTCGTAAGTCATTGCAGTGAAAGACTTTTTTGGGGCTTCGAGCTATGATTATAAGATAAGCATTTTAATGCGAAATAAATTTTGAAATGATTACTTTTGAGTGAAAATCTGTCATCCATGAAAGGCTTAGATGCTCGAAAAGCTGCTTGGGAGGTTATTCAAGCAGTAGGTGGTGGAGCATTCGCAGATGTTGCTTTGGAAAGGATTTTTAATCTCTATTCCTTTCAGTCGATAGATAAAGCATTGATTACTGAGCTTTCTTATGGAGCAATTCGCCAAAGATATTTCTTAGATTGTTGGATTGATTACTTAGGGAAAGTACCGGTAAAAAAACAACCTCCTTTATTGAGATGGCTATTGCATCTTGGGCTTTATCAACTTTTTAAGATGGAGCGAATCCCTCCAGCGGCTGCAATTAACACAACTGTAGAGCTTGCAAAAACTCATCAATTTAAAAAGCTTGCTCCTGTGGTCAATGGTATATTGAGATCTGCTTTGCGGAGAAAAGAGAGAGGACTTCTGCTTCCTAAATCAAATAACCCAAGCTTAGAGTTAGCAAAAAATGAGTCTCTTCCTCTTTGGTTCTCTAATGAATTGATTGGATGGAAGGGTGTCGAAGATGCCAATAAGATTGCTAAATCATTCAACAGCATTAGTCCTATTGATATAAGAGTGAATAAATTACGTGCAGATTTAAAAGACGTAAGAGAAAATTTTGATTCCTGCGGCATTAAGAATCAACTAATCCCAGGGTGTCCATATGGACTGGAAGTCACTGCTGGTGTTGGTGAACCTAGGAAATGGCCGGGCTATGAAGAAGGTAAATGGAGTGTTCAAGATAGATCCTCACAGTTAATTGCTCCATCACTAGGACCTTTGCCTGGGGAAAAGATTCTTGATGCTTGTGCCGCACCAGGTGGTAAATCAACACATATTGCTGAATTAATCAATAATGAAGGGACTATTTGGTCTGTTGATCGATCATCTCGAAGAACTAAAAAAATATTAACTAATGCGGAGAGGCTTGGGACTAGTTGTTTACACCTGGAAGTTGCTAATTCTAATGAGTTATTGATCAAACATCCTGAATGGGAAGGTTTTTTTGATCGTATACTAATTGATGCTCCATGCTCTGGATTGGGTACTCTTGCTCGACATCCTGATGCTAGATGG
>QCPD01000048.1 GCA_003209755.1 Prochlorococcus sp. AG-436-C14
TAACTTCGGAACAGACAAAAAAACATGTTTTGTAGAATCTGGCTCTGATGCTGAAAAGAGAGGTTGTATCAATGGCAAATGGTAATGGAGGTAAACCGTAGATTATTATTACTTGTACCAATCCTTAACGAGTCAAATCTTACTCGTCTCTAAACTAGAGCCAATTCATCCCAAAAACGCCTAAAATGTTAGAACAAAAGTTAGAATTTCTTCTAACATGATATTTGAGAACACTTAGTATGACTAGTCTGCTATACGTTGAATAAAAACTCCATCACGTACCGTCATACCAGTCAATTACAAGCAAAATTCGCGGTTAGACCAAAACACAAAAAAGTTAGACAAAGTTAGATAACCAGACGAGCGTATAAAACCCATACATAAAACAAGATAATCTAGTGTTATTCAGAAATATTCAATCAGACTAGTAATAGGAACATAGTTTGATTAAAAAATATAATGTATGCCAAACAGGAAATCAGATCATTAATAGATAAGCATCTCTCTCTTCAATGGTGTAGAGAGAATGTTGTTATACCCCTTAGGATTGAAACTAAAACTCCTCCTGAAGAATCAATTTTGATCATTGCCGTTGGGAATATTTCTTATTTAGGAACCATTGGAAATTTCATACAAGAACGTGTAAAGACAACAGGCTTAAACTGCTATTTCACTGAAATGCTGCCAGAGAGGATTCAAGAAATCCTTGAATCTTTATCAGATGTAGAGGTTGGAAATGAATAAGAAAATACAATCTTTCTTTTCTAAATTCAAATTCAAATGGTGGAGCTGGGAGCTTGATGTCGTAAAGCTTGTGCCCGCGATATTAATAATGCTGGCATTTTTGCCTGTTCTTCCACATGAGAAGAAAGAAGGAAAATTGCATTCTGTTATTGGTTTTGAAGCTTCAGTCGATAATTTCTATGAGATTGGTTCCATGAAAGTCCTCGGTTCTGTTAACGGAAAAGGAACAAAAAATTCTTTAAAAGGAGAAGCTTTTCATGAACTTGCAAAGCATTCAGAAAAACATATCCCTAACCCAATAAAACACAAGGATTATTTAATTAATGAAGGTGTTCCTGCTGACCTTGCTCAGTGCATAAGTTTACGAGATTTCATTCTTTATAATTACTTTTGGGATAATGAAATGAGGATTCTTATAAATCAATACCCGCCTTCTCCTGTTCCTGTGATTTGGTTAGCAAGAATAACAATCAAGTATTTAGTTGATTTACTTGCAACAACTTCAAATAGGTTTGAAAACTTTAATAAATTAATTAAAAAATGCTCTAAATTCGAAAATATATCACCACCAAGTGGATACTTAGAAGATGATTTTAGCTATGAAAGGAAATCAATTGTCTCAGATCAGTAGCCATAGTAACGAAAATCCCTAGCATCAAGTTAAAGATCAACTAAAAGATAGCATAAAGTTAGAATAGCACCTCTTCTAACCTTTGAGAACCCTTACTATGACTTGACGCTTATACGTTGAATAAAAACCCCATTAAGTCCAGTCATAATAATTGATTACGAGCAAAAATCGCGGTTAGACGAAAGTTAGAAGAGAAGAACGAAGTTAGAACAAATTCAGCTCTAATGTCATGGACAACCATAAAAGCACATAACTAATCAAAAACCTTATAAAACTCTTCCCAGTTTTGAGACCAAAAAGAATAAGAAGTAAATCCGCCTCTTAAAATGACAGCTCTATGATCAAGTAGCACTAACAAAAGTGAGGAAAAGAATAAACATTTATGTCCAAGCTCAATGACAACTTTATATAGCGGTAGTTTTTGCTTGCGCAAACTTTTTAACAGCATCGACTCATACAAAACATGCTTTCTTTCCTCTTCAATTATTTTCAAGCAAATATTCTTTAACAACTTACTCTGCGTGGCTTTAGACAGAGCGTCGTAATAGGTTAAGGCAATGATTTCAGCAGTTATGAGAACTGTAATTGACAATTCATAACCAGCCAGGCTTCTAATTGATCTAAATAAGTTGTCTATCCAATGTCTTTCTAGGGTTGCAATATTATTGGAGTCCATAAAGCGTTTTAAAATATAAGAATGAGCCTGCTCTTCTCTAATAAAAAGATTAGTTATTTGTTGAATTGTTTTATCTTTATACCTTTGAGCGTAATTCTCACAAAAATCTATTAATTTTTTTCCTTCTGAATATTCTCCTAGCTGAAACTTAGCAATAGAGCTTGAGATACACTCTTTTTCTTCTTTTGATAAAAAGTGATTATCACTCCATGTTATC
>QCPD01000049.1 GCA_003209755.1 Prochlorococcus sp. AG-436-C14
ATAAAGATTTAAAATATAAATTACAAATTTTCAATGGTGATATTAGAGATAAAAAACTCTTAGATAATATTTTTATTGACTCTATTAAAGAAAATAGACCTATAGATACAGTTATTCATTTAGCTGGCCTAAAATCTGTCTCTCAATCTTTTACTAATCCTCTTCATTATTGGGATGTAAATGTGCTTGGCACAATAAATCTTTTACTCGCAATGAAGGAATATGAATGTTACTCTTTGGTTTTTAGTAGCAGTGCGACTATTTATGGTTTAAGTGCCTCAGTTCCTATGGCAGAAGACCACAAAATATCACCCATAAATCCCTATGGAAAAACAAAAGTAGCCATTGAAAATATTTTTTATGATTTATTTAATTCTAATAAAAACTTGTGGAAAATATGTTCTTTACGATATTTTAACCCTGTTGGAGCACATCCTTCTGGGTTTATTGGTGAAGATCCTATTGGTATCCCAAATAATCTATTTCCTTTCTTAACTCAGGTAGCGATAGGAAGACAGAAACTTTTATACATTTATGGCGATGATTGGGATACGGAAGATGGTTCTGGTATTCGTGATTACATTCATATTATTGATTTAGCTGAAGGTCATTTAGCTTCTATCGATTATATAAATTCCACTCAATCTTGCTTAGAGTTTATCAATTTGGGTTCTGGAAAAGGATATTCTGTATTTCAGATTATTAGACAATTTGAGATGGTCACAGGCTGTAAAATTCCGTTTTCAATTAAAAGCAGACGACATGGTGATGTTGCTAAATCTTATGCCGATATTTCAAAAGCTAAGAAATTATTAGATTGGACTCCTAAAAGATCATTAGAGCAAATTTGTTTAGATGGTTGGAATTGGCAAATAAAAAATCCGAATGGTTATGGATAACTTATTTTTGTCACTCTCTCTAGGTTTTTTAATTAATCAACTTTCCTATTTAATTCTTGGAAACTTATATATGGATTACATCGCCTAAGTACATCAGCTTGAATCAAACGTGGGGAGAATTTTCTCTTAGATCACTTCGAAAAAATAAAAATGCCCAGTTTCAACCGGGCTTTTTTTAATTGGTGGCGGGGGGAAGATTTGAACTTCCGACCTTCGGGTTATGAGCCCGACGAGCTACCAGACTGCTCTACCCCGCGAAGCTTTAAAAGCATACATCTTTATGTGACGTAAAATACTGAATTGTTTGGGTTAGGGGATCTTTAATTCACCTTCAACTTCTATATAGATACCTGGCTTCTTCTGGAGGATAATTTCATCTAGTTCTTCAATTGCTGATGGAGTGATCCATTCGAGTTGTCGAAGAAGATGTATTGCTACTGCGTGTTTTGCTCTTTTTGATCCATCTTCAACCTTTATAGAGAGTCCAATACCTTCCCCTAGAAGACCAATACATTGGATACCTTCACTTCCACCTTTGCTGATGATTTGATTGTGTCCTCTTTTTATTAATTCCGAATCAAAATTTCCTTCTCCAGCAACAAGGTCTGGATATTTTGTCATGGCTCGAGTGATTTTTTCAAATTCAGGTTGGTCAGACCTAGATAAATGAGCATATAAAACCGCCATCTGAGATAAACGCAAAAGTAATGTTGGAGCACCACAATCATCTCTTTCGGCGATTAATTCTTCTGCTGGTATTTTTAGTAACTCGGCAACTCTTCTGAAAATTTCTTTCTGCAGTGGATGATGTCCCATTAAATAGCTATCGAGATCCCAGTTCATTTTTTTGCAGGTTGCGAGAAATGCTGAATGCTTTCCTGAGCAATTATGTTGAAGTTTGCTTTCTCTATTTTGGGGGATTGGGCATTTCAGTTCTTTTATATCTATATCTGCATTCCAAAGAAGCTTGAATGCTGTTCTCGCCTGAAGTGATGATCCACTATGGGAACCACATGCCAGAGCTAATGTCTTATTGTCTAAATTATATTTTTCTGAAGCACCACTTGTAAGGAAAGGCAATGCTTGGAAAGGTTTTAATGCTGATCGTATGAACGTTTCATATTCAGATAATCCTGCTTGCATTAATGTCCTTCCTTTCGTATCACATAT
Source organism: Prochlorococcus sp. AG-436-C14 (assembly GCA_003209755.1). Classification (GTDB taxonomy): domain Bacteria; phylum Cyanobacteriota; class Cyanobacteriia; order PCC-6307; family Cyanobiaceae; genus Prochlorococcus_B. The sequence continues at coordinate 2,070 of QCPD01000049.1, forward strand.
TGAAACGTGGGCTCTATGAATGGATTCAACACTTGAACCTCTTTTTACTAGAACCTTTAATGATCTCTTGCGTTGATTTGAAAAATTATTTTGTATATTCATGTATTAATTCATTCCTGAAAGTATAAATAAAAATAAAGAAA
>QCPD01000050.1 GCA_003209755.1 Prochlorococcus sp. AG-436-C14
CACTAATTCTAACTTTCTCAAGTACTTTGGAGGTTGCTTCTAATATCACAACAGATCTAAGTCCATTACCAATCGCTGTGATTGCGCCCATAAAGCCAGAAGCACCGCCACCAATAATTACAAGATCTGAAATCATCAAGTAATAAACTTCTAATAATTTATTTAATATTCGAATATAAGTTTAAAATAAATTAAAGAAAATTATAATTTAAATTTATTTAATTTAAAGTAAAAAATATATTGGCTAAAAAGACATTGTCTTGATACGCAGTTGAAATCTTAATTCAGTTCTTTTTTGTTGTATCTTTTCAAAAAATAAAAAAATATGGCTGGCCCAAAAAGAGATGAAGCAAAATCTATTCTCTCCTACGTGAGACAGGAGCTTAGATATATGGATGAAGACCTCAGGAATGACGGCTTATTACCAGAATTATCTTCACTCAGATCAGTATACGAACAACTTTCGACTTTACTAGAGCTTTCTGATGGCAGGAGAAAAAAGAAGGAGAAACCAGAATTTCCTGAAGACAAAAAACATTATGATTTGTACTGGTGGTCATCCTAGTGGACGCAGATTAGCAAAAAGTCTTGGTCACTCAATTATTCAACCTGTTCCATCTCTATTTTCTTTTTCTACTTCTGAAAACTCATTAAGATCTTGTTCGGGTATAACCTTAGATGTTCAAATTAAACTAACTGTTAACAAAAAAAAATATGCTGGAGAAGGACCTATATTGATTACACATAAGGGTTTTAGTGGCCCAGTAATATTGAGGCTCTCTGCATTTAGTGCCAGAACTTTATATACCAATAATTACAGAGGTGAATTAAGAATCAATTGGCTATGTATGAATGAGGATGAAGCCAGATTCAAACTCGATGTATATAAATTAGGAAATGGTAAGAAGTTAGTATTTAATAATAAACCTTTTGATTCGTTACCACGGAGCTTATGGAAAGCTATTGTTTTAAGCTTAAACATAGATACTCAAAAAAAATGGGCGGATATATCTAAATTCGAAAAAGATTCTTTAGTAAAATGTTTAATTATGAAAACTTATTTAATTAACAGTCGAGGGCCTTTTGGTGAGGAATTTGTAACTGCTGGTGGAGTATCACTTAAGGAAATAGATTTTAAAACTATGGAAAGTAAGATATGTAAGGGGGTATTCTTCGCAGGAGAGGTATTAGATATTGATGGTGTTACTGGTGGCTTTAATTTTCAACACTGCTGGACTAGTGGTTGGGTAGCAGGACAATCTGTAGTTTTGTAGTTATAATGATATTAAATTCTAAGCAATTTTAAATTTATTATTTCCAATTTTTAAGAAGCAGTAAAGATGTAAGTAAATTAGATTTTAACTAAGTGAGGCGATAAGTGCAGGTATCGCAACTGCTATCAAACCCACAGCAGCTGTAGCAGTAAGTAAAGATGTGCTCACAGACTATTAATGACTTTACTCATAATACAGTTTAGATCTGATTGCTTTTGTGAGTATTAATACTATTCATCGCAACTTATGTTCTCTTTTTCTTTCAGTTCATACAAAGATAATTAATGTTTAATGATTCTTAAATTTAAACATAAACATAAACATAATTAATTTTGGAAATAACTCAGTAGCGAATCCTATAAGAACATGCAGGTACTGATATGAGTACAATTACTCATCCTAAGCATTTTAAATTTTGTTTCCACGCTTTGAGCCCTTGCGTATCTAAAGTTCTATTCAATTGTTCTAGGTTAAATTGCTTAATTCAATCCTCTATGAATCTGTATTTAAGGATTTTGCTTTCCTTGTTTTAAGAGTATTTACAGGAGTGCTATTAATCCACCATGGATTTGAAAAGTTAAATGATATCAATAATTTTGCTGATGCTTTTGTGCGCCCTCTTCACTTGCCCTTTCCTGTTACTCTTTCTTATGTAGCGGCAGGGTCTGAAATAGGCGGTAGTTGGTTGTTGATACTTGGACTTGGTACAAGGTTAGGAGCATTTGCAATACTTGGGACGATGAGTGTAGCTATCTATCACGCAATTATTACTTCAGGATTTAACATCTATTTATTAGAACTTTTAGCACTTTACTTTGCGTCTGCTTTTTCGATAATTTTGCTAGGACCAG
>QCPD01000051.1 GCA_003209755.1 Prochlorococcus sp. AG-436-C14
ATTTAACGAAAACTTTTTGTATATACTTTGTTTATTTCTTAGACGTGTACCAACTCCGAAAGGGGTTCCACATGAATTGCATACCAATCTTCCAGATAACGCACGATCGGCTCTCATATTAGAGCTTCCACAAACTAAGCATTTATTTCCAATCATAAGAGTTTAATTAGTTCAAAATATCATCTAAGAATGATAATGGTGCACTCATATTGCTCGCATAACCTAAAAGACTTTCAGAAATAAATTCATACAAGACATCATCTTCTTCATTTAAGAGTATTGTTGCACCTCTTTGAGTCAGGAATGCAGAATCAGGAACATAAGTGTTCCAATTCGAAAGAATTTCAATCATATTGATAAGTCTCCTAGTAGCAAGCTCAAAAGGGCGTAAACATTTTTTTCTTGAAAAAAAATCAAACATATTTCCTTTCATAAAAGAGAAAGGTCCTAGATTTATATCCTCATCAAAGGCAAATAAACTCTTTGCATTTTCATCCCCCAAATAACCTCTTAAAACTTCTTTGATCGTACCTCTAGAATTTATACCCATACACATAATCAATAAATTAATAATTGCTGGCATTTGCGATTCAAACCCAGCATTCAGATTAAGTTTTTCGTGGAGGTCAGCATTACTTACGGCAAAAACATTTTTAATAGAAATCTTATTGAACTTACAAAAAGATTCTTTAGACTTTTCACTGCCAATACCTATCAATATCAAATCAACTGAGTTATTGGCTAACCTATTTGATTGAGCTGATAATTGTTGAGAGTATTCAAAACTATCAAAATCAGCAAAAGAACCAAGCAAAACTATTAGGCTTTTTCTTTTATCCAGAAAAATTTTATCTTTTTCAAAAAACGCTTTGATAACATTTTTATAATCCATTAATTCATTTTGATTTGTTTTCAAAATAACAAAGTCAAACCGAAGATCATGACCTTTGACTTTATGTAATAGCAAATTTCATTGTGACCACAAGGTCTTTAAGGATAAAATACTCCCTTAACACGAAGAGCATATTTAGTAGCAGATGTTCCTGAAATATGTACAAAACCTACAATTTCAATAAGCAATGTGAAGGGATATGGAACTTACAGACCTATAAATATATCCTCTTACTGTTCTTTGTTTATTTCTCGTGCAGACCTACGGGAATCCTAGCGTTACCTATGACTGGTACGCGGGTAATTCAGGGACGGCCAATCGCTCCGGAAAATTCATCGCTGCGCATGCTGCCCATGCTGGTTTGATGATGTTCTGGGCAGGTGCGTTCACTTTATTTGAGCTAGCTCGTTATGACTCATCCGTTGCGATGGGTAATCAAAACTTGATCTGCTTGCCTCACCTTGCACAACTTGGAATAGGTGGAATCGAAAACGGAGTAATAACTGAGCCTTACGGTTGCACAGTTATTGCTGTACTTCACCTAATTTTCTCTGGTGTTCTTGGTGCTGGTGGAATTCTTCACTCCACAAGATATGACGGTGATTTAGGAAACTATCCTGAAGGAAGTCGTCCTAAAAAGTTTGACTTCGAGTGGGACGATCCAGACAAACTTACATTTATTCTTGGTCACCACCTTATTTTCCTAGGTTTGGCAAACATTCAATTCGTTGAATGGGCTCAATATCATGGTATTTGGGATACTGCTTTAGGAGCTACTCGTACAGTTTCTTACAACCTAGATTTAGGAATGATTTGGAATCACCAAGCTGATTTCCTTCAAATCAATAGCTTGGAAGATGTAATGGGAGGCCATGCTTTCTTAGCATTTTTCCAAATAATTGGTGGTGCTTTCCACATCATTACTAAGCAATTTGGTGAGTACACAGAATTTAAAGGTAAAGGACTTCTTTCAGCAGAAGCTGTTCTTTCATACTCACTAGCTGGTGTTGGCTATTGTGCACTTGTTGCAGCTTTCTGGAGTTCAACAAATACAACCGTTTATTCAACAGAATTTTTTGGAGATGTACTTCAACTGAAGTTTGATTTCGCTCCATATTTTGTTGATACCGACGCTTCACTTGCTACTGGTGCTCATACAGCTAGAGCCTGGTTAGCAAACGTTCACTTCTATCTTGGCT
>QCPD01000052.1 GCA_003209755.1 Prochlorococcus sp. AG-436-C14
AAGTGCTTGTTGGATAAAACGAACTATTTTGCCAATCAACTACTTGATTGAAGTCATCACATAAAGGCATAAAAACAGATCACCCGTCTATGGGTGCTCTCTACTCCAAATCAGAAATAGGATTCTTTGTTCTATGTATTCGCTAACTCTTCGCTTTGCTTTGTTGAAATTTCTGCTGTTGCTTTGATCTTATCAATCGATTCCGCAAGCTCTCCTAATATGCTGCCATTAGTGATTCCTAAGCTGATCAGATCCATTACCTTTTTGTAAGTTTATTTGTGTCTTATCTTCTTGGAAGTAGTGCCTTTTAAAGAGAGGTTAATAGTCAAAATATGAAATCCATTTCTCTAGATATTGGTGACAATCCTCAAAGTATTTCTCATAGTTTTTCCATTTCTCTATCGATGACTTATATAGAGGTTGAACAACTTGAGAAGAAGAGGGCGTATTGATCGCTCCTCTTCCTAATGCTGTTTTTCTATAGTTTTTAACATTTTCATCCCATCCAACGCCTAAAAATTCTAATATTTCTAAGGTGTGATCATCAAATTCCTCAATAAGATGCTCATATTTGGATGTTATGAATTGAAGAGAAAGCTCTCTTTTGTATATATCCCAAGCACCCATAACTTTGTCATACATTCTTGAAGATGATTTAAGATCTACGAAGTTTGCCATTGCTTCATTTGGTTTAAACATCTGTTGAAAGCAAGATAAAACTGTGTCGTATGGATGTCTATGACTGAAGATTAGTTTTGAGTTTGGGAACATTAGGTTGATAAGTGGAATTGACGATGTATTTAATGGCAATTTATCAATAATTATGCTTGTATTTTTCTTCTTGTAGCTCTCCAATAATTCAAAGTATTTTCGTCTAAGGATTATTATATTATTCTCTGAAATATTGAAAATATCATCCAGCTTTGTATGTAAATTTTCTATGATTAATTTTTCAATAGTTGCAATTAGTGGCTTTTCTTCTAATACTTCAATGTCTCGATGACTTCTAAGAATAGTATCTAGAAGAGTAGTTCCAGATCGCGGGAACCCTATTAAAAATACAAGATTATCATCTTGAAACTCATTATTCAACTTATTGATAATTAGTTTTTTATGAATTAAGCTTTCTTTATAAGAATCAATGATTTGTAGGTAGGAATCTTTACTGAATCTTTCAAAATTCATATTTGATTGACTTTTTTGAAAGCAAGAGTAGGCAATATCATAATTTTTCTCCTTATCCTCTATAAATCCTTTATAACTCCAAAATATTACTTTTTCATCCTTATTAATTCTTTCTATCCATTGATTAGATATCATATTAATTAGATTTTGAGCGGCTTTATATTCCTTATTTCTATAGCTTAATCTAGCCCTGAATAGAAAAAGTTCATTTTCAATATTATCAATATTACTAAACTCTTTTATAGATTTTTCTAGTTTTTCTAAATTATTTGTTTCTTCGTATTGGCGAAATAGATTGAAATAAGCATTGGTGAAATCAGGATTTAATTTAATTGCTTTGCGAGTAACTAATTCTGCTTCTTGTAAGTTCCCAAGATCTCTCAAAATGTTTCCTAGATTGTAATTCGCTATTGCCAAGTCAGGATCCAGCTTAATTGCTTTGCGAGTAACTAATTCTGCGTCTTGTAATTGTTCAAGATCTCTCAATATTTTTCCCAGATTGGAATATGCCTCAGCGAGATCAGGTTTGAGTTTAATTGCTTTGCGTAGAGATAATTCTGCTTCTTGTAGGTTACCAAGATCAATTAATAGGCTTCCTAGATTGGAATATGCTTCAGCGCAATCAGGTGTCAGTTTAATTGCTTTGCGTAGAGATAATTCTGCTTCTTGTAAGTTGCCAAGATCAATTAATAGGCTTCCTAGATTGGAATATGCTTCAGCGCAATCAGATTTGAGTTCAATCGCTTTGCGTAGAGATAATTCTGCTTCTTTTAGTTGCTTTTTCCCGATAAGGATTGTTCCTAGAAGGAAATGAGAATTAAAGAGATTGGGATTAAGTTCTATTGATTTGCGAATAGATAGTTCTGCTTCTTGTAATTGTCCAAG